>JBEIHH010000017.1:0-37696 GCA_040381475.1 Crocinitomicaceae bacterium | reverse complement strand
TGTATTGAGTGCCAAATATGATTCAACCGGTAGCGCATTGTGGACCAATACATGGAACAACTCAACCAACTCTATGCAGGATGCCGCTGCGCGCATTGTGAATAGCGGCGGACAAACCTATGTCTACTCAGCCTCACAAACCGGCAGCAATCCGGTGACATGGAAACTGGCCTTGCTCAGGTACAACAGCACAACAGGAGTTTTTGCAAGTGCCGGTCTGAGTTTTGGAGATGACACCGTCTTTTCCGCAGTTTCGGATGTTGCGGTGGATGGTGTGAATCATATCCTTGTTGCCGGCACCGTGCAAAGCACCACACAAGGAAAAAACATCCGCGTAGCGCGATTCAATCTCACACTGACTGAACAATGGGTGTACAATTACAATGGCGCCGGAAATGCCGATGACGAAGCGTTGGCACTTGCACTCGTGGGCACATCGCATGTGTATATCACGGGCTATGCCTCGTCTACAGCCAATGGCAAAGATCTTTTTGCCGCGAAACTTGTCACCACCAGTGGAGTTGTTGTTTGGGATCATGAGATTGATCTGGCCACAGGCGACGACCGCGGAGCTGCCATTTCTCTGGATATAGCGGGTAATGCGTTTATTGCCACTACGTCCTATAAAGATGGCAACGATGACATGGTGGTTTCTGTCTTGAGTTCTTCTGCCGGAACCGTATTGGCAACAAACCGATATAATAGCACCTACAACCGCAACGACCAGGCGCAAAAAATTGCACTCGATGTTTCGACCAATGAAGTGTACATGGCGGGACAAATAGAAACAGCACCGAACACATATAGTTATATGCTCACCAAGTGGAGTGTGAAGACGGTGTATGCTCCAATAAATCCTAACCCTTTGGCGTTACTTGGATTTCAGGAGAACAAAGGACAGTTATTGACTGATTCGACTAGCAATGAAAACATTCGATTCTATTGCAACAATTCTTTTCCGTAATTATTTTTAAACGACTCGTTGATGAGCATGGTGATTCGGGTTAAGGGCGACAGCATTGACTCACTTCAAAGAATTGATATGCGTTTTACCAAAGGAAATATGTATAACAGGTTATATCCAGCCAATGCCCAGCAGCTTTTTGCAAACTATTATCTGGGGTATTGCGATAAAATTGAGAAGAATTATTATTACAACGACATTTTGAAGCCTTCTGCATATACCAATACAGACGTGATGTTTCAGAATGGAGCAGATGGCTATGCCTATTGGTTTGTTTGCAGGCCCGGTTCAACACCAACCGATATCGAAATGGAATACGAAGGTCAAAACTCATTATCGGTTGATGCCAATGGCAGATTGCACATTGTAACCGCATTTGGGGATATTGTTCAAGATAAGCCAACGGCCTACACGATGAATTTAACCACCGGTGTACTTACAACTCTGCCCTGGCAACCAACCTACCAAATTAATAGTGGTAACAAAGTCAGTTTTAATTACGGCACCTGGTCGGGGACACTTGTGATTCGGGTTTCCATGGCTTCATCTGCTGCATTGAGTTATTGCGCAACATTGAATAATTTGGATTGGTCCACTTATTTTGGATACGCCTCGGGAGGCAATGAAGCCTCTTTGGATATTTATACCAAAAACGATGCAACCACTTATATAACAGGAATAGCAATGGGTGCCGACTTTCCTACGCAGCCTGGTCAATTTGGTGAGATCGATGATCTTTATAACCAAGGAGATGGTTTTGTGAGCTGTTTTGATGACGAAGCCGTATTGCTTTGGTCCACCTTCGTTGGCGGGAATAAAGCAGACGAAGGCCGAGCCATTGAGTACAATGGCACAGCTGCTGATTACAGGATTTATGCTGCAGGCAATACTTATTCGAATAGTGCTTTTTCTTGGGCTCAAACAGATGAAGATGATTTTTCCATGCAAAGCAATGTAGAGGGGTGGGTTCAGGATGGGTGGATTATGAGGTTCGATGAAAATTATGGCACCGCTCAATGGGGAACTTACATAGGCAGCCCCGAGGAAGATCAGGCCATTGATCTGGTGGCACTCAACAATGGCCATGTATTGTTGATCGGCAATACAAGGGCAGAAGCCATCAGCAGCGCCGGATGTGAACCAAATTCCATGGATAATTTGTTTCCGATTTGCGCCGACGGCGTTGAGTATCTGGACGGCAGCAATGATGGCAATTGGGATGTATTTATCACCAAATTCGGAACAAACAATGCCATATTATGGAGCACGTTCTACGGCAACAATGATCATCAGAAGGCATTCGAAGCAACAGGATTTGGCTCCAGCGGCACACCGGGCTTTGTTTGGATTGTAGGCCGTGGTGATGTGGATGGTTACCAAAGCGGTGCAACCGAAAGTTTTTTACAAAACGGAACCTCTAACACAGCTTTTATTCTTAAGTTTTCTGGTGAGGGGGATCTGACATGGTCAACAGGACTTACGGGCATTTCAGGTTTGCAATCTGTAGCAATTATAAAGCCCGTTGAACAAAATTCGAGGTTGGTTGTGGCCGGCTATACCATGGATCAGGCACCCGATGTCGAATTGTCATGTGACGCAATACCCGGTAAAATTTCTATTTGCACGCCAGGTGGCGCTTATCAGGATGCTGTTACCGAAAATCGTGATGTATATATTGCTGAGTTTGACAAAAACTCGAATGAATTGGTTTGGAGTACATTTTATGGAACGGAGACCAATGAATGTATAGAAGTTTATGAGGATGATCTTGCCGGAAATTGGCCGAGCCTCGAATATAACTACGAGAAATTCATGGATATTGCCGGAGACTCAAGAGGATATATATATCTGACTGGTACAACCTCTCAGGAGGGTAACATCAATCTTCAGTTTCCTCTTTTTGAGCAGACAGGATGGTTTCAGGAAAATTATTGCGATGAAGGCGGTTATGATGGCGACGCATTTATCTTAGGATTTGCCGCGAATAGAGAGCTGTTTTGGGCCACTTTTTTCGAGGGATTGTTTGCTGATGTCGAGGGTTTGACCATTCCATATCACTCCGGTTGTTTGGCTCAATTGGATGCTGTAAGTGATCAATATCTGTACTTCACCGGAATGTCTCCCAATGCATACATTCCGCTGGCTTGTCCATCGACCCCAAATCCATATTGTCAGGAAGACCAAAGCAGTTCATTTTCAAGCGCAATTATCGGAAGATTTAATATTGAACAAGACGCTGTGCTTTCAAACAAGACAAGTTTTGGAGACCAGGACTTGATCATGAGAGCTTACCCGGTGCCAGCCTCAGATAAATTCACCTTGTTATTGGCGACCAATGAACCCCTAAGGTTAAGGTTATTCAATTCACTTGGAGCATTGGTGAAAGAATTGTCTGTGTTTCCCAATGTTTCTCAAGTTGAGATTGATATGCGAGAGTTGGCAGACGACATCTATTTGCTGGAAGCATTGAATGAACATGGTATTCGTCGAAGTCAGATCAAAATAATCAAAGCGCAATGAGGAAAATAATTCTTGCTTGTATTTTTATGGGAGTAGTCGGCGTTGGCTACTCCCAACTTTGGAATAGTTTGGGTGGTGGGTTTGTGGATCCTGGTTTTGGAGGACCCCGGGTATTTTATATCGATGAAAATACCGGTCATCTAATTTTAGGAGGTGGCTTTTGGCAGGCTACAAGTGGAGATACGCTGTCAAAAATCGCTTATTGGGATGGCACAAGCCTCATGCCATTGGGTTGCGGTTTTGATTGGAATTGTAGTCCTAATGATAACATTGATTCAGGAAGTGTGCGAGCAATCATTCGATTTGATGGCGACCTTATAGTTTCCGGTGGATTTCAGTCGAGTTGCAGCAATACAATTGGAGGTATTGCAAAATTCAACGGAGAATGTTGGGAGAATTTCGGACCAATTGATTGGATTGTTCCGGAATTCAAAATCCATGAAGACACATTATATGCCTGTGGCATTGATACCTGTGGCGGATTGGATTGCAATGGATTTGGCAAGTGGAATGGCAATACCTGGCTGCCTGTGCACAACTTGCCTAATTTCAGCAACAATGAAATAGGAAACAATGTGCAGACTTGTGAATGGTATCAGGGAAATCTTTACCTTGGTGGCAATTGGAACTATACTGGTTCTGATTTTAACTATGATGACCTGATCATGTGGAATGGAGAAAGCTGGACTCCCGTCGGCTCCGGTCTGTCCGGATCATTCAGCAATGTACGCAAGCTGACGGTGTTCCAGGACAAGCTCATTGCCCTGGGCGGTTTTCAGGGCCCTGCCAATCCGGGTAATTTCATTGCCGCCTGGGATGGCCAGAACTGGGACGATATGGACGGGGGCCTGATGAACATGGATGCTCCCTCGGCCTACCAGGCTGTATATGATATGTGGGCAACGGATGATTGTCTTTACGTAGTGGGTCACTTCTATTATGCAGGCGGTTTTCCCGCCCATGGCATTGCCCGCTGGGATGATGAAAACTGGTGCGGTTATGGTTCCGGCAATGCCTTTCCGGGTGGTCATTATTGGGAAAATGTGATTCATTCGGTATGCGTTTATGATGGCAATCTGATCATTGGCGGCGATTTTATGGCCGCACAAGACCATCCCAATCTGAACCTGTTGGCGCAATACATCGGGCCTGATTCATGTTTGTTCACAGGCATTTCTGAACCTCATTACAAACCCGATGTTACATTGTTCCCCAATCCTTCATCTGATGTTATTCAAATCAATGGATTGAAGTCACATGAAATTTTGAGTACGCATTTGTATGATGATCTCGGTCAATTGGTCAAAGAAATTTCCTTGACGACAGAAATTAACATTAAACATCTCGCATCTGGTGTTTATGTTTTGGTAATCGACACTCAACATGGGCGATATCAGTTGAGGTTTGTAAAGGAGTGAACCCAGTAATTGAATAGTTTACACGAATCAATTTGCTATTCTTAAAAACAGCCATCAAAATTGGATGGCAGTTTTAATTCGAGCGAACATAATCACCGATTAAGCATTGGAAATGAGCAATCGAATAAGCAATCGTAATTGATTGCATTGCACACAATGAACTACCATCGGATAAATTGAATTAACCCTACTATATCAATCGATGAGCTTATCCTATGCCTCCTTTCAATATACCTGGATTCAACTTGAAATATAAAACACCGAAAGTTTATTCCCCATTGGAATGAAGGACTGAATCATGGCTTCTATGAGATCATCGTCAGTTGCGGAAGCGAACTGAAAAAAATTCATGTAACGCTCCTGAAAATTTCCTTCCGGAAAAACTTCACCCAACATTTTATCCAATTGTCTGATCTTGGTTTCTTCCTTTTGTTTGATCGCTTTTGACATTTTTCCGCCAATCTGATCGATGGCAGACTCCTGTCGTTTACCTTCTGCAAGAACTGCAGCGCTCAGTGTTGAATCAATCATACCTGCTTTTTCAGCGAGAGCTTCAAAGAGCCGAGACAGTGTATGCTTTTCATCAGACAAATTCACGTTGATTTCGGGTAATACTTTTTTCAGCAAATCCTTCTTTTCGATAAAAAGATCCAGCAAGTTGAGATTGAGCTTCTGCAATCTGGCAACAATACTTTCCTGAAGTATGCAGGCGTGATCACGAAGAATCAGCAAAGGCATTTCAGTCTTATAGACATCAAAGACTCCTTTGAGCTGCAGCCAATAGGCAAGCTCTCCCTGACCACCAACGTATGCCAGGTTGGGCAGAATCCTTTCCTGATAAAGCGGTCGAAGAACAACATTGGGGCTGAAGTTTTCGGGATGAGTTTCAATCTCCTGACGCAGCGACTGTTCGTTCCACTGTTTCGAGCCATTCACTGTTTCCCAATTTCCGGAATCTTTCGCAACAATTCTTTCTCTTGATTGAGATTCAAGATAAAAAAGATTGATTTCCCGTGGATGTACCTGAATTTCATAACCAAGATTTTGCAGCTTTTCATTGGCCGACTTTACGGCACGATAAGAAGCATTCTCTGAATATTCAAGCAACGCTATATCCTTCAAGCATACCTTCAGATCTGAATCATCTCCATCGATGACAACAACACCATATTTACCGAATAAAACATTCACCAGATATCGGGTTGCAGAAGCCAAATCAGGCATTTGATAAGCTTCGCGCAACAGCCGGTTCCAACTTGTACTTACCGGGCTATTCTCTATTTGATCAATCAACGATTCAATTCCCGAAGTGGACATTCTTCCAACAGCACCGCGTTGTGATTGTTGCCAATGAATTTTCTGATTCTCATAATTTACATTGCTGATTTCTTCGAAATCATGATCTTCAGAAGCCATCCAAAAAACAGGTACAAATGTGTTATCAGGATATGACTTTTTCAGGTCAAGTGTCAACCTGATCACAGAAGCAATTTTGGAAATAAAGTAAAGAGGACCCGTGAATAAACAAAGCTGGTGGCCGGTGGTGACAGTAAAAGTTTTTTCATCGAGCAATGCCCGGGTATTGGACTGTACCAATTGACCAACATTCATTTGATTGTACTGCCGGTTTAGTGCTTTGACAAGAATGTCCCTTTGGTTTGCACTGAATTGTTTTTTTCTCATGGCGTCTGCAAACGCCTTGGTGCCGGGGAACGCGGAATTGAAAGGGGCCAGTTTTTCTTCCCGGTTTAAATAATCAAGAATCAACTGGGAATGAATGAGGGATTCTTTCAATCCGATCTGCGTCACTTTCATGCGCGCGAAGGTAGAGTTAGCCTCACGGAAATTGGATAAGATTGAAAGAGAAAAAGCCGATCAACGCAGCATAATGACTGAACCCTTCAACTGTATTTCGCGTGGTCTTTTAGCGTCTTCGATGTTGAGGTAGGTAATTTGCCAGACATACGTGCCATTTTCGCAATTACGGTTGTTGAAAGTACCATCCCAACCTAGATTTTCATCTTCGGTAACAAATACTCTGTCTCCCCATTTGGTAAATATCTCAAACTTCCATTCCTTGATGGTACTTGAAACAGCTTTGAAAGTATCGTTGTTAGCGTCGTTGTTTGGTGTAAAAGAATTTGGAACGTAGAAAATTTCTTCAGACTGCAAGATGGGTCTCTTTGATGGCTGTTGATCAACGGTCTCATCAGGTTCTTTCACTTCATCGTTGGATCCCTCCGTCATCGAAACCGCTTCGACGCTGAAGTCATCAACGAAGTAATATGCAAACATGGGGTCTGCACCATCGCGGATTTCTATCTGTTTGTCTGAATCATCCCCGAATAAACCGAAAGTAAAATACTTGAATGACTGATCAGCAATGAAAGTGAAAGCAAGTGATTGCCATTCCTCATTGTAAATAACCTCTTCTGTTCTTAGCTGAGGAGTAACATTGAGTGGTGTCTGATCAATTTGTACAATTGGGTTTACTGAAAGATAGCATCCAAGCTTATCAACGCCCAGCCCTGAAAGAGAAGAGATGGTCTTATCACCGTTTGTGATCTGCAATTTGATCCTGTACTTCTTGCCTGTTTCAAGTGGAGACGCGAATTGAGTCGACAGGTATTCGCGGAGATTGGTATTTGACCTTCCACAGGCAATAAAACCCATGACAGCATCACCATCGTATGAATCCACAAGAGCAAGGGCCGTCTCAGGAATATCTGCTGCAACGTTCGCAGCATAATGATAAAAATCTGGAGATGCGACAAGACTACCTGCGTTTCCCCATCCCTGAACCACTTGCCATTGACCCATGTTAACGGGCAATGAAGAATAGTTTTCGAAGCCACCATTGACAATTTGCCCTACACCTGCTAAGGCGCAACAGTTCAATATGATAACAGAAAATATTCTATTCACCGATATGGGATTTCAGATGTGCTAAATTATGACAGATGAGTTAAATAACCAAAGAAAACACCCGCATTTAACAACATGACACCTTAATTCATAAACAAGTTGCCCGTCAAAGAAGTTTTTTGGATACATGGTGAAGAAATTATTGAATCATGTTCCGAGCAAATGTCTTCGGAAAGTCAAACTTTATGCGGCTTCAGAATGCCCGCCTTAAGAAAAGAGCGGTAGCGATGCTGCTAAAATCCATTACAAAAAGAGAACCGGAATTTAGCGGCGAAGCGGGCACAAGCGCAGAAACCTTGAATCCCACAGTAAAGTATCCCAGATTCTGGTCATTCTTCTTGGGAAGACGAGCTTCAAAACCCAAAGCGCAAGTGGGCCTAAGTTGATGCATGGCTTTAAACTCCTCGCGGCGGAGAGCAATCATTTCTCCTGAATCATTGACAAGAAAATTGTCGAACGTTTTTCCGTTGGAACTGATTCGCCTTGCGGTTACCCCAATCTCACCGAAATATTGCCATACAGAATATTTATTCGACAGCGTGAAACGCATTGCCAGTGGTATATCCACAGTTGAGAATTCAGTTATCTCTCTTCGATAATCAACAATGGCGGTATCGACTTCACCAAAAGGAAACTGTGTATACCTGAAATAGTCCAGAAATACTTCTCCCCTATCAAACCGCAATTTCAGAATGCTATCTTCAAGAAAAGGAGATTCGTCCAGGATAACAGTAGAGGCTATTTTAATTTTATTGATGTTGAGACCCGCCATTACCCCGACATCTAAATTGTTTTTACCTGCCGGAAATGACCAAAATTTGGCACATAGATCCAGACCAGCAATAAAATTCGCTTGCAATGATGAAGGATTGCCGGTGAATTCATCCATTGAAACAAGATTGCCGGAAGAAGTGCGATACTTCGCAGATGTCAGGTTCAATCCACCATATAGCCCTGCGGTAAGAAAAGTAACGCGGACCGGTTTATCAATGACATCGTTTCTGGAAACATCATTTAATGAATCAAGATCGAGCTTGACTTCCTCCTTCTCGATAAAAATTGTTTCACCATCTATGATGAGGGTGTCCTTTACAGCTAAATCACACCCGAAAGAGCACACCGGAAAAAGGAAAAGCAACACCATGATAATGATGTTGCCTTCTATTTTTGGTTTCACACCTGAGTTCAATTTTTTCCGGATTTGTTTCCGGCTAATTTACTTCGAGTGTTTTCTTTTGAGCAATAATTACTTCTTCTCAGTTGTCTCCTGATTCCGGTTCTTGAAAACAGAAACTTTCAATTTTTTCTTGCCAGAAAGTGAAGTAGTTTCATTGCTAACAGTCGGGTTCTCTGATGTTTGTTCCTGCGACTCGTTATTCTCAACTTGAGCAATTGCTTCGGTGGTCTCAGTCTGATATTCACCTGCTGTCATGGTCTCAGTCGCAGTGCTGGATTCTGCAGCCTGAGAAGAGTGTCCGGATGAAGAGCCACCTGTTGACTTAGCGCTTGCATGACCAGCTTCTGAGCACGACTTCGATGCGCTGCATGAAGATGCACATGTGCTGGAGCTTGATGCTGCCTCATTGGAAGAATGCTGAGTTTGGTTAGCGGTATTGGCTACAGAAACAGCCCAATTCTGATCACCGCCATAATTGCCCGGTCTTTCGGCATGAGCGCTGCTTCCGAAGAAGTGTGCCGCACCGGCAACACCTGCGCCAAGCGCCAGTGCCAGGTACCAAACATTCAGGCGCGTTGCACTCAATCTGGTGAAGTTGCTCCACCACAATTTCCGCCTCATTGCTCCGTAAACAACCTCCGGAACTTCCGGACTGTAGCCAGCCATAGTGGCTTTTACCTGGTTGAAAAATCTTTCGTCACTCATCATGCTATTGATTTGATTTTACTGATTGCTGCCAATTCTCTTTGTAAATATGTCTTAGCTCTTGACAGCTGAGATTTGGATGTGTTTACATCAATTCCCAGCATGTCGCTTATTTCTTTGTGCATAAAACCTTCAATTACGTAAAGGTTAAAAACCGTTTTATATCCTGAGGGCAGATTTTGAATGCACTGCATCATTTCCTCTGCAGTGTATTCCAGGTCCTCCGCCACCAGGGGTTCATCCTTCATCCGCACCAGATCATCCACATCGTCCTGATAAGCGTGTTTGAGGTTCCTTCTGTAGTTCGTAATCGAAGTATTTACTGCGATTCTCCTGAGCCAACCTTCAAAACTGCCATCGTGATGGTAGGTGTGGATATTGTTGTAGATCTTCACAAAAACATCCTGTAATACGTCCTGGGCTTCCATACGGTTTTTGGTATACCGCAGACAAATCCCAAAAAGCAGTGAAGAAAATTTCTTGTATAGCATGTCCTGAGACCTTTTCTGGCCTTTGACACAACCCTCAATTATTTCCTTCATTTCTTCCATCAACATAGCTAAAACCCGAATTTAAAGCAAAGGGTTGCATGCCGAAATGTAAATTCTATGTTTACATAGAAAAACACATGAATAATCGGGCAATATCACTCTTTATCAATACGTTAGGTGTTTATTTTTACCAAAGAAATATAGTTATTTTGGTTGGAACGAGTTGTTATTGGATAAGCTACGCCATGTTCAACTAAGAGATCTTTGGCACTGATTTACAAATCCTTACCTCTCACCAAGTCAGCCACTGTATGATAATCAAGAAAATAAATGAGCTTGATGCTGTAGCTGTTGGTTTGTGGCCTGCCGAAAGTATAGGACAGGTCATCGCCCAAAGAACCGGGAATGACGCTGTTGAAATCATTGATTTCATTTTTCCAGACAAAACTTAATTCGCTGCCGGGGGTGAAAATCCAGGTATAGACCATATCAATGGTAAAAGCATTGAAACTCTGGTTCGCGGCGGTTACTTCTGTCGATCCCAAATACCCGTCTTCCAAAAGAGAATGGAACTCATGAAAACGGGTATAGCCCCAATAATGCCTTACTCTTGTATTCAAAGCCATAACCGGATTGAACGCGTACTTCAAGTTGAGAACGTTGGTATGAGAAATCACATCACGTCTGCCAAACAAAGGCTTAGTTCTTTCTTCATCTTCAAATGCAAATGCATAGCCAAGATCATTCTTGTGGCTTTGATAACTGTAAACATAAGTGATAAAAAGATGGTCGTTCACTCTAAATCTTGGGGCCGCTCTCCAGTTGAAAATATACCTTCCATCGTTTTCATAGTCCGTCCACCATGCACCTAAATCAATGGCGATGACCTTTCTGTAGTCGCTGCTATACCAGGCTCCCAATAAGTAGTTTTTGTACGTTCTGAAAAATCTGCCCCAAACCCTTGGTTCGAAATAATCATATCCCCGAACAGGCGACCAATCAATATTGAGGCCGTATGTGTTGAATTTTTTTGTGGTGATAATTGGCCTTGAAGAAACAGCAATCCCTGTAAAAGTATTGGGATTGTAAAGTTTGTTGTAACTGAAATTCAGGCTTGTGGAGAAGTTGTTGAATCTGCCAAATGGTTTAAAAATGTTGTAGCTGTTGTTCAAATAGTAGCTGATAAGATTGTTCGCTGCTAAAAAACCCAAATCAGTAGGATCATATGTATCACTCTTGGCAAACTGCCCCAATTTGAAAGTATAATTCCCACTAAGCTTATTTAAACTCACCTCTTGCCTGAATCCATTGTCATTGGTAATGTCAGGACCAGAGAACTGCCTTCCGTATTTAGAATTGAGAGCGCCGCTGCCGCTCACTCCCCAACTATTTTTTTTGTTCCTGAGATCAAAGGAAGTTCCTGTAACATTCACATCAAAATCGGTTCCGTTTCGCAAAACGCTGGTATTGATTACAGAGACGTAGGAGTTATTCGGTAAGATCTGATCGAGTACGAAAACATTGTAATTGGTAAGTGAGGAAGTAGTCACTTCACGAAAACCACCGGTTAACGTGTCACGCAGCAGGGCTTTTGATGCGCCGGTAACTGCATTGAAAAAACCTATTCCGAGCCTGTTTTTATCTCTGCCACTTATCTTGACAGCATTGAGAATCTGATCCTTATTCGGATTCTCTTCTACGATTTCATTTTCTGCTAAAGCGGAATAAGCCTGGTTGTAACCAATTGGCGTTTCAAATCCTATTCGTCTGGAATAAAACAGACCGCCTTTGGAAAACAGTTCCGTTCCTTCAGTGAAGAACTGTCGGTTATCTGTGAATTGAATTTCAAATGCAGAGAGATTAAGAATTTGCTGATCACTGATCGTTTGCCCAAAGTCAGGAATGAGGGTCATATCCATCGTAAAAGCATCCGAAAGTCCAAGTTTCAGATCAAGTCCGGCATTGTAGCTGAAACCTGCAGATACGGTGCCGTCATTTTTTTCCTGGGTATTGTAATATGCAGAAGTATAGGGTGAAAAGAAAATGCGTCTCGGTGGCTGAATATCGCGGATGCCTGTGAGTTCACCCATTTGCGTGAGCACGCCAGGAACCATAGGATTGATTCCCCTCCAATGTCCGCGGCTTCTGGACCTGCGGATGTCGCGGACAAAGTTGATATTCCATAGTTGTTCGGGTATATCAGGAAAACGCAACGCAGCGAATGGAATTTTGAATTCAGCTACCCAGCCCTTATCTGTGATGGCAGTTTTACAATACCAAACTGCATTCCATGCCAGGTCTTCACCATTGTTGTCCATACGAACATCATATTGCTCTCCATTAGGAGTCACATTGAATGCAAAACCGTTTACACCATCGCGGTAGCAACTGAAAATTATACCGCAGTAATCCGTATTTCCTATCTGATCGCGACCCGACAGTTGCCGGAGAATAGAATCTGGAGCCGCATCGTAACAGGTAAATCCTACATAAACTGCTTCATGATCATAAACAATTCTAACCTCCGAATTTTGAAAGTGTGCTATACCCGGATTCGGTTTTTCCTCAATGAATCCGGATGCAACCGGAACCTTACTCCAAAAATCCTCATCAAATATTCCATCTATTTTGGGTGGTTTTTCCACTTTCACAGCGGCGAGGCTCCGCATTTCATATTGAGCCCTCCCCGCAAGGCATAACAAGAAATAAGCGAGAGATATGATTATCTTGTGGAACAGGCGTATCAAAGTAAAAAAAAATCAACGCGCGAAAATAGCAGTGCAGCTAACATAACGCTGACCTTTCAGTCTGAATTAACGCTTTTTTAGCGATGTAATGATGCATGACAACTTTTGAGCACGCGGTGAAGGCTAAATTTGCCCACACGTTTATGCGTCTTAAATTCTTACTCACTATAATTCTCTTTATTCTCACCTGCGGAAAAATTTTAGCACAGGTGGAAAGTCCGTCATCATCCAAAAGAAAGTTCACCATCAGCGGAGAAATAAAAGATGCAGAAAGCGGCGAATCGTTGATCGGAGCTTTGGTTGTTGCGAAGGAAATTGACAAGGGAAACGCCACCAATGTTTATGGTTTTTACTCACTTACACTTCCCGAAGGTCAATACACTATTGATTATTCCCTGATAGGCTATGAAACCGTATCTCGGAATATTTCGCTCACATCAGATCAAAAGATCGATATCGAATTGCGCATTAAATCGCTGGAAACTGTTGCTGTAAATATTGAGGCAGACAAAAGCCGCAATACCCAAAGCACAGATCTCGGAAAAATCGGGCTAGAACTGGATCAGATCAAAAAATTACCTGTACTGCTTGGTGAAATTGATATTTTGAAAACGATTACGCTGCTCCCCGGAATCAAGAGCAGCGGTGAAGGAAATGCCGGATTTTATGTTCGGGGTGGCGGTGTAGACCAAAACCTGGTGCTACTTGACAATGCTACCGTTTACAATGCGTCGCATCTTTTCGGGTTCTTTTCTGTATTCAATGCTGATGCTGTAAAAAACCTTGAAATAACCAAAGGTGGAATACCCGCCAGTTATGGATCGAGGCTTGCCTCGGTTCTGGATATTTCGCTAAAAGAAGGCAATCAGAAGGAGTATCATGCACAAGGTGGTATAGGAACCATTGCATCAAGATTTACAATAGAGGGGCCGCTGAAAAAGGATACTTCGTCATTTATTATCAGTGGCAGACGAACCTATATCGACGCACTTCTAAAGCCGTTTATCAAGCCAACAGCCAACGCATACGGATCAGGCTATTATTTCTACGACCTCAATCTCAAAGTCAATTACAGATTATCCGCACGCGATCAACTATTCGCGAGTGGATATTTCGGCCGCGATGTATTCACCTTCAAAAGCAAACAAACAGCTTTTTCGACACGAATACCTTGGGGTAATGCAACAGCGACGCTGCGCTGGAATCGCATCATGTCGCAAAAACTTTTCATGAATGCCATTGCAACATTCACAGATTACAGATTTTCATTCGGAGCTGAACAGGAACAATTCGAATTCACACTTGCAAGTGGAATTACAGATTATGGAGCCAAAGTGCAGTGGAACTACTATCCGAATTACCTACACAACATCAAGTGGGGAGCAGAATACACGCATCACAACTTTCAACCTAACACAGTTTATGCGCGGAGTGGCGACACAGAATTTGACACCGGCGAAAAAGTGAATTTGCTCTCGCATGAAACCGCTATTTATGCTCTTGACGAATTTGATATCAGTGAAAAATTCAGAGTAAATGCCGGAATTCGATGGTCATTCTTCATGCATGTTGGTCCATTTAAGCGATACATCAAAGAACCAGATGGGCCAGTCGGACAACCTGGAGCAACAACGATTGTAAGTTATGATCGCAATGAAAAGGTAAAGACATACAACGGATTCGAGCCAAGAATTAATTTCCGATATACGCTGAATAAAACATCAAGTCTCAAAGCAGGTTTCATGCGCAACTACCAATATATCCACCTGACAAGCCTCTCTCCTACTTCCTTGCCAACTGATGTGTGGTTGCCTAGCTCCGACGTTTTGCAGCCACAAGTCGGTATGCAATATAGTGCCGGATATTTCCGGAATTTCTTTGAAGACAAATGGGAGTCAAGTGTTGAGATTTATTATAAAACGATGGAAAATCAAAGCGAGTACCGAGAAGGTGCCCAGCCTGATCAAACCATCAACGACAATATTGACAACCTGCTCGTATTTGGAAAAGGCTACAGCTATGGATTGGAATTGTTTCTTAAAAAAAGAGTTGGTCGGTTGAATGGCTGGATCGGTTATACCTGGTCGAAAACCGAGCGTGTCTTTGATGCAATCAATGACGGAGCTGCATTTCCTACGCGCTGGGACCGACGCCATGACATTAGTTTTGTTGTCAATTACAAAATTCTCGAACGCCTTGATTTCGGATTTGTTTTCGTTTATGCGACAGGCAATGCCATTACATTGCCTGTAGAAAGATACTTCTATGAGAACAGAATTGTTGATGTTTATGGCGACAGGAATAGTTTTAGAATGGCGCCATATCATAGGGCGGATATGTCTTTTACCTGGTATTCTAAAACCACAAAAACAGTGATCAATGAAGAAGGCAAAAAACTTACGATTCCGAAAAAATTCAGAAGCAACTGGAACTTTTCGGTCTACAACCTTTACAATCGGATGAATCCGTACTTCATTTATTTTGGAAATGATGGTTCAGTATCGGAAGGAAGTTTTCAGATCAAGGCATATCAGGTGAGTTTATTTCCAATATTGCCAAGCATAACCTGGAACTTCGAATTCTGATCCGAATGAAAAATCTTGCCTACCTCAATAAATATTTCTGGAAATACAGAGGAAGGCTATTTATGGGATTTTTGCTGATAGCAGCTGGTAATGTTTTCAGCGTTTATGCCCCTGCTGTTGTGCGCGATGGTATCGACTTTTTAGCAGATGCGCTTTCTTTCGCCAATAGTCAGGATGAAAATACCACGCTAAATCAGCCAAAAAGCTTTGTCAATATCCTTTCATGGATCGGAATGGAGGCTGAACCACTCCATCTGAACCGCGCCAATTTTGCATCGATAGCAATTCGTATTGGTATATGGTTAGCTGTATTATATCTGGTCATGTTCGTCATCAAGGGAATATTCCTTTTCTATCAAAGACAGGCGATTATTGTGATGTCGAGATATGTGGAATATGATCTTAAAAATGAGGTCTATGACAAATACCAGGAACTTGATCTTTCTTTCTACAAAAGCAACAGAACCGGTGATCTCATGAACCGCATCAGCGAAGATGTAAACAGGGTACGCATGTACATAGGCCCTGCGGTGATGTATACATTGAACCTGATAGTGTTGCTGGTGATGAGCGTAGTTGTAATGCTTCAGATAGATGCAGAACTCACGCTATACACCTTATCACCACTACCATTCATGATGGTGGCAATCTTTTACGTCAGTAAGATCATCAATAAAAAATCCGATCAGGTGCAATCGCAACAGTCGGTGCTGAGCACCATGGTTCAGGAAACCACTTCCGGAATACGCGTGCTGAAATCCCTCGGCAGAGAAAAGTATTTTGAAGAGGTTTTTGATGAGGCCAGTAATTCCTATAAGAAAAAACAACTTGAGCTTGTTAGAACGGACGCACTGTTCATGCCTGTTATCATTTTGCTTGTGGGGCTTAGCACAATACTCACGGTTTATATTGGAGCACAAAAAGTCATGGCCGGAGAAATTTCGCCTGGTGTTATTGTGCAATTTGTTTTTTACGTGAACATCCTAACCTGGCCTTTCGCTATCGTCGGCTGGGTCACCAGTCTGGTGCAAAAGGCCGAAGCGAGTCAACGAAGAATCAACGAATTTTTGAACACAGAACCGGCTATTCGAAATGAAGTGCCGGAAGAACCAATGCCTCAGGGTGAGATTCTTTTTGATCGTGTGACATACCGTTATGAAGACAGCGGAATCATCGCATTGAACGATGTTTCATTCCGCATTCCTTGTGGCAGCACGTTGGGAATTATAGGCCGCACCGGTAGCGGTAAAAGCACACTCGCCAATCTTATTCCAAGAATGATAGATCCAACAGGCGGCAATATCAAGATTGGTGGCATTGATTTGCGAAATATCCATCTTGGCAATTTGCGAAAAAACATCGGATATGTCCCACAGGATGTATTCCTGTTTTCTGAAAGCATCAGCAACAACATCGCATTCGGCGTTGAAAAACCTTCTCGCGAAGAAATTGAGCAGGCAGCTAAGGATGCGGCCATTCATGATAACATCATGGGATTTCCGCAGCAGTATGAGACCATACTCGGTGAGCGCGGCATCAATGTAAGTGGTGGTCAGAAACAGCGCATTTCCATAGCAAGAGCCATCATTAAAAATCCGGACATCCTCATTTTTGATGATTGTCTGAGCGCAGTTGATACAGAAACAGAAGATAAAATCCTTTCTTCACTCAAGCGAATTATGAAGGGCAAGACCAGTATTATCATTGCTCACCGCATATCAAGTGTTAAAGATGCTGACAACATCGTAGTTCTTGATCATGGCAAGGTAGTGGAGGAAGGCAAACATGAAGAATTGCTTGCGCTGAATGGCAAATATGCCGGTCTCTATCGAAGACAATTGCTGGAAGAAAAGCAAGACCAGAATTAATCAGTCTCCGCAGAACTCGCTGAAATCAGCAAGCAGGATGATCAGATCAGTGACATCAACAATACTATCTCCGTTAAAGTCGGCAATGCAGGCGCTGCCAATGCATTGATAATTTGAAGTAAACAGATACAAATCTTCAACCTCCACGAGATCGTCCCCATCAAGATCAGCACAAAACTGCATTTCTCCTTCGTCGATCAATCCGTTACAATTCGAATCAATACCATCTTGCGTGCCCGGATTACCAGGAAATATCCACGGATTGTTGTCATCGCAATCTCCAGATTCTACTACATACCCTTCAGGTTGAAAACAATCTGATACGGCCACATTATCAACTCCAAAACCATCAGCATCAGCATCAAAAAACCACATAACCGCTTCTAATAAGGTGATGCTTATTTGTTCTGTATAACTGAAATAAGCGCCATGAACAGTTAGTTCAAATGTGTATTCACCTTCGGTTATGCCGGAGGTATAGCAGAATATGTCAAACTGATCATCTGTAATATTAGTCACTTCCAGGATCAAATCGTCAGGCAAACCTTCCCATTCTAATGAGTATGGACCCTGAAACCCTTCTATGATTTCAACACTCATACCAAATCCATCAGTAACACATGCCAGCGGCGGTGTATTTACTTTGATGAAATCGGGTTGCAAAAGAAACATCCCGTTGTAAATATCTGTAACAGGAATCACGCCGCTGGCGAAGTAAGGGTAGTTCATCCATTCGCCCTGGAATATTTCAGGATCACCACCCGGAAAGTGATCGAAATAAGCCACTCGATTTAACGACGTATCAGCAACATTGCTTACATCCAGTATTGAAAGTCCATCTGTATAGTTGCTTTGAAAACAAAGGTTGCCGATGATGTATAAATTGTGGTCTATGGCTGTTCCGCCAACATGATAACCCATGTAGACCGGATTATCCAGATCATGTACATCGAAAATGTGTGTATGCAGGCTGTCGGCAAAATTGTAGTACTCGTCGAGTTCATCATTCACCAGTAAATATCCTTTATCATGCGTGAACCATCCCTGGTGACAATAATTCTGCTGAGGATAGGATGTCAAAGAAATGGTTGTTGCATCAGAAGGATCGGTAACATCTACGATGGTGAGTGGTTCATTCACTGATCCATTGAAGCAGATAGCGACTGTGCTTCCGGAATAATCGGCATCAGGACCATCATACAACCACACACCAGCCTCGTGCGTATAACCATTGAGGTCATAACCACCTGCGATGACAGGCTCAAGCGGATTCTGCAAATTGACTATATGCAAACCACCTGAATAGGTCGCTGTGCCGCATGCATAAGCATAACCCGTTTCTTCGTTGATCGCAAGGGTATGACAATCTCCAAAGCCATTGTAGTGTCCATCTTCCGTAAAAATTACAGGAGGATTCTCGACATCACGCAATCGGGTAAGATCAAAAATCTGCATACCATGATCATTGGCCTCGCTACAGACATATAGATAATTGTTATAAGTACGGAATGTTCTCCAGAGAGAATTGAAAGTATGTTTTGGCAGATGTCCCAATTTCAATGGTTGGGCAGGATTACTTATGTCAAAAAAATACATACCCGTTGAAGCTCCAAGCAAAACATATTCTTTATTGTCGAGAGGATCAGTCCAACCCCAAACTTCGTTGGTCAGCGAGCCATCGATTTCAGATGGTGGTATATGTGCCAGAAGATGCACGTTTTCACATTCGTAAATACCGGAGAGTCCGTTTTCACATGGCGTCTGAGCATGACCGGTAACCCAAAACAACATCAACATCAGTCCTAAGCCAAACCGTTGAATTCTCCAGTAAATATTTTTAATACCTTCAGCGCACATCTTATTTATCAGGTGGAACGCGAAGTTAACTATGAATGAATGAGACAACTGTCTGATAAGATGATCATCTTGCATGCCTTTCGGACATCGGTTCCTCATCCATTTTGCAAAAAACCGACCATGCAACCGGCTATCCGGATGAACACTGACATACATTCGTTGTTTGAATTACAGTGAAAAAATCTCAAAATTCAATCTTCTGGTTGAGGCGGGATCTCCGCTTGCATGACAATGCCGGTCTGTACCATGCGCTGAAATCCGGAAATCCGGTTCAGTGTATTTTCATTTTTGACACAGACATATTGGATAATCTTACTGATAAGCGCGACGCACGTCTGCTTTTCATACACCGGACTCTCCTGAACATAGATCAGGAACTGAGAAAATTCAATTCGTATTTAAAAACTTATTATGGCAAACCGCTTGAAGTTTGGAAGGACATCATACTTAGGGAAAGGCCTGCAGCTGTTTTTGCCAATCGCGACTATGAGCCCTATGCGCGCAGGAGAGATGAAGATATTTATCAGTTCCTGCAAAATGAAGGTATTCCTTTCAAAGGCTACAAGGATCATGTGATTTTCGATCGCAATGAAGTGATGAAAGATGATGGACTTCCCTACACGGTTTTCACGCCATATAGCCGAAAATGGAAATCAAAACTCAACGATTACTTTCAGAAGAGTTATCCAAACAGCCTGTATTTCAAATATTTTGCACAATCAGCCCCTAGAAATATTCACACACTTGAGGAAATGGGATTCAAGGATTTTGAATTTGACTTTTTCCCCTCGGTAATTCCTGACAAAAAAATCATCCGGAACTATCATGAAACACGCGATATTCCGGCGTTGCATGGCACAACCCGCATGAGTTTGCACCTCAGATTTGGAACTGTGAGCATCCGAGAACTCACGAGACTGGCAGTTGCCGGTAATGAAAAATGGCTCAACGAACTTATCTGGAGAGATTTCTATCAGATGATCATTTATCATTTTCCTCTGTCACAGTCAAACGCTTTCAAACCGGCCTACGACAAAATTGTCTGGCGCAACAACGAAAAAGAATTTGACGCATGGTGCAGAGGAATAACGGGATATCCTATTGTAGACGCAGGTATGCGGGAACTGAATACAACCGGTCATATGCACAACAGGGTGAGAATGGTTGTGGCCAGTTTCCTGGTTAAACATCTGCTGGTAGATTGGCGCTGGGGTGAAGCATACTTTGCTGAAAAACTTCTTGATTATGAATTGGCCAGTAATGTGGGTGGCTGGCAGTGGGCGGCCGGAAGCGGCTGCGATGCAGCTCCTTACTTCAGAGTTTTCAATCCTGAATTGCAGACACAAAAATTCGATCCTGATCACAAATACATTAAAAAATGGGTACCGGAATTTGGAACCGATCAATATCCCCGGCCCATAGTTGAGCATGCCTATGCCCGTGACAGGGTGCTGAAGACATTTAAAGAAGCTCTTGGCAAATAATCAGTTTGTTCTATTTCATCAGTGAGATTTCTTGCCTTCTTTGCAAAAAAAACATGAACCAACTTTTCAGTGGACTTCGAATACTTGATTTTTCTACTGTTCTCGCAGGACCATCGGTTGCCACATTTTTTGCTGAGCTCGGAGCCAAGGTGATAAAAATCGAAAACCCGCGCACTTCGGGCGATGTTACCAGATCCTGGAAATTGCCGGGAGAAAACAAATCTTCCGCTGTTTCTGCCTATTTCTCTTCGGTCAATTACAATAAGGAGTATATTTTTCTCGATGCCGGAGACGACACCTCTAAAACCAGAATTCAATCACTTGTTGCGGAATCAGATGTGATTATTGTCAACTTCAAACTGGGAGATGATGAAAAGTTCGGCCTCACCCCGGCAGATATCAAAGCAATGAAACAGGATATCATTTACGCGCGACTGTCAGGATTTAGCAGCGATCCAGGCCGTGTGGCCTACGACGTGGTATTGCAGGCAGAGACAGGATACATGCACATGAATGGCACACCGGAATCCGGACCGGTTAAAATGCCGGTTGCGCTGATGGATGTTCTTGCTGCTCATCAGTTGAAGGAAGGTATTTTATGTGCCCTGATCAGAAAATTGAAGACTGGCAGCGGAAGCATCGTGAGTTGTTCGCTTGAAAAAGCCGGCCTCAGCGCCCTTGTGAATCAGGCAAGCAATTACCTGATGTCAGGACAGGTGCCGAAGCGACTTGGTTCGTTGCATCCGAATATTGCACCTTATGGAGATACGTTTTCCTGCGCCGATGGCAAGCAGATTGTACTCGCCGTTGGGAGCAACAAACAATTCCAGTTGCTGTGCGAAATTCTTGGCGACAATAATCTTCACACGAGATACGAATTCAACGATAATACGCAAAGAGTTCAGCATCGCGTTCAGCTCTCGAAAGAATTGAGTGTGTTATTTGCCAGACACAACTCCGAAGTTTTAATGCAAGAATTCATCCAAGCTGATGTACCGGCCGGAGTCGTGCGTCCGATGGACGAAGTCATGCTCAATCCTACAGCTCAGGAAATGATACTAGCAGAAATAATTGAAGGTACAAATACAAAAAGGATGCGGTCTGTAGCATTCACCATTGAAGAATTGTAGATTGTTGTCTACATCAAACCGGCAGTTTTACCTCATACACTTTCTTCTCCTTATTGCGCAGATAACTTTCGCGCAACCAGGGATTCAGAATTTTCAACTCCTTGTAACTGATACCAGCAGCGTTGGCGAAAACGGCGAAATCAGTGATCGTTGAATCAATAGTTACTGTTCTGTATTGCATTGGCTCATAAAGATCAGCAGGACGAATCACGAAACCGTATTTGTCCGCGTTGTTCATGATTTCCTTCATGGCCAGAATGCGAAAGACATAGCGCGAAGTCTCATCGTTGAGCATCAAATCCCAATAAGTAGATTCCTTTTGCCGGTCGATCTGTCGCCTTGGGCCAGCAATGCCCATGTTGTAAGAAGCAGCTGCAAGTGACCATGATCCATACTGATCATAAGCATCCTGCAAATAATGACATGCAGCCTGCGTGCTTTTCTCGACGTGATAGCGTTCATCAACCTGATCGTTGATTTCCAGACCATAGCTTTTTCCTGTTTCAGCAAGAAATTGCCAGAAACCGGTAGCGCCGGCAGGAGAAACCACATTTACAAAACCACTTTCGATCAACGCCAGGTATTTAAAATCGTCCGGTATTCCGTTAGCAGCCAGTATTGGCTCAATGACAGGAAACCATCGGTGAGCTCTTTTAATGCAAAGGAGTGTATTGCTGTGCCAGTAAGTATTGACAAGCAACTCCCGGTCAAACTTTTCGAATACATCCACATTTTCCATGGGCACTGGTTCGCCGGCGAAATCAATTTTTTCCGGCATAGGCAATGAATAAATCCGGTACTTCTCGGTAATGACTTCACGGTATGCGTCATTCTCTTCCTTTCCTGGCCGTACTTTATTCATAAAGCTGAAAAGAACCACCGCCAGCACGGCTGACCCAACACCAATTCCGGCTGATAACCAGTATACCTTTTTCGGATTCATTTTTTGTAGGCGTATTTTCCTTTACGCAAATTTCGAATGGTTATCGAAAAGAATATTGTAAATAACAAAAAGAAATAACCAAAAACAATTGCAATCATAAAAGACCAATCAGCTTGCGAAGCATCAAGGCCACTCAGCAAGAAAAGGATGAAAATCTGTATAACAACTAATACAACAAACAACATGGCCACCTGTCTTTCACTCAGACCGAGGTAAACAAGGTTGTGCGTTGTATGATCGCGCCCTCCGGTTGCCATAGAGACTCCATGCCTCATACGGTTAATTACCACCACAAGCGTGTCGCACAAGTACAATGAGCAAGATGCTATCAGCACATAGAGGAAATTCATGTATCCGCCGGCTACAGTGATATCCAGGTGATGATTGAAAATCATCCAGGAAATCATAAATCCAAGCATCATGCTACCTGAATCTCCCATGAAGATTTTAGAACGCGGCCAATTCAAAACAAGAAATCCGATCAACGCGGCCAGCATCACTGCAGAGAAAACGGATCCCTGATATCCGCCCATTACCGGGATCAGAAATACCGGTATAGCTGCAATAGACGAAACCCCATCCATGTTATCGAGCATATTCACGGAGTTCATCAAGCCAACGGTGACAATAAAAATGATAAAGAACCAAGTCCATCGCGTTGCATTCAAAGGCAAATCATCCAAGGAGGGATTACCGTTTAAGAGAATGGTGAGGCCGGCAAACAACGCGGCAATGATTATCTGGCCTGCGAGTTTTTTAGCAGCCGAAATTCTTTTGATGTCATCCCACAAGCCGAGCAGAAAGGCGAGGATTCCGCAATTGAGCAAAAGCAATTCAGATGGAGAAAAATCCGAAATTGATGCATAGTGCACAGCCCAACCAATCAACGCGATCAAAAAGATTATACCGCCTACCGTAGGTTTGGCATGTTTGCTCCAACGGTTTGCCATATCTCCGGATTTTGCTGTTGTTCCTATCCGGATTTTTATTCTGCTTAAGATCCAGGAAAGTCCGGCAAAGAGTACAACCAACGATAAAAACCAAATCAATATGAAGACATATTTTGATTGCATGCTGACAATCAGAAAAACGGTGTATCGAAAGAAGAGAATCGCGCTGCCTGGTGATCTTTTTCTGAAATCACAGGATTTTCAGCGTTCCAGTCAATTCCAAAATCAGGATCATTCCATAGAAGGCTTCGGTCATGCTCACGGCTGTAATAATTGGAACATTTGTAGGAAAAAATAGTGTCTTCTTCGAGCACCAGAAAACCATGGGCAAAGCCCTCCGGAACAAAGAGCTGTAATTTGTTTTCTGCGGAAAGGATCATGCTAAAATGTTGTCCGTATGTTGGTTGAGTTTTTCTAAGATCTACCACCACATCCAGCACGGCACCCGTTGTAACGCGAATCAACTTGGCCTGTGATTTTGGTGGAACCTGAAAATGCATTCCGCGAAGCACATTTTTTCTTGACATACTTTCGTTGTCCTGCACAAAAGTAAAATTCAATCCGGTTTCAATCCGGAATTTTGCCTCATTGAAAGGCTCAAAAAAGTAACCCCTTTCATCGCGAAAAACATCCGGAGCAATTACCAGCAGGTCGCGAAATTTTGTGTGTTCAATTTTCATTTTTCGTTTTTCAAGAAACCGCGGAGAAAGCCTCCTTTTTTGACGGCTGCACGGCTTTCGTCGTAATATCCGCCCGATCCATAGCCATAACCATAGCCATAACCGTAACTGTATTTGTACGAATACTTATTTCTATCCATATCAACTCCATTGAGGATAACTGAAAGGTTGATTTTATTTTCATTGATCAATTTATCAGCTACCTGCACAAACTGTTTCTTGGAATAGTCTGAGCGAAATATGTATAGCGGGTAGTCTGCCAATAGCAGCACAGTTACCGCATCGGTTACCAATCCTGCCGGAGGTGTATCAAGAACAATGTAGTCGTATCTTTTTTTGAGCTCAACCAACAATTCGTTGAGACGTCCATTGATAATCAGCTCCGACGGATTAGGAGGAATGGGGCCTGCAGTAATGTAATCGAGATTTTCAAGTTGACTCTTCCGGATTGCCATATCTATGCTGGCTTTACCAATTAACAGCGTGCTCATACCTTCTGTGTTTTCAACACCAAAGCCTTTATGAATCTTGGGCTTTCGCATATCCAGGTCACAAATCACAACGCGTTTTCCCCCGAAAGCAACGATGCCGGCAAGGTTCAAGGCAACGAATGTTTTGCCTTCTCCTGAAATTGTTGATGTAATGGCCGCCACTTTAGGCCCCGGCTCCTTGTCCAGAAACTGAAGATTTGTCCGGATCGACCTGAAAGACTCGGCAATCAATGAGCGAGGACTTTTATCCACGAGCAACATCGATACAGGAATGTCCTCCTTGAATTTTGGCACTATCCCCAAAGAGCTGATCGTTGCATCAGAAACTTTAACGATTTCATTCATGGAAGTAATCTTGTTGTGCAACAGATATCTGATCGCGATGATCAAAAACCCGATGAGTAATCCGGTAAAAATGAATGTTGGCCAGATAATACTTTTGTTTGGCGATACCGGCAGCACGGGAGTACGAGGCTCTTCCAGTAACTGATTGTTGGATACGTAACCTTCTTTCGAGATTCGGTATTCAATGCTTTTTTCAAGCAGTAAGGTGTAGTATTTGTCGTTGATCGTAAACAGGCGTTGCAATCTTGCAAATTCGAGCTCTTTGGTCGGCATGTTGTAATAAACGCCTTCCGTTTGCTGAATTTTTGAATTGAGTTCCTCTGAACGTTGCTTCATCTGATGGTTCAGCGACTGAATAGTCTGAACAATCAGATCCTTCTGCACCCCGATCTGATAGTCAATAGCTTTGATATGTGTATGGTCGACTTTGACACTGTACAGTGCCTCTTCCCTGTCTACAATCAAGTCATGAAGGCGATTGAGCATCTTGCTGAGTGAAGACTCATATTTGCTTCCGGCCACAAGTGGAATAAGATTGTAGATTTCAACTTCATCGCTGCTTTTTTTGGCTAGTTTTTCTACTTCAGTCAGCAGCCGTTCTTCTATCTGCAACTGAATAATCTCATTTTCCATTTGATCCAACCTGCCGAGATATATATCACTGATTCTTTCAGGATTGCTGATCTTATTATCCTGTTTGTATTGATTCAACATGATCTCACTTTCCTTTAATCGATTGTAGACGGTATCGATCTGCGTATTCAGGAACATAAGTACATTATCGTCGCTCATTCTTCTCTTTTCCAGATCCGAATTGAAGAATTCTGCTGCATGTGCACGGGTGAAATCCCGCGCAATCATTGGATTATTATCGTCGAAAGAAATTTCAATCGTTCTTGCCGTGTGACTTAGAATCCGGATATCCATATCCTCTGCAAACCGGTTAATGAGGCGCTGAACGCTGTTGATAGTAAAATAAAGTTCATACTCTTCATTAGTTATATCCAGATTTTCCCGATCGGAAATAGCCACGGAAATCTTAAAATCAGGTGTCTGAACTTCCTGTCCGACCTGCATATCTGCAAAAGTTTGACCCAGATAACGCAATTCAAACGTTGAAGGTCCGGTAAACGAAATGTATACTGGCACGTCTTGTATCTCAGCATTTAACAACTCCACCAGCTTCACCTGATACGGAGAAGTAACATAATGTTCATGGGTCAGTATCTGGCCTTTGGCGAAATAACTCACCTTCATCGGAAGATTTTCGATCGTTTTGGAGACCAATAGTTTCGATCTGAGTAATTCAACCTTGGCTTCTGGCTTGTTGTCGTAACCTACTCCGGTGACATCAAGTATCCGATTGGCATTGTCGTCTTCTGAAAGCTGCAGAACAGCGCGGGCTCTGTATACCGGCGGAGTATACCTTAAATAAACGAAAGCGGAGAAACCGGCAGCAAGCAGGCAAATGAGCACCCAAACGATGGAGCGCTTTAGGATATAAAGAAATAGCCCAAAGTCAAACTCATTGGAAAAATTCGTCAGGCGATCCCTGTATTCCTGCAGGTTGGATATTTCGCCTCTGTCATTCATATTAAAGTGATCAGAAAATTCTCGAGAAAACTGCAAATGCCAATGTAATAGATGACACGAGTGCAAGATACGGCTGAATATCCTGTACTATCTGGCCACCCAGCTGACGGGTCTGCTGAACATAGATTATATCACCTGCCTCAACAGCCATATTGGAGTACTTGATGCCATCAATAGTTGACAAATCAATTTTATACACCTCCTGTTCATTACCCACACTGCGGATTATCTTGATATCTGAAACGTCTCCGTTGTTACCGGAACCACCGGCGAGAGCCAGAGCCTCGATCACACTTATTCCTTCGTTTGAGAGATCTATAACTTTACCACTTCCCGCCGGACTGGTAAACATGATCGCCCTGCGATTCATGACCTTCAAAACGACGTAAGGACCATTGAACTGAAACTCATATGCGTCTTCAATAAAATCCTGTGCCTCCTGCACTGTCAAGCCTGTAATTACTTTTTTTCCGATCACCGGAAATTCGACCATACCCTGTGAATCCACCGTGTACTGAAATCCGACACCTAGTTTATAACCGCTGGACTCAACACCGCTGGTTGTGAACTCGAGCATCATCGCTCCCTCATTGGTGTAGACCTCAAAAAGTATGATATCATGCTGTTGAATCCGGTAATCGATGGATGTTGAATCAATCTCTGGTATGTCGAAGACGTAATCTTCAGGTGTTTTGAACATGAACTCCTTATTGATCGAACAGGAACTGAAAACGATCGTCATCACTACCAGGGGAAAAAACAATCTGCGAAGCATAAGTATCGATTGATATTGAGTGCCAAATGTACGCATTGACTTCTATCCGGCAATGCAGCATCTTTGCAGCCCGAATAGTATGAAAAAGACCCTTGTTATAGGAGCCTCGGCCAATCCATCCCGATACAGCAATATGGCCATTCAAAGGTTGGTGTTTGCCGGTCACCGGGTTGTTGCCATCGGCGCCAGACCGGCCGTAGTGTATGGCGTTAATGTGCTCACCAACCCTGAGCCTTTTAAAGAGATTGATACCGTCACACTTTATATCAACCCTATAACACAGAAACAATACTACGATTACCTTCTTCATCTGCGTCCGAATAGAATCATTTTCAATCCGGGTTCTGAAAATGATGAATTTGAAAAACTGGCTACAGCAGCAGGAATTACAGTTGAAAATGCCTGCACTCTTGTGATGTTATCCACTGATCAATTCTGATGCAATTGCTTTCCGGCGGACAAATACAATTGCGACCTATTTCCGAAGATGACTTTGAAATTATGTTATCGTGGGAGAACAACGCGGAATTCTGGAATGTTTCTGACAGAAATGGGCCATACAGCAGCGAAGACGTCCGCTTGTTTATGAAAGACTGTGAGGATCTATCCAAATCGGGGCAGCAACGGTGGATTATTACGGATCGTGAAAATGATCCGGTTGGTGCTCTTGATATTTTCGACTTCGACTCAAAATCTGCTACAGCAGCGATTGGCATACTCATCGCCAATCAAACTGACCGAAAGAAAGGTTATGGAACCGATGCGTTGAATGCACTCATTCAATTCTACAAGAAAAATAAAAAAATCAAGTCGTTCAGAAGTCTCGTTTTTTACGACAACGTGCCAAGCCTGAGGCTATTCCGAAAGTGTGGTTTTACCGAACACGGCAGAAGAGAGTTCAAAGGCAAACCCGCTATTCAATTTCACATTGACTTGCAATGAACAAAAAGAAAATACTCCTTATTCTGTCAATACCTCTGCTGAGCATTATCTTCGGGGGGATATGGATTTACACAAAAATAATTGAACCGAATACACGATTTGATGAAAAGTCACTTGTGATCTATGTGAGATCGAATACAGGAGTGAATGAATGGCTCAACAGCGCTGACGGAAAAAAAATTGTTGATGATGAGGCAACATTCAGATTGACCTCATCACTGAAAAAATTCGACATTATCAAACAAGGTAGGTATAGAATCCCAAAGGGCATTGGCAACAATGCGCTGATCAATATGCTGCGCAGCGGTGCACAAGAACCGTTAACTGTGCGCACAGATGATGTTGAAACCATTTATCAGCTTGCAGGAAAGCTGGGAAAAGTAATGATGCATGATTCGACTGATTTCATTACAATGTTTAATAACAGACAAACCTTGGAATCACTAGGTTTTGATGAATATACGCTACCAGCTATGCTCGTGCCTGATACCTATGAATTTTTGTGGACCATGACACCTGAATCATATCTCGAAAGAATGAAAAGCCTCTACCACAAATACTGGACAGCAGACAGACTCAGGCAAGCTGAAAGAATCGGGTTGAGTGCTATTGAAGTGGCCATACTCGCTTCTATTGTAAAAGCTGAAACTGCAAAAACAGACGAGGCTCCGAAAATCGCAGGGTTATACCTGAACAGACTGAAGTCAAATATTCCATTGCAATCCGATCCTACCGCAGTATTCGGAAGAAAAACACATGCCTCAAGGGTATATCTAAGCGATCTGCAGAACGAAAGCCCGTACAACACATATCAGCGTCAGGGACTTCCTCCGGGACCGATCAATTTTCCGGAAAAAATTTTTCTGGAGGCTGTTTTAGGATACGAGCAACATACTTATATATATATGTGTGCCCAACCTGGAGCTACGGGTTACCATAATTTCTCCAAAACACTGGATCAACATAACGTTTATAGAAAGCAGTACACCACCTGGCTCGAAGAACAGGGTATCAGGTAGGATCAGTCGGTTTCTAACCAGTAGTGAATTTTTTCCTGAAGTATTTCAGGTTTCATGGGTTTCTCCATGATATCATCCATGCCTGCCTGTATGCATTGCTGTTTGTCTGACTTTTCATTTTCTGTAAGACCGATGATCACCGGCATCGAGTCTCTGCCAATCATTTTCTTCAATTGACGAGTGGTCTCAAGACCATCAACATGTCCATTTTTGACATCCATCAATATCAAATCAAAGTCATCCCTTCGGGACCTTTCAATAACCTCTTTGCTGCTGCTAACCGTTTCAAATTTGTGGCCAAGCAACTCAAGTGTCCTTCCGGTCACAGCTCTTGAAAGTTCATTATCCTGAGCAACCAAAACCTTGATATTGGTTTTCTGCGTCATCAACTCATAGTTGCCAGTTTGCAACCTGCCTTTCGCTCTTTCAAGCGGACTAATGTTCATCACTTCAATAATGGTATCCAGCAGACGCGACTGTTTAACCGGTTTGGTGAGATATGCGTTGTAAATATTCTCCTTATCGGGCATGAGATTTTCACCTAGAGATGACAGCACGATAATCGGTAATTCAGCTGTTGTGTATCTGTCCCTGATTTTCATGGACAATTCTTTACCATCCATTTCCGGCATTTGCATATCCATGATCACAAGATCAAACTTCCTGAGATTCGTAAGAATTTCACTTACAAGTTCCGGACTATTAAAAGGTGTAGCCTGAATACCCCAAACGGAAAGTTGCTTAACCAGAATTTTGAGATTGGTTTTGTTATCATCAACTATTAGTGCGCGCAGACCATTGAGCGCATCAATTTTCGCATTCTGAGCTGTACCGGAAACTTCAGCCACGATTGAAAAACTAAATCGTGATCCAGAGCCGGGCTTGCTGTCCACGCGAATACGACCACCCATTTCCTGAACAACATTCTTGCTGATGGCCAATCCCAATCCTGAACCCCCATATCTTTTAGTGATGGTTGGTTCGGCCTGATAAAAGGAGTTGAAAATATTCTCTATAACCTCAGGTTCCATACCAATACCCGAGTCTTTTACAGCGAATTCTATTTGCACAAAGTCGCCTTCACGGTTGACCAGATCGGCAGTAAGGAGAACCTCTCCTTTATCGGTGAACTTGATTGCATTGTTCACCAAATTGATCAGTACTTGTCTCAAACGGTTTTCGTCCTGAATAATTTCTAGCGGTACATTGTTGCCGATATCGCTCATCAGCTCAATCTTCTTGGCGTGCGCAAGTGGTTTCATGAGGTCTATGACCTGATCCAGACAGTCAGATACGACAAACCTTTCCTTATACAATTCAAGTTTGCCGGCCTGAAGTTTGGCCACATCAAGCACGTTATTAAGAAGCTCCAGCAGATTGCGTGAACTGAGATGAATATTCTTCACATAACTTCTCTGGTCTTCATCTAATCTGGTTTGCGTCAGAAGCTCAGTCATTCCAATCACGCCATTCAGCGGAGTGCGAATCTCATGGCTCATATTAGACAAGAACTCAGTTTTGGCCTTCTCAGCCTGATCCAATTGCTCTTCTAATTTGATCAGCTCGTCTTCAACTTCATCCAGGCTTTTGCGAACAGGTTTTAGAACCATAAAGACACCTCCCGCCAGCAACACGAGCACTCCGGCGAGAACAATGCCAAATGCCCCAAGCGCCAGATTCTGATACAACCTGCTCTCCGAAAGATAAATGCCGGTAACGTTATTCATCCCGCCAACGTAATCATCCAGATCTTCAAAGGAGTTCAATATATCTTGTCTGGTTTTACTTGCCGGATTTTGAATGAACTGTTCAACAAAGTCTCTGAAACGGACAAAATCCGCAGAATTGGCCTGAAGCTTAGATTGAACATCATTGGAATTGGACATCAATGTGCCATAAGTGGCACTTCCTGTAATCAATGCCTTTTGAGCATTCTCCCATTTTGAAAAAATTACCTTGATCTCCTCAATTTCAGTGGTGAGGCTTGTTCCTTCGGTAAGACGATCGCTTAGCCCAAGAATGTCACGACCCAATTCTTCACCCAACGCCTTTTGCCTTGTGGCAAGGCTGACTTTAGACGCATAGGTTTGCTGAACCTCATTAGAAAAATATACGAGAATACACGCAATAACGACCATGGCCGACATACCAATGAACAAAATGTTCAGTCTGATTTTCAGATTGTTGCGTGAGATCATGAGGCTGAGCAAAGGTAACATATATTACCTATAAGATGAAAATTCAGAAGAATTCCATAAAAAACACTATAAGGCACTTCCAAATGGCTCTTTCATGAATCGACAAACTCTAATCACTGAAGTTCTTTTATCACTTGTTTCGATCTCAGGCAGCCACATCGGCCTTTGAACCGGGACCGCCCCACCTTCGGAGCATGAGCTTCAGATTCTCCAGTTCGATCGGTTTAGGAAGAAAATCATTCATTCCGGCCTTCAGACAGTTTTGCTTTTCTTCTTCGAAATTTACGGCACTCATGGCTATAATGGCAGGTTGCCACTTCATTTCACTCCTTATTATATGTGCTGCCTCAAAACCGTCCATGACCGGCATATTGAGATCGGTGAATATGATATCGTAATCTTTGGCCCGACATTTCTCCACTGCCAGCAAGCCATTTTTGGCAAATTCATATTTCACCTGAAGGTTATCGAGCACAAAACGCAAAACTTCCCTGTTGATTTCATTGTCCTCTGCGATCAATATGCTTAAGCTGCTGTAGTCAAACAGCGTATCCATGTCCTGGTTGAATCCCATATCCGATCGTTTATCTTCTCCAGCACGTTCAAACTCCAGATCAAATGAAAAATTAGATCCCACCCCCACTTTGCTTTCAAGCTGTATTTCGCCACCCATCATTTCAATGATTTGTTTAGAAATAGCCAGCCCAAGTCCGGTGCCTCCAAAATTTTGACTTATGGACGAGTCGACCTGACTAAATGATTTGAAAAGAAGGTGAAATTTGTCCTGTGGGATACCCATCCCGGTGTCTCTTATTTCAAAGTGAACACCAACTTTATCTTGTGAACGCAGAGTGTGTTTCATGCAAACGGTGACCTCTCCCCGGGCAGTGAACTTAATAGCATTGCCTATCAGATTATACAGAACTTGACTGAACCTCGTGGCATCAACCATCAAATACCCCGGAATATCATCTTCCACTTCAGCGCAAATTTGAATACCCTTTGACTCAGCGTGAGATCTTAGTATGGCAACAACATCAAAAACTTTCTCACTGAGTTTTTCAGGTTTAAGAGACAATTCCCTTTTGCCGTTTTCAATTTTAGATATGTCTAGAATGTCGTTGATCAACATCAAAAGACTCTTACTGCTCTTGTCGATGATATTTATTATCTCAAGTTGTTTGGAAGTAGCTTCTGTCTGGAGTAATAATGTTGAGGTCGCAAGGAGTCCGTTCAAAGGTGTTCTTAATTCATGGCTCATCATAGCCAGAAACTGGCTCTTCGCCACTGCTGCATCCTCAGCTTTCATTCTGGCCTCAATCAATCTCGTCTCATTTTCCTTTATTTGAGTTATATCAAGGACGTGATAAACCAATCGCATGCCATACTTACCACGAATGAGTGATAAAGTAAGACGGGCAAAGAACTCCTTCCCGCTTTTTTTCTTTAAAACAATTTCCGAAGTCCAAAAATTGTTGCTCTCCAATTCTACTAGTCCTTTGCTCAACTCGTCATCTGTCATCGGACTTATTTGCAGCATTTTGAAATCGCTTCCCACGATTTCATTTCTTTCGTAACCAAACAACGCGTTCACACGCGCATTAACATCCAAAATGCGGCCAAAGACATCCGTAATAAACATTGCGTCTTCCGTTTTAGAAAACAACGTGCGCAGCATTTCCTCTTTCATTTTGATCTGACCGACAAACCGGTTTTTCATTCTGGCTGCCTCGAACAACAGAAAAGATATTACGCAAATAACCCCTGCATACAACCCTTTTTCTTGCCAGATCAAGTTTGCTTCAAAAACCAAACCGGTCAGGAGCAAACCTGTGTAAAGCATTTGATATTGCCTAAGCGACTTGTTTTCTCTGAATGTGAATGCAAAAAACTGAACTGCTAATAGTAAAGCCAGGAGATAAAAACCATCAAAGTGATTGTAGACGACAGCAAAAATCAACTGTGCGGTGCACATGTGATAAAATAAATAACTGATTGTCGCATACTTTTTTATCTCCATTGACTTCGCGGAACCAACCATGTATAAACCAAGAGCCGCTAAAATCATAAACAATCTATCCCAAATCAATTCATTGGAACCGGGATAAAGCAATATGAAGAATACACCAAATATGAAAGTACTAAAAGCAATTGCAAAATTGCTTGACATGAAAAAGGAGATACTCCTTCGCGATCCGGAATTAGATAATACCCCGTCCAAATAGTGGAATGTTTAGTTTGTAAAAAACAAGATATACGCAGAAGGATCAGAAATGGTTTCGGCCGACTCAAGATATCGTGATTGACTCCAGGGCCTGCTCTTTGATTTTACACCTCTTGTTGGATACCAGCGCTTGTGTCAACTTCTGTGGATTCATTTTATGAATTGCTCAGTTTATGAGATCTGATTAGCTAACGATCCTTTTGGATTGTTTGAGCACGATACATGCATCATCAATTTGACAAGCCTATGAAAACCTGATGACGCATATTCGAAGAACAAATCACTTCTTTTCAGTTTCGTAATTGCGTCAGTGCATTTTAAAGTCCCGGGCCGGAAGCAATACCATCGTCTGACCTAACTCCCCGAACCTTTATGAGAACATAAAAAATCCCACAAAAGGAATTTGAATTGATGATGTGATGAAGAATAATCAGTGAAGATTTTTTCGCATTGCACAAAAGAAAATTCTCTCGGATGTAAGTTTTCTTTTGAAAATATTTTTCACATCCGACGTTTTTTTCAAACGCAATTCGAAACAACATGGTCGTAATTTTCAACAACGCGTTTTACAACACGACAACACAACAACACATTGATCAAAAAACACCACATGCATATTTCCCTTTATTGACAATACTTTCAAGAGACACAACAACATCACATTCGATGATTATCGAGTAAAAATGCTACCGTCAAAAAACAGTGTTAATGATGTTAATAATTTTCAACGCCATTGTGAATTCCGGATTTCATTTGTTGCAGATTTGGAAAGTGTTCAACGGAAGAAAAAAAAAGTTGAAGCGAAAATGAAAATTGAAGCTTCAAAAAAATCCGGAACCAACTCTTGAAATTCGGAATGACGGAAAAGTGAAAATGAGTGGCGAGTTTTTTTGAGGGTGAACAAAATTGATGATGGCTCGTTATAGCGAGATTTTATAAATGGGTATACAGAGAGTAATGGAAATAATGAGTGCTTCACCCGTAAGTTGGGAAGACGCAACTTCAAAGGCTGTGACAGAAGCTTCGAAGTATCATGATGAAATTGCTTCAGTATATCTGCAAGATCAGAGCGCAAAAGTGGTAAATGGAATAGTAGAGGAGTATTGCGTTACGGCCAAAATAACTTTTCAAATTGTAAATCACAAATCAACCGTTACTAATATGAAGACAAAGTCAAAGTCACACGCTGCCCCAAAAGGCGTGAAGAAGGCTGCTAAGAAAGCTGCCCCAAAGAAAAAAGCTGCTAAAAAAGCTACTAAGAAAGCTGCCGCTCCTAAGAAGAAGGCTGCTCCTAAGAAAGCTGCTAAAAAGGCTGCTCCTAAGAAGAAGGCTACTAAAAAGGCCGCTACAAAGAAGGCTGCTCCTAAAAAAGCTGCTCCTAAGAAGTAATCTTAGGTATTACAAAAACCTAAAAAGCCTCACTTGTGAGGCTTTTTGCTTTGCTATTAATTCCTAGTCCGTCAGTTTGACAGATGAACCACTTCAGTTATTTCCGGGTTAACCTCATCCAAACCGGCAAGTGATCACTATGCCCTTTGGCATTGTATCGGTCACCGATATAAGTGCGATCAGGCCGGGCAACGCCTTCCTTATCCTTGAACAAAAGGAAATCATCATAAAAAATACCGACGTTATCTTCACTTGCCAACCAGCCCGTGGCAGCGTTACTCAACGCAGGAGTAACAATAAACTGATCCAATGCACCCCATTCACCTTTATAGAAATATGAACCTTTGCCGGACAAGTGATCATCAGTCATGAAATTGTAGAGGTTACTGCCTTTGTTATTTCCTGCACCCAATACCTCTTTGATGCTTTTGTCTGTCGGATGATCGTTAAAATCTCCCATCACAACCACTTTCACGTTCGGATCCTTTTCCCGCAATAAATCAATTTCTCTGCGCAATACTCCGGCGACATATTCCCTCAATGGCTCCGTTTCGATTTGTCCGCCTCCCCTGCTTGGCCAGTGATTGATAAAAAAGTGAATCGCTTCACCATCCAGAAGCGAATGAACATGCAAAATATCTCTTGTGTGCGGATCTTCTGAAGATGGCAACTCTACATGCACATAGTTAGACCCTACAACATTCATGCGTTTGGGATCATACAAAGCTGCTACATCAATGCCTCTCTCATCCTCACTATCCTGATGAATGATGCCGTAATCAGCAGATGCAATTAGATTTTGTTTGACCAAATCGCTGAGTACCTTTTTGTTCTCAATTTCGCACAAGCCCACAAACACGGGCAATTTACCGGGCAGAGTATCGATCACTTCTGCAATTCTCTTCAGCTTCAACTGATACCTGTTATCGTCCCATGCAAGTTTTCCGCCAGGAGTGAAATCTTCGTCCATCGTTTTTGGATCGTCCGATGTATCGAAAAGATTTTCGACATTGTAAAATGCAACCACCGCTTCACCACTTTGGATTGATGCTTCGGCAACGGTGGGCTTTTGTGTACATGAGTTCGTGCTATAAAGGATTCCCAATAAAAGCGTAATCGCTGAACTCGTCAAAAATGTGTTTCTCATATTGCCGCAAAGATGCATCAGCAAACTCATAACCGTAACATTTCAGGCTTTTTCGCGTTTCATGCACAAACAATTTTATTTTATGTTCAAAAAACTCATTGCCATTTTTGCCTTTGCCTACATTGCGACAATGCATGTGAGCGCACAAAATCAGAATATCTACTATTCCGCCAATATGCAGCTAGTTTCACAAACCAATGCTGCATATACGCTTCAATTGACACCAACAACAACTTCCAGATTTTCAGGTGTCCTTTTAGATCTGATGGGAACAAAACGGGGCGAAGGTGAATACCTGCTCATTCAGAAAAAATATCTGGAGGATGGCTCTTTCAAATATTTCCATCCCAATGGAAAAATTGAAAGTGAAGGAGAATTCGTAAAAGGAATCAAAGTAGGTTCATGGAAACGGTATGATGCTACCGGAAAAAGAAAACAAGACAGATACTATCCGGCTGAGGCGGCGGATTTGATTCGTGATTCAATGCAAGTCATCAAATCAGACGAAGAAAAGACTAGCACAGGTGAATAATTGCTAATTCATGAGGCCATAAATTTGGCCTGATGAATAAAACCAATTCTGCCTATCTGGTATTCGTAACGGCGTTGCTTTGTGCGACGCTTTTTGTGCTTTTATCTTGCAATGATTCGGAAAAAAGATCTGAAGCGAAGGTATTCTGTTACAATGAAAGCAACGGGATCAACTCACTGGACCCTGCCTTTGCGAGAGACATTGAAGTGATGTGGGCAACCAACCAATTATTCGACGGATTGGTAGAACTCGACAGCAATATGAAAGTTGTCCCCAGCATTGCCCAAGGCTGGAACATTTCAGAAGATGGATTAACGTATACCTTCAGGCTGCGGCAGGATGTTAGATTTCACCCGTCGCCGATGTTTAATGATACTTCCGGTAGAAAAGTAATTGCAGCCGACTTCGTGTATAGTTTCAACAGACTGATGGATCCGGTTCTGGCATCTCCGGCCACTTGGATTTTTTCAAGTATCGACTTTACCAATCATGGCGGATTCGAAGCGCCTGACGACTCTACCCTGATCATTCATCTCAATCAGGCTTTTCAACCCTTTCTCGGCATGCTCACCATGCAGTATTGTAATGTAGTACCTA
>JBEIHH010000016.1:0-38101 GCA_040381475.1 Crocinitomicaceae bacterium | reverse complement strand
GTAGGCCTTATTTATACCAACGACAATCTGAAATTGTCCGGTAAGGATGCACGGCTGAATCTTGGTGCCAACATCTCGAATATTGGTAACAAAATGCGCTATACCAATTCCGACAAGCGCGATTTCATACCAACGAATCTCAAACTTGGCGCCGCTTACAGCCTGAATCTTGACAAATACAATCAGGTGAGCATGGTGCTTGATCTAAACAAATTGCTTGTACCAACTCCTCCAAGATACAGCGCAGATGGTGACAGCCTGCTCGCAGGTATGGATCCGAATGTAGGCACGGCCACGGGTATGGTTCAATCATTCTATGATGCACCTGGTGATGTTGACAACGAGGGTAATATTATTTCCGGAAGCATTGTGAAAGAAGAGTTGAGAGAGATCAACATTGGTGGCGGCTTTGAATATTGGTACGATCAGCAATTCGCTTTTCGCACCGGTTACTTCTATGAGAACTATACCAAAGGAAATCGCCAGTTCATCACGTTAGGTGCGGGTATCAGATATCAGGTTCTCAATATTGACATGTCATACCTGATCAGCACAACTCAACAGAATCCACTTGCCAATACCTTGCGATTCACACTGCGCGTTGCTCTGGGAGGAAAATCCGCCAGCGATAACGACGAACCTGTTGAATGATGCAGATTCGCGTTGGTTTCGGATTCGATGTACATCAACTCCGCGAAGGCCGCGATTTGTGGCTCGGTGGTGTAAAAATCGAACATTCCAAAGGAGCATTGGGGCATAGCGATGCAGATGTGCTTATTCATGCCATTTGTGATGCAATTCTGGGCGCTCCCAACCTGCGGGATATCGGATATCATTTCCCCGATAATAGCGGAGAATTCAAAGACATTGATTCCAAGATATTGCTTAGCAAAACAGTCAATCTGGCTGCTGGTGAAGGCTGGACTATCAATAACATCGACAGCACTTTGTGTCTTGAAAAGCCGAAAATCATGCCTCATGCTGATGCCATGAAGGCTGCCATTGCACAATCTGCTGGAATTGATGCTGGTCTCATTTCTATCAAAGCAACTACCAATGAGAAAATGGGTTTTATAGGTCGTGAAGAAGGCGTTGTAGCCTACGCAGTTGTGCTATTGACCAAACCCTGAATCCGGCATTACCCATGAATAAAATTGTAATAGAGACTATCATTGAATGCTTCGATAATCCAGAGTCCTTACCTCAGGGTGAAGCAGTTCTGCTTGATCAGGCGGTGATAGCTATGCAAAACGCATATGCACCATACAGTCACTTCAAAGTAGGTGCCGCTATACTTTTGGAAAATAGCGTGATTCAACTGGGAAATAATCAGGAAAATGCAGCATATCCAAGTGGACTTTGCGCGGAAAGGGTTGCCATATTTGCAGCCGGGGCCTTATATCCCGGAGTTAAAATCCTAAAGATTGCAATCACAGCTTCATCTGATGTGTTCCCCATGGATCATCCTGTGGCGCCTTGCGGTGCATGCAGACAGAGCATGCTGGAGTATGAATTGCGTCAAAAGGATCCGATCGTTGTTCTCATGCGAGGTATGACTGGCAAAATTTACCGTTCTGAAGGAATAAGACCACTTCTTCCCATTTTCTTCCATGAGGAAGGTCTGCTGACAAGATAACTTGTTTCCTTTCCAGTCCACCAGCGAGTATTCTGCACTGAATTCAAGTTCTTGCAGTCCTGCCCTATTCAATAGACAGTAAGCTTTTTTCTATTCGTTAATTTTCTCGACCACATTACCCGAAGCTAAAATTCGCATCAACACAGCATTCCTTAAACATACTGGATGTGTTCTGTTTATTCACAACCACGCTAAAAACAAAAAAAGCCCCGGTAAAACCGGGGCTTTTGAATATCTATTCACTTGATCTTAATCACAAATGTTACCGTATTCACCAATGAAGATGAGTAGGTCACTTACACCCACGATACCGTTCTGATCCAAATCAGCAGGGCAATCGTTGGCAGTTGCACCAAATTCGCATGAACCGTCATCAATTACAGCGGCAGCATCATAGTTCAAGGCGTTATCGTAAGTACAACCTGAGCATGAAGTATAATCGCAAAGTGTGCAATCGCTGAATCCTGCAGTTGGATCGTAGTTACAAGCCAATGGCTCAGTACAAGCAGGTACACAGTTAGCTGCACCTGTGCTAACGGTTACACCATCAGGATCGTTGGCATTGCCAGTCTGAATTCCACCTGTAACTCCAGTCAGCGTCCAGGAAATTTCTCCGTCGAATGTTCCGCCACCTACTACGAAGTTGTAGCAACCGGTTGGCAGACAGAACGAAGCGGTACCACTGGTTCCTGCTGGAAGACCAGCTGTTCCGACAATATTACCCGTAATTGCATCGGTAAGCACTGCAGTAGCGCCATTCCAACCATCACCGAATGAATCATTCATGATGAGTGTTACGCAGTTGTCATAGCAGCAAAGAGCAGGGTTGTTGATCTGAGCATCAGAATCAAAGTTGCAGGCATTCACATCTGCACATCCTGCGCAAGAATCGTATTCGCAAGAACCATCATCGATTGTTGCACCATCTGTGTAGTTACAAGCTTCCGTATCCGTACATCCGCAAAGACCGCCACCAATGGTGAAAGAGAAAGTACCAGTTGATCCATTCACTATAACGCCGCCATTTGAATCCATCAGCGTCCACTGAACCTCAGCAGCAAAAGCGCCACCGCCAACAGTCATGGTGTAGCAGCCGTCTTCAAGACAGAATACATCGAAACCAGCATCAGTGCCATCTCCACACTCTGCGGTATTAAGATCACCTTCGGCAACAACATCACCGTTCAGATCCTCAATAGAATAGGTATTACCATTCCATCCATCACCAAATGTATCGATCATATCCATCATGACTGCAGATGTTCCAACACCGCAACCCTCACATGAGAAGTAGTCACAGCTATCGTCATCAACGTTTGCGTTGGCATCATAATTACAAGCACATGCATCAGTACAACCTTCAATTACAGGCTCACAGTTGAATTCAAGTGTGAATCCACCGTCGAACAGATCATCAACGAAATCTCCGTTTGTATCTGCAGCGCCGGCCGTGATGTAAACGAAGTACACCGTGCCCACTTGAGAGATGAAGCTAATAGATGCATCATCACCATTGAAGAGTGAACAACCTTCATCTGATGGATCATCATCCTCTGAAACTACACATGTAAATGGGCCAGCGCAACCATTGGCGCTGCTCACCACTGTGATACGTGAGTCGATTGGTGAGCCGCAAGTGCTCAATGATACAAACTGACCATCACCTGTAAATGTGTACCAAACGCCATTATCACCAGCACCTACCGGGCAAACAGTTGGAGCACCAGTGTTAGTAGAACCACCTGTAGTTCCATTCTGAGGAGTTCCGCAAGTAAGTGCAATCGCATCGCCACAAAGATCGTTTTCAGGACCTGTGAGGTATTCACATGAACCATCATCGATGGTGCAATCATCACAATAGTTAGAAGCATTAGCGTCTGTACATCCCACGTTTGAAAGTGATACAGTGATAACGAAATCACCACAATCAATTGCATCTCCTGTTGTCAGGCAGAAATAGTAGTTTGTATTTGGAAGGAGGCTTATACCGAATTCATATGAATCGAAAATGAATCCATCAAGGGTGCTGCCATCCGCTGGATCAGAGTCAAACCCAATACCACCAACCAATGGATTGAGGTCACCACAACCGAGTGATCCTTCAAAAACACCGATACCCACATCAGCACCGTCTGCATTATCATCACCTTGTCCCAAACCATTCCAGAATTCCACTGAAAGAGCGTCAAAGTCGGCAGAATTGATCACATACCAGATACCGTATTGAGTTCCGAAACCAGCCCATGGCTGCATATCACCATCAGGGTTAGAGCAACACAAGTTACCAGGGAAAGGAATACCGGTTGGAAGTGGAAGTGCGTTGGCGCATTCGTCATTGATTGGAGAGCCGTTGCAATTAGTACAAGACATTTCGAGTGTAAAAGGAATACCAGCTCCGGCACCAAATTCTGATACCAAAACATAATACGCAAAACCATTGATTGTTGTGAAAGAAATGCTTGAGAGCAATCCTGCGCCGCAGCCATCATCGTTACCTGCGACACAAGTAAAGTTACCGCATGAACCAGTAAACACGTGAATCTTTGTATCACCTGCACCTGAGTTACAAGTGCTGAAGTTCACTGCATCACCTGTGCCAATGAATGTGTACCAAACACCCGGCGAAGTAATTGTGATACCGGTGCAAGCCTCAAGAGTGCCGTCCAGATTAGCGTTCACAGTTGAACCATTTACTATCTGACCGCAAGCAATCGGAGTAGCATCTTCGCAGTCATCGTTATCCGGAGGACATACGCAAGATCCATCATCTTCAGTTGCAAATGGGTTGTAGTTGTTACAGTCTTCATCAGTACAACCAGGTATAGCACATCCAGTAGCACCGCCCCAAGGGAAACCATAGTTACCTATGGCACCTGAAACAATCACGTTACCGCCGACATCAGCGATTTCCCATGAAATATCACCGGATGCAAAACCTGCTTCAGGAACTGACATGGTGTAGCAGCCAGGAGCAAGACAATCCAGAAACTGGCCGAAACCACCACCATCAAGTGTTCCAGTAGCAACAAGGCCACCAACGTCATCGAGGAGGAACCAGGTTACACCTTCCCAACCATCATTCGCAGTGTCAAACATATTGATTGAATAGAAAACATCACCACCTGTGCAGGTAACACAGGTTCCGTTGTCGCAATCTGCAGATGGGTTGTAATTGGTTGCCAGCATATCTGTACAACCTGAAACAAGGCCACCAAGCGCAATCACATCCGTTTCAGGACCTTCGCCATCGGCAAGAGTTCCTGTAGCTTCCACGTTACCATCACTATCAAGGAAAGTGTAAGTATTTCCATTCCATCCATCACCGAATGTATCAGTCATTACAAACTGATATCCGCATGCAGCGCCTGGAAGACAAACAGAACCATTGAAAGGAGCACTTCCTGCAGCTAGCAAGTTTCCACCTGCATCAAAAAGTTCCCAGCCAACTTCTAAATCGAAAGCTCCGCCATCAACAATGAGTGTCTCGCACAAACCGAAGCAGCATGAGCCGTCGTCGATAGAAGCATCAGGATCATAGTTGCATGCGCCAGAATCTGTGCAACCTTCGTCGTCCAAAACGCAACTTACTATAAATTCGAAGTTACCCGCAGCAGTGCCGAAACCACCAACACGAACGGTGTAAACTGTACCTCCGATCATGTTAAAAGTAACCTGAGACTGAAGGCCACCGAAATCATCGTTACCGGTTACACACGTAAAACCACCGCACGCGCCAGTGTAAACGTGAATTTTGGTATCGAAATTGGTATTTGGACTTACTGTTGACATGGTGCACACACCATTACCGGGAGCAGTAAAAGTATACCAGTACTGACCTGTTGTGCCCACAGTTGTGAGACAGGTAATTGCGCCAGAAGCGGTGTTGTCATTGGTCACACCTGTGGTAGACCCGAAAGTTGATTCACCGCAGCCTACGGTCAAAGGAGAACCACAGGTAAACTGTGCGCTCATTGATCCCCAACAGAATGCGAGAGCCAACGTTAAAATCGAACTAATTCTTGTAAAAGTTTTCATCAAACAATTGGTTTTGGTTAATACACTCATTATAAAGTTAAACATTTATTATCATGAAGATGCAATGGCCACCTGTCATTTCAAAAGCAGTTGAATAAACGCATTTGTATGAACCGAACCAGACGATGAGGAAAATGTCGACAAGGGCTGATTAAGTTGAGCAGTAGTTAATGCGGTTAAAAAGTGGTCGCAAGATAGAAAGCAAATGATTGAAGTAAAGAAAAAATAAAGAAAAAAATTCCTTCAAAGTTGGAAGGCTCTGACGGAAATGACCAAAACCTTCGGCTAAGGCCTGAAAATGACACATTTTCTTATCTCTGCCACATTTCTCCATGCCAACTTTTATTGAAGGGAACTTCAAGTGATTGCCTTAATAGCGCCAAATTTTTAACAGTACTATCTATCACGATGGTGTTGTCTGAAATGAGGCCTGCTTTGCGCTGTGCCCAAAAATGATGCAGCGGGGCCTCATTCAGTTTACCTTCTATCAGATACAAAACCTGCATTCTTTGGAAAAAATCAATCCCCATCTGAAGTTGTAGATCCTTCATAAAGTTAACAGACTTGTCTATTCCACATCCGCTGGCAATTGCCCGTGCTTCGTCAGCCGCAATAACTACCAGACGATCATAATAAATTTCGGCTGAAGCCTGCATTTTTTGGCCATGCGATGACCACTGGTCGATAAATTCCTCCAGTTTACGCTTGATGAGTATCACTTCCTCATCCCTTAGGAATCTTTCGGCCTGGTATATCCAAACCCTTGAATCACCGGATAATTCATTGATGTCCATCATACCAATTTGTTATTACCTTTTTTCACCAGCCAACTGGCTGTCAAAAGAATCATTAGAGGAACAAGAGATTGCAGTGCGCCTGCAATTTTACGACTTACACCGTAGGCATTTGCCAGACTGCCTGTAAATTTTCCAAACAGAAAAATAAGAAAAGAAAGTCCGAAAAATATTGCATAAAAAATTGCTGCCCATTTGAAAAATTGGCTGTCGCGCGTGATGATTACCATTAGTGCGCCATTGATAAGCATGAAGACAGCCGTGAAAAAAAGAGAATTGAACCACTTCAGCCTGCTGAGTTCGCTCTCAGACAAATTGAACAGCCATTCAATGCGTTCGTGGTTGTAATAATAGTCATATGGCGTCAGCACCCGGTTACCATCCAGCCACTGCCGTTTCGTTTCAAAATCTTGCTCGAAGAATCCGGGAATTGCACCTCCCCTTTCCAATATATAATTGATGTTGACCTTTAAATTTTCCATTAAAAAGCCGATGGTAATTGCCGCTATCAGTAATAAGAATATATATACGACTCTTTTCAATTGCCTTCAGTTTTTGCGGCTTCAACACCTGAGAACTTATTTACCCAAAGCCACCAGAGGAAAAACACCCAAGAATAGACAATGATTGTGAAGGTATAATCATGATTAAAGGCAAGCCAGTCTTCATTTATGCTCACAACTACGGCCAACGCTATCACCCTCAAAACGTTGATCAGGTAAACTGACAAAGTCCCAAGCAGGATATACCACCATTTGTGTTTTCGGCTACCCGGGAATGCCGCGACGAAAATGATAAACAGCGCATACAGTACGGCTCCGTCACATGGAGCGCCCACTGTTACACCACCTGATCCGGCAATTCCGATATGCTGTCTGCATTCACCATCATTTGAGGCATAGTCAGTGATTTCGAGACCGAAAAGTTCCATGATGCTTTCTCCGGACCGGACAAGGCTGTCTATAACCACATTGTCAAAAGGCGTATGGGGTTTCAGATAATATTCATAAGAAATATACCAGATCACATAAAGTGAACTGCTGATGAATACAAAACGAAAAAATGGGTTACTGAAATATTTTCGAAACATCAGGCCTTTTTCCGTCCCATGTTATAAGCCTTCTTTCCACCTAAGGCAAGTCCAGCAGCAACCAGCAGACTCACGCCACCATCAATAGGGCAAACAGGCCCGAAAGGTGGCCCGCACGGAGGAGTGCCACCGGCAGGTGGTCCTGGCTGCGCATCAGTGCACATTGGTAAAGCCAACATCAGGGCTAAAACAATTAAACGAATGGTAGTGTAGAGTTTCATGATTGGTTAATCGTTTAGCAAAGATAGATATAATAACAGACCCTCCACAAAGTAAAAACAATTTTTGATTTTAGGTCAACGAAAAAAGCCAACTCAAAAAAACCATTCAATCGAATCATGACAACCCTGAGAGTTTAACAAAAGTGAAAAAGGCTTAAATAATAGGACTATCGGAAGTATTCTTAACGGCCCAGGTTTGTTTCTGCACCGCCTAAACGAATGTACACGAAAGGGTATGCAAGTCCGAATAATCAATAAAATTCGCTTTCCAATCCGGCAGAAACAGTCGAAGCCTCTTGCGTGCCTATATTTGCCGACCATCAAAGTGCCGAACTAAAATATGTCTACCCAACCACAGAAGACTAACTTTCTTGAAGCTGACGATTTAAGGCCTATTATAAAGTTCATTACCAAGAACTGGTATTTGATGATTTTATTCGCCGGCATTGGTCTTCTTTTCGCATTGTTTTACACGCACAAGCTTCCCAAGATATACGCCGCTCGGTGCGAGATTTTGTTAAAATCCTCTGAAGTTTATGATTATCAGACTCAGCTGAACAAAGACATAGGCTATTACTCCTTAATTCAGGACATAACAAATCAAAAGAGAATTCTGACCTCTTATGATATCATCGAGAAGGTTTTGCGAAAAGCTGATTTTACCCAAAGCTACTATCTGGTTGGTAGGGTGAAAACCGAAGAAACTGATCGCTTCGCTTATCTCGACATCACCTGTGATTGGCGCAAACTGGATCAGAAGCTCTACAACAAACCTTTCAGTCTCAAGGTTATTGACCTTACAAAGTATTCGCTTAGTTATGTCCTGGATGGCAAAAAACTCGTGCATGAGTTCAATTTCGGAGAACAAATTAGCACGGAGAATTTCAACATCATTGTGAATTTGTTACCAACGGTTGATGAGGTCAATTTCAAAAATGTCAAGGAGACGAATTTTCAATTTCAGGTGCATCATCCTGATTATCTGGTAACAAAATTCAAGAGCAAATTAGGTATCGATAACGCTGAATTCACCAGTATTTTAAGTCTTACGCTCACCGATATGCTTGAGAGCAGGGCGAAAATGTTTCTGGATACATTGGCTTCGGTTTACATCGACTACTCGTTTCAGAACCAATTGCTTGTGAACAAAAAAACGGAAGAGTACATCGACAAGCAGCTAGATGGTATTCTTTTCATTATTGATTCCCTTGAGCGAGAAATCGAGAATTTTAAAGCACAACGCGATATATATGACTTGTCCAAAGAACAGACGTTCGCGTTTCAGGCACTTTCGCAAACTGAAGAAGAGGAAAGGCAACTGACTTTGCGCAAAAATGCACTGGATAATCTTGAGGAATTTCTGATCAAAGAAAAAGATATGAGCGTCATTCCTCCGATGAATATGCTTTCCGGACCTGATGCTCAATTAAACTCGATGGTGATGGAGATGTTCAATCTTCGTCAGCACAAATCGGAGTTGTTGGTCGACATGAAGCCAACTGACCGCCGGGTGATGAAAGTTGATTCTGCTATCAAAACCATTCGGAACAGCGTTTTTCAGAATTCTTCGGACAACAGAAAACAAATTGAAGAGCGCCTTCGTGACGTAAAACTTGAGAGAATCAGTGCGGAACAAAAACTGGTTGACATTCCCAAGTCACAACGTGATCTAATGAGCATTGAAAGAAAGCTCGGTGTGAATGAAAATCAGTATACTTACTTGCTTCAGAAGAAAGTAAACACGGTTATTACACGCGCTGGTATTATACCTCAGGCAAGTTTGATTGAAGCGGCTCGTTCTCTCGGTGTTGTTGGACCAGAAATCAAAGGCACCATCTGGATTTATGTTGGTGTCGGATTTTTTATTGCGCTTATCATCGGATTCATCAGAGCGATTTTCTTCGAACGAATTGAGAACACCCGTGAGCTTAAGGCATATACAAGAATGCCATTGCTTGGCGGTATCCCGAACTATCAGGATATCGACGCAGATCCAATTGTGATCATGAGCAATCCAAGGTCGAATGTAAGTGAAGCCTTCAGATCTGCGAGAACAAATCTGCAATACATCCTGATGGAAGAGGGACCGAAAGTCATCCTCATCACCTCGTTGCATCCTGGTGAAGGTAAAACCTTTGTTTCGGTCAATATTGCGGCGGTGCTTGCCAAAGCATCTAAGCGAGTGCTTGTGCTTGACTTCGACATGCACAAACCCAAAGTGCATAAGACATTCAAGCTTGAAAACCTCAGCGGTATTTCCTCCTATCTCATCGGTAAGACTGATTTCAGGAACAGCATAGTAACCACCCAGGTTGAAAATCTGGAGGCTATTACAGCAGGACCAGTCCCTCCGAACGCATCTGAACTTGTGCTCAATGCGAGGGTTGATATGTTGCTCAATCATCTAAAAGAAAGTTACGATTTCATCATCGTAGATACGCCTCCATTGCTTCTCATCAGTGATGCTCTTGTTCTGCTGAGCAAGGCGGATCTTGGAATATTTGTGATGAATACCGAAAAAGCAACCAAAGCAGGTGTGAAACACCTCGAGGACATACTTCTGCAGAATAACCTCCGAAAAAATGCGCTGGTGCTGAATAACATCAAACAAAAGCGCTGGAAATACTATTACGCCAAATATGCGTACCGTTATGGATACGGATATGGATATGGATATGGATATGGCAACAGCTATGGTGGCCATATGTATGGAAACAGTTATTACACGGACGATTCTTCTAACAAAGCCAAGCGCAAGAACAATCCGAAAAACGGAGCTTAATGGTTTCGCTCATAATAACAACATATAACTACGGACATTACGTAGAGCGCGCCATACGCAGTGCTCTGGATCAGACTCTTTCTGACAACCAATATGAAATCATCGTTGTAAATGATTGCTCTACAGACGAAACAAAGGAAGTGCTCCAGAATTTCGAGGGTGAAGTTCGTGTTTTCAATCTGGAGCAAAACCTGGGGCTTTCCGGCGCAAGAAACTTCGGAATAAAAAAAGCCAGAGGTCAGTTTATCATTTTCCTCGATGCCGACGATTATATCCACAAAGAATTGTTGCGCATGCAGAAATTGTTTCTGGATGAAAACAATAGCCTCGATGCCGTTTCAGTTGATTACTATCTGGTCGATGAACGGGGCAAGCACCTGAGCCATGTTAACGCACAGGAATTTCCTATTGCCTGTGGAGTGATGTTCAGAAAGGACTTTCTGTACAACATAGGGCTCTATGATGAAGATTTCAGGGCCCGTGAAGAAGAAGACCTGAGAATTCGGTGGGTGCAGAAATACAATATCTACAATATCATTCTTCCATTGTATCGTTACAGAATGCATGACAACAATCTGACGAAAAACGAAGGTGAAATGGAAAAGCATCGTGAACTTCTTCAAAACAAACATAACAAATGATCAGATTTCTTCAGGGTAATCAGATTTATCTGCGTGCCATTTCGATGAATGACGTCACTGAATCGTATCTCTCTTGGTTGAATGATGAAGAAACCACCCGCGGGCTCGCATCAGGTGTATTTCCTTCAACCATTGAAGACCTGAAGCGCTTTGTTGAATCCGTAGTTTCAAACCGCAATGTTGTCATGTTTGCCATTTGTGATAACGAGAGCAATGAGCACATTGGGAATATCAAACTAGATCAATTTGACTGGGTAAGCAGAACATGTGAACTCGGACTGCTCATCGGCAATAAGAAATACTGGGGCAGAGGAATAGGTTATGAAGTTTGCAAACTCACGCTTGAATACGCTTTCACCGATCTCAATGTTCGCAAAGTGAGTCTGGCCGTCTACGAAAACAATCCTGCAGCTATAAGACTATATGAAAAACTGGGATTTCAAAAGGAAGGCCAGTTAAGAAGGCACATTTTTGAAGGAGGCAAGTATTTCGATAAGCTCTACATGGGGATTTTCAAGGAGGAGCTCCTATGAACCTGTGTATCATACAGGCGCGAATGGGATCTTCCCGTTTGCCGGGAAAAGTTTTGATGGAAGTTGCAGGCCTTCCAATTTTAGGACAAGTTGTAACTCGTCTGAAACCAGCAAAAACAATCGATCAGATCATAGTTGCCACTACTACGAATCCCGAGGATGATATCCTCGAGAATTATTGTCGTGAGCACGGCATTCAGGTATATCGTGGAAGCGATTGGGACGTACTGGACAGATTCTACCGTGCGGCCATGTCATGCGGTCTGAAAGCAGGTGACAATATAATCCGCATCTGTTGCGATAATCCAATACATCATTGGAAGGTTGTTGATTTTGTGGTGAGTGAATTCGAAAAAGCGGGCGTGGATTATTTCTCCAACAGCAATCAGGAACCAGATTATCTGGAAGACGGATTCGATGTTGAGGTTACCACGTTCAATGCATTGATGAATGCGGCAAATGACTCCAAGCTTCTAAGTGAGCGTGAGCATGTAATGCCATATATCAAAAACTCAGGAAAGTTCAAACTTGGCTGGCGCAAAGCTTGCGAGACATATCATTATAAATTATCTGTTGACACAGTTAATGATCTTGAAATGGCAAGAAGAATATTCAGTGAGTTCAAATCAGAACCCGATTTTTCGATTGAACAAGTGTCGATACTACTGAAACGCAAACCGGAAATTCTGGAAATCAACAAGGAAAGTGAGATAAATTCGGGATACAAGAAATCTCTAAGTGAAGACCGCAGTATCTAAGAATCCCGATACTTTTGATAAAGATTTTTTAGGATGGAAAAAACAAAAAACCTGATCACTACATTTCAGGCAAGTGATGCATATCGAGCCAGAATACACGATCTGATTCCCGGTGGTGCACACACATATTCCAAAGGAGATGATCAATTTCCAATTCTGTCTCCGGCAGCTATTACTCATGGAAAAGGAAGCAGGGTGTGGGATCCGGACGGAAATGAATACATTGAATGTCTCGGCGGACTGGCTTCAATCAGTCTCGGACATGCATACGAACCTGTGCTGGAGAGGGTGCGCGCTGAGCTATTAAAAGGCAATAATTTTAGTCGTCCATCTGTGATTGAAATGGAAATTGCAGAACGATTCCTCGCGAATACGCCTGGTCACGATATGATCAAGTTCGCCAAAAACGGATCGGTGGTTACCACTGCGGCTGTCAAACTTGCCCGCGCCTACACAGGTAGAAAGCTCGTTGCCCGCCCTGTTGATCATCCATTTTATTCGTATGACGACTGGTTCATTGGCAGCACGGACGTCAAAAGCGGAATTCCCACTGACATCAGCAATCTAACCGTACTGTTCAAATCAGATGACATGAGTTCTTTGCAGGAACTGTTCGACCGTTATCCAAACGAAATCGCATGCGTCATCTGTGAACCTGAAAAATTCAATTTACTCGAACCGGATTTTCTCAAGAAAGCCATAGATCTTGCTCATGACAACGGAACACTATGGATCATGGATGAGATGATCACCGGATATAAGACCGCTTATCCCGGATCTATGACAAAATATGGGGTTGTTCCAGATATGGCAACCTGGGGAAAAGGAATTGCGAACGGATTTTCCTTCTGCTGCATGACGGGTAAAAAAGAAGTCATGGAGTTGGGCGGAATAAGAAACGCCGGGCAGGAAAAGTTGTTCCTTGTAAGCACAACGCACGGCGGCGAAACGTGCAGTATAGCTGCAGCCATAGCAACAATGGATGAATTTGAAAAACAAGATATCATCGGACACAACCAGCGACTTGGTCAGAAATTCATAGATGGTTCGAAGGCCATTTTTGCAGCGCACGGACTATCAGATTCCATAAGAAATCTTCAGTTCAATTGGCATGCTTCTTTGGGATATTTTGATCAGGAAGGAAACAATTCATTTGGTCTGAGGACTCTGTTTCATCAGGAGCTTATCAAACGCGGAGTTCTTTTTCAAGGAATTTTTTGTCCGCACTTTTCGCATACAGATGAAGATATTGAGCATATTCTTTCCTCAATGGATGAATCATGTGTAGTGTACAAAAAAGGATTCCAGGAAGGTTATGATAAATACCTCACCGGAGAACCTATCAAACCGGTATTCAGAAAATTCATCTGATGATTCAAGTCAGAACCACCGGTGTCATCACATCCTTTGTTCTCGACGCGGTGCGATTTCTGAGTAGTCAAGGTGTTTTGCTCGGCCATTTATGGTATTTCTCAAAAATTGATGTCGGACCACTGAATGGGTTGGCGAGCTATTGCCTGTTGCTATTTTTTATTCTTTCCGGTTATCTGATTTCTACAAGTTTGTTTGGTAACATTCAAAAAAGTCAGGATTACTCATTTGCATCCTACTTCAAAGACCGGTTCTTCCGCATCTATCCACCCTTTGTTGCATCACTCGTTTTCGTTTTTATACTCGATCTCGTAGGTTTTCTGTTAACCTCTCAACCATTTTCAATAACACAATACCTCTTCAATTTTGCGATCAATCTTTTGCAGTTGCAGGAGTTCCCTTTGGCCACTTATATCAATGAAAAATACATGATAGAGTTTTTCAGATTTCATTATTTAGGCACCAACCTGCCTCTCTGGACCATTGGCATTGAGTGGTGGCTGTATATGTTCTTTGGAGTTGTTGTTTTTCAGATTTCAGGAAGAATGAAGTTTCGTGTTTACCATTGGCCGATACTAGCATTTCTGCTGATTACTCCTTTTTATTTTATGCTTAAAGCCGTCTTTATGGAGCGAGGACTCACCCTTTATTGGTTCCTGGGTTCACTACTAACAATCATTGCCGGCAGAACAAAGCTGAATTTTCGTTTCCGGTATGTGCACTTCGTTGGGTTACTATTGGTAATTACCGGTCTTACAGGTTTCGTAGTGTTAGGGTTCCTCAAGTCAGCATTGTTGTTTGGTGCCGGACTCGTTGTTTTAGTGTCTGCAGAGCATGCACAACCTTTGACGTTCGATGAACGAATAAAAAGGACCGGCAAATTTTTAGCGGGCTATTCGTATTCACTTTATCTGATTCACTATCCGATCCTCTACTTTTCTTTCCACGTTTTTCAGCCAGAAACTAAAATATCCACATTGATACTGCTCTATCTGATCATCAATATCATTGCAATGATATTTGCAAGGTTGTTTGAACACCCATCACCTAAGTTGAAAAAAGCATATGAGAACTACCGATCCGGGAACCATTGATTTCCGAAACAAATTCGAACTGACAGACAAGGTCATTGTAATCAGCGGTGCGTGCGGCCTGATTGGACGGGCGTTTTGCGAAGCTGCCGCTCAGTTTGGAGCGCACTTAGTTTGTGCAGATATTCCTCAGGCAGAGCCTGAAAAATTCGCATCAGAACTTGAAAAAAAACATGGCCGACATATGCTCGGTTATTCTCTGAACGTTGCAAAAAAAGAAGAGATTCAAAATCTACTTCAAGTCGTGGTAGATCAATTTGGGAGGATCGATGGGTTGGTTTGCGCACATCAGAATAAATCTCATCTCAAGTTTGAGCCTTTCGAGCAAGTGGGCGAAGAGAACTGGGATACAGTTGTAGAGATTAATCTAAAGGGAACGTTTCTCTTGTGTCAGGTGATTGGCTCATACATGGCCGAAAAAGGCAAGGGTAGTATCGTAAATATCCCAAGCACATACAGTGTGGTTGCACCGAATCAGAATTTGTACAAAGGCACCTCGCTGGGTTGCCCCGCAGCTTATAGTGCAAGTAAAGGCGCTATCGACGCGCTTTCCAGATATCTTGCCAGTTATTGGGCAAGCAAAAACGTTCGTGTAAATATGATTACACCACATGGTGTTTGGAACAATCATGAAGAACAATTCGAGAAGAATTTTGCGAATTTTTCACCCATGCAGCGACTCAGTTATAATCACGAAGTTGCGCCAGCACTCATCTATTTGTTAAGTGACGCGAGCAGTTATGTTACCGGCGACAATATGCTTGTAGAAGGTGGCTGGACTGTTTGGTGAGACCGCACTGAATCTCACTTTTCTTTATTCACAAGCATAGTTACGTAGCCGGTTCTGTCGTAGGCCCGACCTTTGCCATCCTTAACTGTGACGTAGTAAGTATAAGTTCCTTCCTGAACAGTATTGCCGTTCATGGTGCCGTCCCAAGGAGCACTTAAATCTTCTGTCTGATAAATGACATCGCCCCATCTGCTGAAAATAACCATTTTAAAAGATTCAATATCAGCGAACGATATCACCGGAGAGAATGTATTGTTGAAGCCTTCAACCATAAAACTGTTCGGTATCCAGATCACCGGTTCCAACGATAAGCAAACCTCATTTGATAAAGAAGTATGTGTAATTCCCAAAAGATCTGATGGGGTTTCAACTGCTTCGATCCGATAACAAAAATTACCCCCTGTAGACAACAAACCGGAAACATCATCTTCATAAAAGAGTTCGGCATCCTGATCAATTTGCCCGATAACCTCGAACAGACCGTCGCCAATCTTGCGGTGGAGATTGTAGTAATCAACGTCATTTTGCCAGCCTTCATAAGCACTCCATACAATAGTATTGACCAATCTTTGCTGACTTGCCAAACCCTCTGCCTGAATCGTGACACCAAGATTTGTTGTGTCCAGATCAATATCACAGGCATTCGTAACTATGATACGATAGTCATAGGAAAACACGTCGGTTGTGAGTCCGGAATCATAAAAAACCAGACTATCCTGATTTATGGCGTCGAGAACAAGCACGTCATCCCAGTCTAAAGAAAACTCATCATATTGCTGTAAGGTGTATGAAAACGAAACCGCTGTTGGTTGCATGCGAACAAGTATCTTGGTTGAATCATCAGAAACAACGGAGGCACTTCCGAGATAAACATAAGCCGGTGGTTCGTATGACGGAACAAGGGTACCCACAATGTTAGAGAATGCATGATAATCGTTGATCGTATCAACCGCCTCTATCTGATATACATTGTAACCTCCGAATTGAAAACCCTCATGCATATAAGCAAGAGAAATTGCATTACCGGGAATGGTGTCAATTGCTGAAAATGGATTGTCGGAAAAAATCGCATCTTCCGAAAATGCATGATGAATGATGTAATAGCCGACCGGATCGTACCAAGAGGTGTATGATGTCCAATCCATAAAAATGGCTTCATCACAATTCACAAAATTTTCAACATCCAAAAACATTGAAGTGGCGCAAATGGTAGTGTCTGTATTGCCGCATACATCCATTGCTGCAATGGCATAACTCAGTGGCCCGAGGTAAGGCTGTGCAAAAAAATCGGTGTACGTATTGGTGGAAATTCCTGTGACATAATCCATCAGAACAGTGTTGCCATTAACACATTCGTAAATCCAGTAACCATCTGTATCCTGAGATACACTGGACTCCCAGTTGATGATCCCATGATTGGCGCTGTTCACAGAAATATCGGTCACAATCGCCGTAATCGGATACGTGTTGTCACTGAAATTATCTCCATCAATATTGCTGATGAACTGACATCCGGATGGCATTGTTAGCCTGATCTGGAAATTCATGGTATCAGGATTACAGTTCTGAACGATGTGGAGATAATTGGTAACACCAAAGGGTAAAACTTCGAGAAGCTGCCAAGTATTACCGGGATAATCTGTCCAAACTTCATAGAAAAGGCCTTGTGCAACATCAGCACCATCAAGGAAGGGTGAATTCCAGTCGAGATAAGCAGAACTGTCGCAGTTCTGGCAATTGTTTCCGGCCGGCTCTGCCTCCAAAAAGATGTTGCGCAATGTGTCAGAGTTTTCGGAAACAAAATTTCCCAGGCCATCCGTTGACCAGGTCTGTAAAAAGTAGTAGTAATCGTTGGAAAGGGTCAACGTTGTTGAATGCACATATTGATTTTCGGTTACAGGTGTAACCATATCGACAGAGTTAAAGGGAAGACCGGGGAATAAAGAAGAGAATATCTCATAATGGGTAAAGTTCGAACCCGGATCGTTCACAGGCGTCCAATTCAACGTAGCGTCGCCATTTTCGGCTACCTGAATACAATTGAACTGCGGCGGTTCAAGAACCTGAGCATAAGCTATGGCATCGAGCATCATCGCAGCGAGACTCAAAAGAAGATATGTTATCAGTTTTTTCAATTAACAGAGGGGCAACTACTGTGGCAAAGATAAGCTTGCATGAAAACGCAGTTGTAACCATGATATTACACTGTAGTTGGATAAAAATGGTTGCATACTATCCAAAAAATAGTTCAAAAAGAAGCTGCATTTTTGTTTAATCTATTCACAGAAGCGAAAAAAGTCTTCATGATATCCTCGAGAATCACTCCGGCTGGCAAAATTTCTTCAATCATCGATGAAACTTGACCAATTTCCAGTTCACCTTCCACCAAATCGCCTTCGAACATACCTTTCTTGGCGCGTCCTCTGCCCAAAAGAGCGGACAGTTCATCTTTTGAAGCCCCTTTATCATAGGCGAACTGAACTTTCCGGTAAAAATCATTCTTAATCAAACGAACGGGAGTTAATTCTTTAAGTGTCAACTGGGTATCCCCTTCCCCGGAAGCCACAATCGAATTTTTGAAGTTCTCATGACCTGATGCTTCGACAGATGCAGCAAATCGACTTCCCACCTGCACAGCCTCAGCTCCTAAAGCAAATGCTGCAGCCATCGACCTGCCATCGTAAATGCCCCCGGCAGCTATGACAGGAATCGCTACCGCATCTGCAACGGCCGGGACCAGACATAAAGTTGTTGTTTCTTCTCTTCCGTTATGTCCTCCGGCCTCGAAGCCTTCTGCGACCACCGCGTCACAGCCCGCCTCCTCCGCTTTTTTGGCAAATTTCGAACTGCTCACTACATGTACGACTTTGATCCCTTTTTCCTTCAGGCGCCCGGTCCAGGTTTTAGGATTACCCGCTGAAGAGAATACAATCTTCACATTCTCAGAAATTATAATGTCGATATGGTCCTCAATTTGGGGGTACAACAATGGAATGTTCACACCGAAAGGCTTATCAGTAGACGCTTTGCACTTGCGCAATTGTTCCCTCAAAATATCCGGATACATAGATCCGGAGCCGATGATCCCCAATCCACCGGCATTGCTGACAGCGGATGCAAGTTCCCAGCCTGAACACCAGATCATACCGGCCTGGATAACCGGATAACGAATGCCAAACATGGCTGTAATTCGATTCTCCATACTTTCTATTTGTGACAAAAATGCACTCCGGAGGTTAATTTCCTGATATTGAAACTGAATAAATAGATTTTCGTTGAAATTTTATTTTAATCGTCCGAAATAAAATCCTATTTTAGCCCCTTGGCAGTTAAGCCCTAATAAAACTGACATGAGAAAGATTTTAATCATTGCAATATTGGGTATGGCGCTATCATCCAGTGCCCAGTATCAGTATGATTACGGAATCAAGCTAGGAGCCGCTAATTATCTTGGTGACATCGGGGGTAAAGAGCTTCAGCGCCGTGACTATTTCTGGGATATGCACCTCGGACAGACGCGATATTCCTTTGGAGCATACGGCCGATATAAATTCTCGAAGCGATTTGCGGTAGCTGCCAATTTCGATCACCTGCTGATCCAGGATGCAGACCGGTATACTACGTATATCCCTCGCCGCACCCGCAACATGAATTTTCGGAACAGAATGTTCGAACTCGGTGTGAGGGGTGAATTGACCATTTGGTATGACAACGACGTTGGTAACCGTGGTTTTTACAATCCTGATTACAAGCTTTACGCATTTGCAGGACTGTCAGCATTTTACAGCAACCCACAGGGCAGGTTGGTATATGACCCGGCAGATAGCCTTGTCGACAACCCAGGAGATTTGATACCCGGAGATTTCGTTGATAATACCTGGTATAATTTGCGCAATTACAAAACTGAAGGTGCTTCTTATAGCAACTTTGGAATTGCAATTCCTCTTGGAATAGGGATGTATTTTACTTTCAACAAAGAATGGCGCGTCGGATGGGAAATATGTTACAGACACACCTTCACAGATTATCTGGATGATGTTTCTACATATTACAACAAACCGGATCCGCAAAATCCTGATGATTATGAGCTCGCACTCGCTTTGCAATCGCAGACCTATGCAGAACTCTTAGCGGAACAGAATCTATTGTTGAAGGAATTTGGGGACAATCCTATCTATGAAGAGATATACCCGCAGATGTCGATCAATGACTTCAGATATCAGCCGGGAAATGACCTGAATCCTGATGCATTCCAGTCATCACGCGGATTGCATGACCCTGAGAATCCTTTGGTGCGCAAGGACCACTACATCACTACACAAATTACGATTGGTAAGGTGATCAGAGGTCGCAGTAAATTTTACAAAAGTAAATACAGCTGGGTGAAGAACCGTGCGACTGTAAGAAGATCACGAGCCAAGTTCTAATTCAGAATCACAAGAAAATATAGGGCTGCAATTGCAGCCCTTTTTTATTTAAACCTTAGCTGTTGCGCTTCAAAAACTGAAGCACTTTTGACAAAGGCTTGCGGGTGAGTGTGAACGGGCCGGGTTGTAAATTATTCATTCGCCATGCCCTTCTGTCTTCGAGATTGGCCTTGATACGATTCATAATTGTCATATTGCTCTGACCACCCAATCGCATTTTAGTAATGACACGAGGCAAATAGATCATCCTGATTTGATGCTTGTGAATGAATCTCAACATCAATTCATAGTCTGCCGCAGAGCGAAGCTCAAGTGAGTAAAGGCCGAATTTTTCATAGCATTCGCGCCTTACGAAAAAAGTTGGATGAGGTGGCATCCATCCTGAAAGGAATTTGCCATGACGATAGTTTCCTGCCTTCCACGTCCGAACAATTTTGTCCGTGTCGTCGCGATTCACATACACAAGATCTGCATACAATCCTTGTGCATTCGATTTCTTCATCGCATCCACAACATCAGTAATCACAGTGCTGTCCGCATAAAAATCATCGCTGTTAAGTATCCCGATGATATCTCCGGTAGCATTCTTGACACCCTTGTTCATGGCATCATAAATTCCCTTGTCCTTTTCACTGATAAATTTTGCAACCCGGTTTCCAAAACTCTTCACAATTTCGACCGTCTTGTCTTTAGAATTGCCATCGACAACAATGTATTCGATGTTGTCATAATCCTGCCCGGAAACAGAACGGATAGTATCTGCAATAGTCTCCTGACTGTTGTATGCTATAGTAATGATGGAAATCTTCATGATTTAATAGATCGTTGACGAATCTTTTGCGCCGGATTGCCCTGATAGATGCAATACGAATCGAGATTCTTGTTGGCTACACTTCCGGCAGCCAGCACAGCATGAGAGGCACAGGTGACTCCCGGACAGACAATACTCCTTGCGCCAATCCATACGCCATCCTCGAGAGTGATATCTCCTACGATGAGATCAAAAGTGGATTTGCTGTAATTATGATTACCGCACAGAAGAAATGCTCCCTGTGATAAACAACAATTATCCCCGATTTTTACTTTCCCCAGATTATCAATCCATACCTCCTCCCCTATCCAGACATTGTTACCAATTTCCAAAAACCACGGATATTTTATGTTGACATGGGGTTTGATCAAGACATTGTGTCCCAATTTCGCTCCGAATAATTTTAGCCATGCTTTTTTGACACCAACCAATGGAAACGCCGTACGAAAAAACAACGCGTTGACCATATACCACATCAGCCTCCTGATTGGGCCACCCGGTTTGTACCAGTCGTTATTGAAAGAAGATAGATTGGTCGAAGACATACGATTACCTTTCGAGCGACAAAGTAAACATAAATGCACGCCAATTAAAAGCAGGCCCGGTAAATACAATTTATATATGAAAGCGAGGATTTCTCTATTTGCTATCTTAATACTCATGGTGCTTGCCAACATCGCTTTGGCGCAAGAGAAAGTACCTGAGGTCTTCAAAAATATGAGCATGCGCAGCATCGGACCGGCAGTGATGAGTGGTCGTGTTACGTCAATTGATGTTGCATCACATGATGAAAATATCATATTCACGGGTACAGCAAGTGGTGGACTATGGAAAAGCGTAAGTGGTGGAATCACCTGGGAAGCTGTTTTTGATGATCAGAATATCATGAGTATTGGTGTCGTGCGCATAGATCCTTCCTCTCCTGATATTGTTTGGGCAGGAACCGGAGAAGGAAATCCCCGCAACTCACAGACCAGCGGTGGTGGTATTTTCAAGAGCGACAACGGTGGCCATTCATGGAAAAAGCTTGGGCTTGAAAAAACAACAACCATTCACAGAATCATTGTTGACCCTTCAAACTCTGATGTAGTATATGTGGGAGCGCATGGCAGCGCCTGGGGACCAACACCTGATCGCGGCATTTACAAAACCCAGGATGGCGGCAATAGCTGGAATAAAATTTTATTCGTAAATGATTCTGTAGGCTGTGCGGATCTCGTAATGGACCCATTGAATTCGGGCAAACTTTTCGCTGCGATGTATCAATACGAGCGGAAGCCATACGTCTTTAAATCCGGAGGAAAAGGAAGTGGTCTTTACATGACAACAGATGGTGGGAAAAACTGGACCCTGTTAACAGATAAGCATGGATTACCGGAAGGTGATCTTGGTCGCATCGGTATAGCAATATCACCTTCGAATCCGCGAATTGTTTATGCACTTATAGAAAGTAAAAAAACCGCATTGTATAAATCAAATGACGGCGGATTCAAATGGGAAAAAGTGAATGATGAGGCTGTGAGTGACAGGCCATTCTATTACCATGAACTTTATGTTGATCCATCCAACGAAAATCATTTGATCTATCTGCACAGCACAGTGACCGAAAGCATCGATGGTGGAAAAACATGGACTACGATGTTACCCTATTATGGTGTGCATCCCGATCATCACGCATTCTGGTGGAGTAAAACGAATCCGAATGTGATGTATGAAGGAAACGACGGCGGATTGAACTTTAGCCGTGACGGTGGCAAAAACTGGACGTTCGTAAACAACCTTCCGCTTGGTCAGTTTTATCATATTGACTATGACATGCAGACACCATACAATGTCTATGGCGGAATGCAGGATAATGGTTCCTGGAAAGGTCCCGGATATGTTTGGCATCAGGATGGCATCCGCGCTGAAGATTGGCAAGAGCTTCTTTTTGGCGATGGATTTGATGTAGTTCCTCAGAAAAATAATGCACGATATGTTTACGCAATGTCTCAGGGAGGTGAGGTAAACTATATCGACACAGAAACCGGACATATGCAATACATCAAACCGGTGCACCCTGAGGGCTTACCGCTTCGATTCAACTGGAATGCAGGAATTGCACAAAACCCATTTTCTGTCAAGTCTGTATACTTCGGTTCACAATTCCTACATCGTTCAGAGGACAATGGATTCAGCTGGAAAATTATTTCACCCGATCTCACCACGAATGATCCAAACAAAATCAAACAAAAGGAATCCGGAGGACTAACACCTGATCAGACAGGAGCAGAAATGCATTGTACTATCATCAGCATTGCACCATCCTCAATCAATGAAAAAACAATCTGGGTAGGCACTGACGACGGCAACGTGCAGATGACCAGCGATGGAGGAGTAAACTGGTCTAACAATATTGAAAGAATGCCAGGTATGCCGAAAGGGGCTTGGATTCCACAAATCCACGCAAGTTCTCACAATGCATTGGAAGCATTTGTTGTAGTAAACAATTACAGACAAAATGACTGGAGACCATTTCTGTATCACACACAAGACGCAGGAAAAACCTGGAAGAACATTGTAGCCGCGAATCAGGTATCCGGGCATTGCCTCAGTATCGTTCAAGATCCTGTAGTTGCTTCATTGCTTTTCCTGGGGACGGAAAATGGGTTGTTCGTTTCGATCGATTATGGCAAAAACTGGATGAAGTGGACGTATGATTATCCATCAGTGGCGACCCAGGATCTAAAAATTCACCCGATTGAGCATGACCTGATCATTGGAACATTTGGAAGAGCTATTTATATCCTTGACGATATCCGCCCATTGCGGTCGTACGCGCTTGATCAAAAATGCTTCGATAAAAAACTTGTTGCATTGCCAACCCCGGTTGCTCTTCAAAGCTCTTCGATGAGACCTGCAGGAGAACGGTTTCCGGCGGATCATCATTTTTCCGGTTATAATAAAATGCGTGGAGTAAGATTGGGTTTTGCATTTCAATTTGAAGAAGCTCCTAAGTCGTCAACTCCTGCAAACAAAGAAGGCAATACAAAAAAGAAAAACAAACCCGAGGAGAGACCAACTGTTTTAAAAGAAGAGAAAAAATCCAAGTCAGGAAAAAGTGACAAGGTGAAAATCAGCATTCTTGATTTGAGCGGCGACACTATCCGAACCTGGATGCATGAACCCGATACGGGCTTCAACTATGTTTCCTGGAGATTCGATACCAAGGGTGTAATATTTCCATCACAGAAAGAGGCATCAGAAAAATCAGAAGAACCGGGCGGAGGTGTCTCTGTATCACCAGGCACATATAAAGTGGTCTATGCTTTTGATTCGTTCAAGGACAGTGCAACATTCGAAGTCAAATATGATCCGCGCCTGCAATGGAATAATGAAGCATATGAAAATCAAAAAGCACTGTATACGCGTTTCAAACAAGTAGTAAAACATGCGAAATCAGGAACAGACAATCTGATCACTGCTACAAAAAATATTGAAATGGCCAAAACAGCCTGGACTCATGTACCTGATAGTCTGAAAAAAGATTTGCTCAAAGAAGCAGATTCTTTAAAGAGTAAAATTGATGAACTGTTCTTGCTTTACTTCAACAAACCAGGCACCAAAGGTTATGTCGATGACTCGGATAAACTCAACTCACTTCTCTATGTTGCCTTGAGTTATCTGGAAAATCCGGTAACCGGAAGCAATGCAGAATTCGCTATCCTGCAGGCCGAAAATGAAACAAAAAAAGCGATTGAAAAAATCAACACGTTTCTTGAGAATGAACTTAAGCCATGGCAGGAGAAAGCACTAAAAATGCAATTCAACTTATTCAAAGAATTTGAAAAGTAGCATGAACTCACTCTGCGGCACTGTTGCCTCCCAACCGCAGACCAATTGTCAGTTGTATTGACTGATTGTAATTGCCACTCTCGTAGTAACTGAGTTTGTTAACCTGAGATGGATTCGGACGTGTTGGTAAAACGGAAGTTGCAATAGCCAGTTGACCGAACACAGACCTGCCCAGCCATGCCCTGAATGCAAGTTCAGCCCCAATTTCAAAATTACGGAATGGGGGATTCACCTCCACTTCAAATCCATTGGAAACAATCTTTTGATTCAGAAGGATGCCCACACTTGGCCCCAGGAGAAGGTCTACAGGGTTTTTCTGAGATGCGGAATTGACACGATACGTCAGCAACAAAGGCACATCGATATAATTGAGATAATATCCAAAAGTTTGAAAACTTACGCTATCCACTTTTGTCCGACTGCCTTTGTTGATGTACTTCATCGACATATTCAATCCCATGCGATCGGACAGTGGTATCTCCACCCATGCTCCGCCAACGAGACCAAATTTATCCCATCCACCTAATCCATCCCCGCTTATCTGACTTGTAACTCCACCCGCCATAAGTCCGCCCTTGAATTCACGCTGAGCGAGTATTGTCTGTGCGGACAAGATGAATATAGTCAGGCTAACTAATCTAATCATGGAATTACAGAAACTTTTTGAACATTGAGAACCCGACCACTTTCACCCTCGGTAATTAAAGCAACCACTTCGCAGTGCTCAGGAACCCAGATCGGATTCCAGTCGAACGTATAGCTGCTGGTCTGATTCGTTCCAGACCGGGGGTTAGAAACAATTTCAAACCCAGTTGCTCCCGTTACCGTGCCGCGCAGCATATGCTCGTGCACATAGTCAGGATTGTATTCAGGATCGTGATTGTACCATAGCTGTGGGGCAATTATTTCATTTTCCGTGATCATAACTACCAGCCGGTAGCTACCCGTCAGATCTGAAAACCATTCGCTGTTGACGTGAATATTCAAATCCTGATTGACTGACACGTAAGAGACATTCATCTGAAGATTCACTTCCGGAGCAATGGCAAAAGCTTCAGCGACTTTTGCCGGCCAGGCCGAAGGAGAATGGATGATGGAAGCGTTGGCCAGTCGATTCGTTCTCCCTTTAGGCATAACATCAAGACCAACCTGGGTCAGCAAGTAGTATTCTCCCTCCGGTGTCGTCCAATCCGCGGGATAATTTGGAGGAAAAGGCGCTGCCAATGATCCGGCATGAACAGAAACGACAGCAAGATCCTCTCCATATTGAGCCAATAATTCGGCAGCCTTCACATGGCCATTGGGACAATTGCCACAATCATGACCTGTGAAGTCCTCCAGCAACACTTTTTGGTGCGGCGCACCGGATGATTGAAACCCCGGTGGTGGTCCATACAAATCCGCTCTATACGACCCAAAATCAAGTTTTGGATTTTCAATTTCATCGCAACCTGTCAAAATGATCATCAGCGAAGCAAATGCCAGTATAAAAAGACTATTCTTCATGCTTCAAATTTTATATTCTATTTTAGAAACTGCTCGTCAAGTTTATTTCAATACCATTGGATGCCGGCACAGCGCGACATACTCCACCAATGCAAAATATTCCAGCTCTCCGCTTACCATATCCTATCATGATTCTGTTGGCTCCTTTGCTATAACCAATATTGCCATAGAGATAATGCACGCGCTTATCGGGATCAGAATTTCCAAAATTGTATTGATCAAGAACGGCAATACTCCAATGGGGTGAAAACGTATATTCGGCCAATACTGTTCCCCAATTTCCTTTGTCCTGCTCCGTTAGTAGCGTCTGTAACTCAAGTCGGATGGTATGCTTCGGCTTGATCTTATATTGAATATCCAGCACATCGATGTGTGTGTATACAATACCTTTAAAATCCTGGGTAACCGGTGTTACACTGGTATTGAATTCAAAATAGTAATGAACAAAATTGAAGCTGAGTGATTTCGAGACCTTCTTTCTTACTTCAAAATTCACGTCACGCACAAATTTGGTATCACCGAACATGAGTGAGTTGGTGCGATAACCATCGATCAGTTGCTCATCACCTCCAACATGTGAAGTGTCAAGGCTATTCACAGCAGCAACATTCAAAGAAATATATGTTCCATATTTCCCGCCCAACACTGACTCCTTTTTGAACATATAAAACATTTCACCACTCACCCCCACTTCTCCGTTCAGCACTGTTGCATATGGGTAAAGTGTTGCGGCCAAATTGTAAGTATGCTGCCGTGTAATTGCCGGCAGAAAATTAATGGGCACATCAAAAAGCAATGCATCGCGGTCGCTTCTGAATGCCATGTTGTCGACATACTTGGCATTGAGCGTAATTCCCAATCCCTTTTGGCTATACGTCAGATTTCCGAAAATCGCTTCTCCATTTTTGTAGATATAATTGTTATCTGCGTTCGGGTCATTGATTTTGGTCGCGTATTCTCCGTTGAATTGAAGGTTTTTATACGCAATTGAAATGCGCCCGGCCGACGCACCGACATTGTTAGGCAATTCGAAAATGGTTGAATCACGAGTGTATGTAGTTCCAGCCTGATATTTGCTTACAAAACTCCCGCCAAGGGCAACCTTCAATGGCTTTTCACTCAATCCCTTGAATAACTCATTGATTGCAACTTCACCATCCAATCCTCTGACGAGTCCGTCTCCATTGATCAGCCTGTTATCAAAATCGAATCGTTGCTGACCATAAATGGCTTTGAGAGAAATCCCTCTGAATGGCCTGTAAAGTATACGCACACCGTCAAGTGAATTGTCTATACCAAGATTTGGCTCCCAGTAGGAACGCAAAACCATACCCGTTCCGAATTGCTCATAAAAATTACCTACGGTAATATCCAGCTGGTCGTTGTTGTATCGCACATAGCGACTTCCGATACCGGATCCTTTGAATCGGTTCGGAAAACCGAGTATAGCATTGTGATAAGACTCGAAACGCACCCCGGCAGTAAGGTTGCCGTATGTATAAGTGAAATTGCCGTATGAGTTGAGAGCAGCGTCAGCATCAGGTACCTGAGCGCCGATGACTGAATCAGGACTATACTGTTGAAACAGTACCTGAAAATTACCATGAAGCTGACCCTTCTGTTCCGCGGGAGCGCTGCCAGTGCCTCCCGCCGCAGGCCCTTCGGTAACTTGCGCAAAAACAGCAAAATTGGTAGAGAAGAAGAGCACTAAAGCAAAATTTTTAATCGACATAATATTAAGTCTTGGGTTTTACCGCGGCCAGGCAGTGTTACAAGGTGGGTAAAAATAAAAACAAAAAGCCCTTCGGAATAAACCGAAGGGCCTCATGAGCGATTCAATTTTGATCAATGCTTTAATTTCAAAAGCTGCTCGTGAATTTCTTCTTCATCACCGGCTGTGTAGCCAACGTGCTGCCAGACAATGTTGCCTGTGCCATCAATCAGAAACGTATGTGGCGGTGAATTCACGCCCATAGCCTGAGAAAAGGTCTTGTTCACATCAAGCAAGATATCATAATCCCATGCAACCGAGTTAACGTACGGCTTAACACTATTGACAGTGCGCTGATCGTCGATTGTAATGGCATATATTTTAACACCCGTTTCTTCTTTCCAATCAGGATATAGCTCAGAATAGGTATTCAGTTCCTTTTTGCAAGGGCTGCACCACGTGGCCCAAAAACAAATCAGTATTGGTTTTCCATCATTGGAAAGTTTGCCCGTATCGATGGAGTTGCCATCCAGATCCTTGAGCACGACACTGGGAATAGAAGCAACCTGTGTCGTATTCATCGATAAAATAAGCGGCGCAGCCAATAATAGTAGAAGGACTTTTTTCATCTGGTTTTGATATTATAACGATAGAAAATTCAATGATCGTACCAAAATAGGCTAATTGACAACATTAATGCTGTAAAACCAAAATTCGGGTTGTCCAGATTTTGCCGTTTTGAATTACTACCAATGTGTAAACACCATTATCCACTCTCGCACAGTCTATACTGAAATAGTCCGAACTGGTTTGGAATTCGTGCAAATGTTTACCTGAAGAATCAAAAATCCTAATGACTTTCGGGTCGTGGTTGGAATCTTGCCACCTGATTGAGAGTTCATCAGAAACCGGATTGGGAAAAATCACCAGAGAAGCATCATCCTTTTCATCAATTTGCAGAGGTGAACCGGCTTCGAATAGCACCGATTCCGAGGTCGAATCGAAGTTGTAGGAGCCGTTATTGGCATAAAGCACGGCTGTTACATTACCGGCTTCGTCAAGACTGCGCAGATAACAACTTCCATCAAATCCACCGTACTGACTTCCATGAAGTCCGTCACCAGCAGTATCGAACAACTCAAACGTGTAGCACCCGGCTTGAGGCAAATCAAAAGTGAGGTTAAAGTATTCGTATCCAATGGCAAACTCACCATCTGAAAAAATCACGTTCTCATCACTGTCCCTGATTTCCCAGGAAACCTCTTCGGGGTATTCATCCAGTGCAAGTTCAAGCTGCACCCTCATCATACTGAGCCCTGCATCCGCAAACACATCCAATGAGTCATTGACAAGATTATCATTAGCAGAAATTATTCTGATACGAACAGGATCATCATTGAGCAATTGCAATCCACTGTATTGAACAGTATCTGAGCGGTAGGACTCCAATGAACCAGACCAGTTCAGGACAGGCTCTCCTGCAGTACCTGCAAATTGAATATCCAGAGATTCAAGCAAAGAAGTTCCAAGGTTCTTTATGATGACCGAAGCATCTGCCACATCAGAGCCACAAGACCTGAACAGTGTCGCATTGATCAGTGCCGGATCAGACCCCAGAGTGAGTTGATCGCATCCGGCCATGATACCATTATACAGAGTCTCTGAAGAATATTCTCCTACAACTGAAACAACTGCATCGGGGCAAATCACCAATACTGCCGGAAGGCTGCTTAACCCGAACAAACCAGCAACAGACGCATCATCTATAATTACAACATTGTTATCAGTAGTCCAGTCGCCATATGTCTGAGTAGCATTTTCACCGGTCAGAGACTGAGGCCCCTGCAGCTGAGCCAGACTGTTGGACGGCTCACTTTCGATACTCCATACTTCTGCCAAACCTGAGCCTGAATTTCCGTACAGAGCGTTAAAATCCTGCAATTCGCTGCTTTGAAAATAATCCCATGAAAAACTATCCCATGTTGCGAAAAAATGCAACACTACAGTTTTTCCCTGATTCAGAGAAGCGTATAGATTGTGTTCGACACCGTTGATGTCTGTTGCGATTATGTCGGGTGACAGTTCACCATCCTGAATTTGAGAAAATGCCGGATGGAAACACGCGATCAATGCAACGAGGTATAGGTATTTTTTCATGCGAATTAGGGTTGCAAGATAGAAAATATGAGGGGTTTGCATCCCAAGAAACTGACGAAAACATCTGGCTTAAAATCTCATTTGTTGTAAATTTGAACTCCTCAATACTTCAATATGAAAAAAAACATACTCTTCAGTGTTCTTTGCTTCATTGCAACGTACGCATCATCTCAGATTGTTGAATTTGTGGAACCTCAAAACGTCTTTTACGGTGATGCTGCCAATACCGGAGAGGAACTTCACCCCGGTTGGGATGTTGTCAATGTTTCCGGCGCAGATATTTACGTTGGATCGCGCATGCAGATTGAGCAACTGGTAACAGGTGCTACCTATCAGTTTTGCTGGGGTGAATTGTGTAGCCCCTGGATTGCCGAAGATTATGTTTCGAGTGAGCAGATTTTAATTGCTAATGGACAAAGTAGCAATACATTTTTCGCGAAGTATCGCCACAACGGCAATGCAGGTCAAAGTGTAGTTAAATATTGCTGGTTCAATGCCAATCAGGCCTTTACTGATGTGTGCTATGAGGTGAATTATTGCGTCAGCAGTCAATGCATTGTTGGTGTCAACGATATACAAACAAGTGCCTCAATAGAAATGATTACGCCCAACCCGGTTCAAACCACTGGTATGATCAATTATAGTTTCACAAGCAATCCAACATCGGGCAAATTGGTTATCTGTAATTCAATGGGCGCTGTTGTAAAAGAAACTGCGCTCACATCAAAAAACGGAACCGTCTTCATTGGTAGTTCTGAATTCGCTGATGGTCTTTATTTCGTTAGCATCGAAGAACAGGGTCGTGTATACCAGACACAACGATTGATGATACAGAAATAAAAATTCCTGCACTCGCTTTATATAAAAGCCATTCCAATCGGAGTGGCTTTTTCTTTTTAGGCGATGAGATTGCTGGCAAACTATCTTCGCCATCCATTTTATTATTGGTATTAGAGATGAGTCAAATCAGAAAAAAGGAAGCGCTCGACTATCATGAGCTTGGTCGCAAAGGGAAACTGGAAATTATTCCAACCAAGCCACACAGCACTCAGCGCGATCTTGCACTCGCCTATTCTCCTGGTGTTGCTGAACCTGTTCTGGCAATTGCGGAAAATCCTGAAAATGTTTATCGTTATACAGCCAAAGGAAATCTTGTTGCCATCATTTCGAATGGTACAGCAATTCTTGGGTTGGGAAATCTTGGTCCTGAAGCCAGCAAACCTGTGATGGAAGGCAAGGGTATGCTGTTTAAAATTTTTGCTGATATCGACGGAATGGACATTGAAGTGCAGGCAACTGATGTCGATGAATTTGTAAATACAGTGAAGAATATTTCACCCACTTTCGGTGGAATTAATCTGGAAGATATTAAGGCGCCGGAAGCCTTTGAAATTGAAGAAAAATTAAAGGCCGCATTAGAAATACCGGTGATGCATGATGATCAGCATGGAACAGCGATCATATCAAGCGCAGCCTTGATCAACGCACTGATGATTGCCGGTAAAAAGATCGGCGATGTTCGTGTTGTGGTGAGCGGTGCAGGTGCAGCAGCATTATCATGCATTGATCTCATGGTCATTCTTGGGGTAAAAAAAGAAAATGTATACATGTTCGATTCCAAAGGACTTGTGCATTCAGGGCGAACAGATATTGATCAGCGTAAAGCACGATTTGCTTCAGAAAAAAACCAATTTACATCGCTCGCAGCGGCGCTCGTTGGAGCCGATGTATTTCTGGGACTTTCCCAGGCCAATCTGATAGACGCCTCGATGTTGCAGTCGATGGCAAAAAATCCAATCGTATTTGCCATGGCCAATCCTGATCCTGAAATAGCATACGACGTTGCGATAGCGTCGCGAGAGGACATCATCATGGCTACCGGCAGAAGCGATCATCCCAACCAGGTAAACAATGTATTGGGATTTCCTTTCATCTTCCGCGGTGCGTTGGATGTGCGGGCAAGAACGATCAACAATGAAATGAAGCTTGCGGCTGTTCAGGCACTGGCTGAACTGGCCCAAGAATCTGTTCCGGAAGAAGTCATCGAAGCTTACAATTTGAAAAACCTGAATTTCGGTCGTGACTACATCATACCGAAGCCACTTGATCCCCGATTGATCACAGTAGTTTCCACAGCAGTTGCAAAAGCTGCTATTGACAGTGGAGTGGCACGAATCAACATTACGAATTGGGATGCCTATGCGACAGAACTACAAAAGAGAATGGGTCGTGATAACGTGCTCTCGAGAAGTATCGCCGAGCGCGCAAGAAAATCGCCGAAAAAAGTTGTTTTCGCCGAAGGCGATAACTATAAAATACTGAAGGCAGCGCAGCAAGCGCGAGATGAAGGGGTGGCATTTCCAATACTTTTGGGTGATGTAGAAAAGATCAAAAAGATGATGGTCGATTCGGAAATCGAAATTCCGGATGTTCAGATCATTGATCCTCGGGCAGATGAATGGCTTGGAAGCAGGAATCAATTTGGTCGCATGATTTTCGAAAAGAGAATGCGAAAGGGATTAACCGAAGTCGAAGCAATCAAAACAATGCGCGAGCGTAACTACTTCGGTGCCATGATGGTCGAAAGCGGCATGGCCGATGCGCTGATATCAGGAATGACACGAAACTATGGAAGGGTGATCAGGCCGGCGCTCCACACGATCGGACCGGCAGAAGGTGTGAAAAAGGTCTGTGGCATGTACATCGTAGAAACCAAACAAGGACCGTTGTTCTTTGCAGACACCACAGTGAATGTTGATCCCAGTGCTGAAGATCTTGTGGAGATAACACTGAGGGTATCTGAAGCCATCGCTAAAATGAAAATCATACCGCGTGTAGCCCTTTTAAGCTATTCCAATTTTGGATCTGCCGGCGGGAAAGACGCAGAAAAAGTTGCCAAGGCAGTTGAAATACTCCACCGCAATTATCCCGACCTCATCGTTGACGGTGAGCTACAAGCCAATTTCGCATTGAACAATGAAATGCTGAATGAGAACTTCCCTTTCAGCAGATTAAAAGACATGAAAGTGAACACACTCATTTTCCCGAATCTGGCTGCGGGCAATATTGCCTATAAACTGCTGCAGGAAATTGCCGGACTTGAGGTTACAGGACCCGTGCTTCTAGGTATGAGAAAGAGTTACCATATTCTTCAGATGGGATGTTCTGTGCGGGAAATATTGAACATGGTGCGCATTGCAGTTGTAGATGCACAAATGAAATAGCCAGGCGCCATTATACGCGCGTAAAGCATTGATTTCCTGCGGACAATAAAACATCTGTTTTTCGAAACCTTCCATGACGAAGGTTTTTTTTGGTTTTAACCCGAAATCGGGCGGCTTTGAATTGCACCAAAGACCCAATTCGATCAACAACCCCATTTCTCTCCTTAAATCCATTATCAATACGTTCAATTCAATTTTGTTTGTTAATTTTTCAAGTTATCAACATTTCTTGGTTACTTTCGCGCTGCTTTTTTCGGAATGGGTGTAAAACCGCACTTCCCGCAATGTGTAATTATTAACTAACCAAAATGATCTATTCTACCTTTTCAAAAGTAGAAGTGGCTGCTTCTTCGAAGAAAAATGCGACTTTGTTGTTCGCTCAAACCTTAGGACTTACACTTCTTTTCTCACTGACCTTCAGCGCTTTCGGCCAACGCCTTCCTCAGGACGATGCGCCAAAAAACAGGACCATCAATTTATATGGTGGCAAGTCCACATCTGCTCAACCGGAAATTGATCCGGAAGTAGAGCGTATGCTGCATTATTATGCTGAGAAGATCTACTTCACGGCCAATGCCGGGCAGTCGGCTGAGGATGTGCTTTACAGCGCATCGTTTCCTCTTGGAAAAGCGACGATGATGAAAGATGGAGTGGTGATGGCTACCTACGACCGCAAAGATGTAGAGGCAAGTTCTGCTCAAAGTGTTCGCATGGAAAAAGCGATAGCAGAAGGTCAGTCGTTCGATGAGTCTCCTGTAGTCGTGAATGCACATGCATGGAAAATGATCTTCGAAGGACAATCGGCCGACATGAAAATTTCTGCCAAAGGGCAGCATGCCGACAGGTTGAATTATTTCAAAGGAGATGTAGCAGTTACCGACATATGCAGTTTTGAAGAAATATGGTATCAAGATGTTTACCCCGGAGTGGATGTGCGTTATTACCCAGCTGCGGATGGTTCATTGGAATATGACATCATTTGCCGCGCAGGAAGCAATTCAAAAGATATCAGTGTTGCGCTTGACGGTGTTTTCGGACTTGAGTTAAATGGTGCCGGTGCATTGGTTGTTCATACGTCAGTTGGCGAGATGTCTTTACCAAGCCCGGTCGCATACCAAATGATTGATGATAAAAAAGTATTTGTAGAAGCAGCTTACAAAATCACGGGGAAAAATTCATTTGAATTTGAATTAGGACAATATGATTCTTCTAAGCCGCTGGTCATCGACCCCATCGCCCTGCGCTGGGCCACATGGGTAAACAGCAATTCTGCAGCATTGAACGGAACCGCAGGACACAATCACGGTCATGGAATCTGGGTTGACCCCGATGATGGAGCAATTTATGTCGTAGCGCGTGTTGACGGCCAAACGAACAACATCACACTTGGCGCTTTCGATACTACACCCAACGGTGAGGTTGACCTGATCGTAGGAAAGTACTACCAGCCTGCTACAGTGGGTGGTGCAGGTGTTCGTGCGTGGCAGACATACATAGGCGGATCCGCAGACGACAACCCATACGCTTGCGAAATGGGACCCGACGGCAACCTATATATTACCGGTTACACTGCCAGCACCAATATGCCTCTGATCGGAGGAACTGCCTTCGGAGCTACAGGCGGAATTGACAACCGATCACAAAGTTCAAACGACATCTTCATTCTGAAAATTAGTCAGGATGGTAACTCAATCAAAAACGCTGTTGTCGGTGGAGATGGAAGCGACGATTCATATGACCTCCGTATTCTTGCTAGCGGAGATATCATTGTTTGTGGCAGCACATCGAGTGACAACCTGAATTCTGTTCATCCGGGACTGGGCGCCAATACGAGCAATAATACTGACGCTATTATTTTTCGTATCAACTCCAATCTGACGGCACTTTCATATATCAGAAATTTCGGCGGCAGCGGCTCAGACGTGGCAACGATCATGAATCTGAATGAAGCAGCCAATGATTTTTATATCGGTGGTTATACCACATCGACCAACTTCCCTACTCTTAACCCAAGAGAAAGTTCATTGGGAGGTAATAGAAGCGGATTTCTTCAAAAGAGAAAAATCAATGCAACAGTGGTATGGTCATCTTACTTCCGATCGGCAAGCAGTAAGTCAACCAGTATTCTATGTATGGAGTTCAATACTACCAAGAACAGACTCTACTTCGCCGGTATCACATCAGGTCTTAACACGAGCTCACCGAGCAATATTCCTGCCGGTGGATTCGATACTTCATACAATGGTGGTGACAATGACTTTTTCATTACCTGCATGGACACTTCACAAACCTTGATCGCATCGACCTATGTAGGAGGCGGTTCAAACGAAGTAAACATGATGGGACTGAATGTCGATCTAAACGATGATGTTTACGTTTTTGGTTACTCAAACTCAACAAACTTCCCTGTAACAAGCGACGCACTGCAAAGTTTGTTGAATACGAATGGAAACTCATCGTCAAACAATGACAAAGTGTTCCTAAAAATTGGTTCGACTCTTTCAGGCAGCATGCTGTACAGTACTTACTATGGCGGTACTTCTGATGATTATGACCCAGTTGGAGAACGTGGCATTAAATTTTCTGATTGCCGGATTTTTACCATTGTTACAGGTAAGTCCAACAACATACCATTGACAGAAGGGGCAATCACTACAAACAAACAAAGTTCAACAAGCATCTACGAGCCGGGACTAGTAGTTTGGGCCAATCCGCCCGATCTCACGAACAATGCCATAACGGGAAATCAAACGATATGCGCAGGTATTCAACCAACAGGATTAACAGGCACTACTCCATCATACCTGTTACCGAATATTTCGAGAAACAACAATATCACGGCTTATCCAAATGTATTGCCTGTTGCCTCTGCCTCATACACTTGGCAGCGGAGCATCGATGGTATCACATGGGTCACTATAGCAGGAGCGTCCTCTAAAGATCTTCCGGGCAACCTGATTGGAATTCTCAATGAAACGACATTCTTCCGCCGGATTATTGGCGGTGACGCATGTATTCTTCCGGATGCAGCAAATCAAATTGTCACTGTAACTGTGGTGAATATCCCTGCAGTTGTAAATGACATCAGTTGCTTTGGGTTTAATGATGGATCAATCATCGCTACACCCATCGGAACAGCGCCGTTTACATACACATGGAATACCGGTGCGTCCAGTCAATCTATCACTGGACTTGAACCAGGAAATTACAATGTTCATGTAGTAGATGCCAATGGCTGTGAAGCTGATGCGCAATTCACCATCAATGAGCCAACCTTGCTCACGGCCAACATTTCCAGCACTCCTACCAACTGCAATGCTTCAACAGGTTCTGCTACTGTCGTGGCTTCCGGTGGTACTAGCCCATATTCTTATTTGTGGAATAATAATGCAACTTCTGCAATTGCAAATAACCTCACCGCCGGTGCATACTCTGTTACCGTCACTGATGAAAATGACTGCCAGATCGTGAAGCAAATCAATGTTTCCAACATTTCCAATCTCTCAGGCCAGGTTGTATCTGAAACAGATGTAACTTGCTTTGGAGGTAACGATGGTTTCGCTGAGGTGACAGGCTTAAATGGCGTACTTCCCTATTCGTATAGTTTCGAAGGTGGACCATTTTCTTCAGACAACACATTTGAAGACCTCGAGGCAGGTACTTATAATGTTGTAGTGAAAGATGGCACCGGCTGCACGTTCAATATTCAGGTAGTAATTAACGAGCCTGTTCCTGTGGCCATTTGTCCTGCCGATATACAAATTCAATGCGGTGTTAATCCAATACCCGCCAACACGGGAACTCCGGTAACTGATTGCGACCCGAACTGGACCTTTGAAGACCTTGATTGTCCGGAAGGTTTAAGTGATAACGAGGGACAAATTTGTTTCGAGGGTACAGAAAACCCAATTAGCGCAAGTTCATTTTACGAAATTGACTATGATCTGAACCAGACCTCCGGTACCGTTACGATTCGCACAACGCTTTCGAAAAATTTCGTAGATAATACCTATGGATCAACCAGAATTGGCTGGCCGAGTAACCACACCTTCAATAACCTAACCGGTTCAGACCAATTGCAGCTCGCTCTTTATGATGGTAATGACATCAAGAAACTCGAATTTCAGATGGACTATCTGACCGCCAGTGCCGCTGCACCATCAGGCTACAAGTCGCTTGGTGTGACAGGAGGTGATGGAACAATGCTCGTTGGTAACGCAAGCAATATTCTCAACGTAGTAACATCACTTGATGTGAACTTCAATCAGTTTGGATATGTTCTGACTTCCAATTCACCAGCAACTGATTCGAACTATGCTCCAAACGCCGCCTATCCAAATTGGATTTATGAAGTGTGGTATGAATGCACTGTTGACCTTGCCGCTTTCGGTGCTGCAGGATTTGGTACTGTTCAAATAACCGATGTGCATGCAAGTCCCAGCAAAACTGGAAATAACTCAGAACCTGTAGCAGTTGTTGCGTGTCCAGACCCCTGCGAAGGATTCGAAAATGACGTGTGCTCTACGACTATTTACCGTGAGTGGACTTCCACTCTTACAGGCCTTTCATGCATTCAGGAAATACTAATCGTTGATACAACTGCGCCTGAGTTCACTTTCTGCCCACAAGGTTCTGATCTGGGTTGTAACCCAACAGGTGTGCCTGCTGCTGGTATTGCTACTGCAACAG
>JBEIHH010000015.1:0-38756 GCA_040381475.1 Crocinitomicaceae bacterium | reverse complement strand
GAATCCAAATGATGAAAGCGGTGGATAAACTGTCATCGGCAATTTTTTCAACCGAAACATTCTCGAATTCACCGGAAGGTTTGCGGCCGGGCAAATCGCCGATATGCTGAGAAAAAAGCGACAGACCGTTGGAAAGCGCAATAACCAGAAATAGACTTTTCATCATAGGCTAATATAGACAATTGTTTATTTCGTGAATATTAAAAAAGGCCGCCATTGAATGACAGCCTTTGAGAATTTGTTCAGGTAATTTACTTATCAGAAGCCATGTAATATGGCTGCGCCAGCTCGTAAAATTTTTCCTTCGCTTTTTGCGTGTATTCAATGTCCCAAACCATTTCACCTCCGGCATAACTGCATCTGGCGAAAGGAATTTTGCACAATGAAAGCAGATCATCATTCTCAACTTTCTTAAAGAGAGAAACATCGGTGAGGCATTTCATTGCAGCTTCGGTGTCCTGGTATTTCACAGAGGTACAGTCGAGTTCGAAGCTTTTACAGAAGTATCCTTCTTTCTCGAAAGTTACCATGTATTTTGCACCTGCATCAAGCAGAACAGCATAGAATCCTGTTTCACGGGCATTCAGAGTGGTTACTACTTCATCGCCTTTGTAAACGAATAAGTTTACATTTTTCAGTTTATCAGGAGCCTTCTGTTTTTTTTGCTTTTTAGGAGTATCACCATTTGGATCAGCGAAAACACCTTCTTCTATATAGCCATAAAACAGCACCTGAGGTTTTTGAGCCATCGCAACTGTAGTTACGAGTATTAGGGTGAGGATGGAGCACAGTTTTTTCATTGTAGAAAACTTATTTTGAGTGGTTTTCTACTTGATTCGGTCGGGAAAGGTTACAAATTGCTCGCAAGTTTAGCGTGATCAGCCGCTTGTCGGAGCCGCAAAAAGGGAATGATTAACGCTGAACAGCGTCTGGATCAGGGAGGTATGAAGTTCGGGATTTTAGTTATCGTGTTCCCGAACTTTCAATTTTTTATCGAGTGAGTGACCTTCAGTTCCCAAAGTGTCAATATCCGGCATAATTGACTTTTGAATCATTTTGTTCAAATCGGGTTGACCGCCGTCGACCCAGGCCGTGTACCAATAGCTACCGATATGCACTACTGCCTGCCTCATTCTGCGTTCAACTTGGCCGTCAAGCATATCGCTATACGCCTGACTAAATTCCTGAGAGTATACCTTCATATTAACCTGACCTCTTGATTCATAGCTAAACTTTCGGTCTTCACTCACTCTGGCTGTCAGATCACGCTCAAAACTGAGGACACTATCAACGGCATGGAAGCTTTCCTCGATCCTGTCCCAAATAAAATACAGCGGTGCCTTGATATAGGAAGCCTTGCCAACAAAAAAGTCGTAATCCTCCGAGTATAGCTCAGGCAAACGGCTTTCCCAGAACCCATGAATGCCTCTCTGGCCAGTCAACTGACCATTGTAATTACTGGTGGTGTGCAGCGGCACGTGAGCATCTCCGATGTAATGCCCAAGTTCAGCAGACAGGCGAAGAATCTTATTCACATCTTCATTTTTGAACGCCGTTGTCAGTTTTTGGGTGACATTGTAAATATTCCAGGGTACAATTCCATGGGCTCTCAATGTATCTTCTGAATATTTGGCAACCGCTTCAGTCCATCTGCGGGGTACGTTTTTAAATGGGTCTGGCTCATTTGCTGTTATGTACCGATCCATGTCGATATAGTGGCATTCAGCTTCTCCTTTCACGCCATAACGCCTTTTATCTGGATCCACTGAATGGTCTATCAGATAATCGATGTTGGCTTTATAAAAACCAAACATTTCTTCCGGTAGGGTATAAACAGCAAGTTCATTGATTTTTTTATGTCCGAAAAAACCCCATGTTGCTTCTTCAGAGCAGTTGTGTTCTTTAAATGAAATGCACACCAGCGTTGAAAGCAGGCAGACGAAAAATATCTGGTAGTTGCGCAATTGAGTTCTCATTTAGCGTTATTGACTACGCCCACTGAAGTGCTGGATTGATAGTTTTCCGCAGGAGTATAATCAAGTTTTACAAGTGCTCCGTCTTTTAGAATCGGGATACACTGTACGTTATTTAGTGTAAGACAATACTTCACATCACGCTGGATGTTCAGTTTGATAAGACGTCTGCGATGCGAAGATGCCCGCAGAAAACTCCACAGGTGCTCACGGGCCGATCGGTATATAAATTTTGCAGCGACTGTGCTGTCTTCGTTACTTCTGAACTTGCGCGTTTCAAGCAAGATATCGGCAATAGCTCCTCCGCAAATGGTGTCTTCTAGATTTACTTTGTCTTTCCAACCGGAAGCAAGGATGAGCGTATTCTGATGTTGTTCGCCCAGCCAGGCGCACAGGAAGTCAAGATTATTGAGGCATCCAATAACTACTTGTTTTTTATCCTTAGACATTTGGATAGCCTTGGTACCATTGGTTGTGGTGAGCACAACAGTCTGGCCGGCCATTTTTGGATCCATGTAGGCATACGGAGAATTTCCAAAGTCGAAACCGTCAACCACTTTTCCATCCCGTTCTGCACCAACAATGTATCCTTTCGATTTGTATTCTATAGCCTCTTCAATGGTAGAAACAGGAATAATTGCGGCAACACCATGGTGAAGAGCTGTTGTTATCGCACTGGTTGCGCGCAGCACGTCAATCACGACGATGATGTCGAAATTCTCCTGGTACAGATGATACTGACCCGGAGTATAACAGACTTCTACTAATTTACGTTCGGATGGGGTGAGCATGAAGTGTCCACGACTTGTTCAGGCTGCAAATTACACAAGCAACCAGCAAATCTCAACTTTCCCAATTATTTTGTCTTAAAAGAATTGATGGCGTTTCTCGTGAATGCAGACAGAACGAGCCTTCCGCTGATACCGGCGCGATGAATGAGCAACTGATCCCAGTTTTCTGTGCCCTGCCAAAAAATCTTCTTGAGTTCTGACATGGCTTCAGGATTGGAAGCTGCGAGTTTGCCTGCTAAATTTTGTACCGCCTGATCCAATTCTGCCTCTGTTTCAAAAACTTCGTTGTAAAGACCTTTTTCTTTGGCCCACTGAGCGGTTTGCCATTCTGTGGCGTTGATAGCCAGTTGCGACATTGCCGAAAGCCCGATTTTTCTTTCCACCGCAGGTCCAACAACAAATGGACCAATGCCGACGGCGAGTTCACTGAGTTTGACCGATGCTTTTGCCGTTGCAAAACAATAATCCACCGATGACGCCAGACCAACACCGCCTCCAACAGCTTTGTTTTGAACCCTGCCAATAATGAGCTTATTGCTTTGACGCATGGCATTAATCACATGAGCGAATCCGCTGAAAAATCGGGTTCCCTGATCCATATTTTCTATAGCTATAAGCTCATCGAAGCTCGCACCGGCGCAAAATGCCTTATCGCCTTCACTTTTCAGTATGATGACGCGCACTTCCGGGGCATTGCTCACCTTGGTGATGGTGTCACCTAATTCTTGCAGCAAATTGCCAGGCAATGAGTTGCTTTGAGGATGAAAAAATGAGATAGTGGCAATTCCGCCAGTCTCAGCTACAGAAACTTTTCCGTTTTCCAAAGGAATTTTTTGTTGGTTGTTTTAGCAAAGAAAAAGGCGCAGAAAATCTTCTGCGCCCGGAGTAATTATCTTTTCGGCATAGGAACGTAATCCCTTCTGTTCGGGCCAACATATATCTGCCTTGGCCGTCCGATAGGCTCTCCATGCTCGATCATTTCTTTCCACTGGGCGATCCAACCTGGCAATCGTCCTAGAGCAAACATCACAGTAAACATTTCGGTAGGGATACCGATGGCTCTATATATGATACCAGAGTAAAAGTCAACATTCGGGTACAATTTGCGCTGAATGAAATACTCATCACGGAGTGCAACTTCTTCAAGTTGTTTGGCAATATCGAGGACAGGATCATGAATACCCAGTCGATTGAGCACATCGTCGCAAGCCTTTTTGATGATTTTTGCACGCGGATCGAAGTTTTTGTAAACTCTGTGTCCAAAGCCCATCAGACGGAATGAATCGTTTTTGTCTTTGGCTTTGTTGACCCATTTGTCTACGTCGCCGCCGTCTACTTTGATTCTTTCTAGCATTTCAATTACAGCCTGATTGGCTCCGCCATGAAGCGGCCCCCAAAGTGCGGCTATACCAGCCGAAATGGAAGAATAAAGGTTCGACTGCGAAGATCCTACAATTCTCACAGTAGAGGTTGAACAATTCTGTTCGTGATCCGCGTGAAGTATCAGGAGTTTATTGAGCGCGTCGTCAATAATTGGATCAATTTCATAGTCGTCGGTTGGCAGGGCAAACATCATATGCAGAAAGTTCTGCGTATAAGTGTAGCTGTTTTTAGGATACATGATCGGGTGACCGATGCTCACTTTATGTGCTTGCGCCGCAAGTGTCGCCATTTTGGAAATCAGGCGGTGCATTGTCAGTTCAATGTCTTTGAATGGGCGATTCGGGTTCTGAGCTTCCGGGTAAAAAGTCGACATACTAGCGATCATCGATGACAAAACTCCCATAGGATGCGCTCCGGTTGGATAAGCTTCATAGAAGCGTTTCATGTCTTCATGCACAAGCGTGTGATGGCTAATGCTGCGCTGAAAGTAATCTAGTTCTTTCTGGGTTGGTAACTCACCGTAAATGATGAGGTACGCTACTTCAATGAACGAAGCATATTCGGACAATTGTTCGATCGGATAGCCACGATACCAAAGTATTCCATTGTCCCCATCCAGGAATGTAATGGCGCTTTTGGTTGATCCGGTGTTTTTATAACCTGAGTCGAGAGTAATGTAACCAGTTGTTTCTAGTAGCTTGCTAATGTCAATAGCCTTTTCATTTTCGGTTCCGGTAATGACAGGCAATTCATATTCTTTGCCATCCAGAATGAGTTTCGCGATTTCGCTCATTGATAAAGAGTGGATTATATTGTTTTCAAACGGGCTGCAAGATAAGCGCAGGCAACTGCCAAACAACTATCTTTCATCCGGGTTCATAAAAAAAAATCAGTTGCGTTGCCGCTTCAAACGCGATAGGGGATCGGAAGGTTACTCCAATTCGATTTTTTGTATTAATTCCAGGTTACGACGAAACTTTTCTCGTATTCCTGCCATTCCTCCTGTGTGCGAACGGTGAGGTAGGTTTTTTTTGCGAAATAATGCAGAAATATTTCCAGCTGAGCCGGGGTGCGGTAACCAGTAACAGGTCCTAAACCCTTGGCTTTTTCATCCATGAAATATAATGTTGGATAAGCTGAGACGTTGAGCATTCTTGCAAACTGGTGAACTCCATTGCGTCCGGGAGTATCGGGCTTATAATCCGGGTTTTTATAATATTTGTTTTGAAAAAAGACTGAATCGGGACTTTCAGCATCAAACTTTACGCAGTAAAAGTGCTCATTCAGATATTCAACTACGCGGGCGTCAGTGAATGTATTGTTTGACATCATTTTGCATGGGCCACACCATTTTGTATAGACATCGATCATGATTGGCTTTGGATTATCCTGCTGGGCCTCAATAGCTTCTTCTATGGACATCCAGTTAACTCCTGACGGTTGTTCTTTTTTTGTAAACGAGAAAAGCCCGACAGTAATAATGAGCAGTGCAACTAGGCTACTGAATTTTTTCATGACTTTGACTTTTAATTATTTGAACTCACTTTATCCAAGAATTGTTCCGAAAATCAAATTATTTCGGATTACCGTTTTGAACGCAAGTGCTTGAAACCAAAAAGGTCTCAGAGGAGCCAACTCTTCCACTCTTGGTGCTCTTGGTGGAAGTTTTCCCTGTGCTCTTGGTGGTTTGAAATTCTTTCTTCATTCAGTTTATCCCAAGGCTTTTTTAACCACAGAGAACACAATGGGAATTGCACACAAAGGACTCAGAGGAGCCAAATATTCCAATCTTGGTGCTCGTTGTGGTTATTCGACTATGCGCTTTAAACCGTTAATCCGAATTATTTAACTTCCTGCATCAGTTTTCTGATCAGCGGAGAAATTAATATAAGTACGACGCCAGCAATGATGCCGTACCATGCAAAATCATAATATCCCTGAGTATAAATATTCAGTTTTTCAACTGCAGTTGCTTCCGGTTTTGGTGAGATACTGGCACCGAATAATCCTGCCACATACTGACCGTATGCACTGGCGAGAAACCACATACCCATCATAAAACCTTGAAGTCGTTGAGGAGCAAGTTTGGTCATGATGGAAAGTCCAATAGGAGAGAGGCAGAGCTCACCAAGAGTAACTGCGAAGTAGGCGAATGTGAACATATCGAGAGAAGAAACGCCGTTGGCATCAGCAAAGAACCGGCCCGAGAAAAACAAAAAGTAACCTATTCCTAAGAAGAGGAATCCGATACCAAATTTTACAACTGTATTTGGCTCTTTCCCTCTTTTGGCAAGCCAAATCCAAATCATACCGGCAATTGCCGCAAATGCGATTACAAATGCTGAGTTTGCTGCGTTGTTTACTCCATTCGGGTCGAGATGGATGAATCCTAATAATTTGTCGTTAAGATGGTTGGCTGCAAACAAACTGAGAGATCCACCGGCCTGTTCGAAAATTGCCCAAAAGACCACAGAGAAAAAGATGAAGAACAGTGCAGCGATTAGTTTTTTAACCTCAGCAGTTGTGCTTCGGGACATTTCATAAATCAGGTAAATCAAGCTAAAAGGACCGATGATGTACATGAAGTAATCAGTGTAAACTGTATTGGCTACCATGATCATTATAGCAGGTATTGCCAACAAACCGCCTCCATACACTGCAATATCCTGCCATACCCATGTACGGCCGGCGGCGCTTTCAAGTGGTGAAAGACCAATTGTACCCATTGATTTGCGGGTGCGTGTGAACGTAAGCAAGCTTATTGTCATCACCAAAGCTGCCAATCCGAATGCAACGTTCCAGGTGAGGTCTGCGGGAATTATGGAAGATAAAAAGGTGCCCTTGCCAATTGATATGCAGAAATATCCGCCAAGCAACGCACCAACATTGATACCGGCGTAGAACAATGAAAATCCCGCATCACGGCGGCTATCGCCCTGCTTATATAATTGACCAACCATGCTTGAAATGTTGGGCTTGAAGAAGCCTGTCCCAACCACGTTGAAAGCGATACCCAAAAAGAAATAATCTCTTGGATCGATGGCTAGAATGATGCTTCCTGTAATCATCAATAATCCACCCCAGAAAAGTGATTTGCGGAACCCAAGAATTTTATCTGCGAACAATCCCCCGATAAAGGTGAAGGCATAAACCCACGCCTGAGTGGCACCATATTGAAGGTTCGCAGCTTTCTCATCCATGAAGAGCTGATTGACCATGAAAAAGGTAAGCATTCCGCGCATTCCGTAAAAGCAGAAGCGTTCCCACATTTCACTGAAGAAGAGGTACCAAAGTTGTTTTGGATATTGCCCTTTGAAGTCTTGAATTTCTTCGATCGTTTGCATATTAGTGTATTCCTTTTTCGTTCATGGTTTTATTCAATCTTTTGAGCAATAAGAACATCAGAGCAGCAGCGCCCAGAAGTAAAACAAAATTGACCCAGAAAAAATTCGTTTTGTCGTCGTAGCTGTCCCACATACTTGCCAAAACGCCACTTAATTTATTGCCAATGGAGGTTGACAAGAACCATCCACCCATCATGAGCGAGGTGATACTTGAAGGACTCAGTTTTGAAACCAGAGAAAGCCCCATGGGGCTCAAAAACAATTCGCCAATTGTGATTACGCCATAATTGGCCACCAGCCACCAGGGACTTACTTTTTCCGTTCCATTGTTCCCTGCTTTCACCGCAGCTACCATCACGAGCACGGACAGAGCGCTTATCAAAAGGCCGAATGCAACCTTCGCGGGTGTTGAAGGTTCGCGGTTCCGAATTCTGAGAAATGAGAAAAATGCGACCACCAATGGTGTGAGCAGAATTACCCAAAACGGGTTGATTGACTGACTGAGGTTAGTGGCCCAAAGGCTGACTTGTGTACCTTCCGCTGGTCGTTGTTCATCGGAAGCATTCTTGAAGTACACAGGATAATCGTAGGTTTTCTGAGCTATTCCGTCTTCTTTGATGAGTCGGAACTGTGAGTCATATGCATCAACGGTGTCTTTGGCGAATGTCAGTTTTTTCGAGAATTTCAAATTGTCAGTGACTGTTGCCATAACACCGGTAACCTGCCTGTCGGTGTAGCGATCAGCCCAAGTATTCAGCGCGGATCCATTCAGTTTGAAAACTGCCCAGAATAAAATTACTACTGCGAATATGGTGAGCAGGGCACCAATCTGTTTCCGTTCATCCTTGTGCGCACGAAAGAACAATGAGCTGTAAAACAGAATTACCGGAATGCAAGCGAAAATAAACGCGTCTGTACTATCGCTTCCAAAAATGAATGCATCAGGATTCTGCGCAGATTCAGTGCCTTTGATTAGCCAACCTATGATTCCAAAAATTGCAGACGGAAGCAGAATGAGCAAGATAATCTTGCTGATAGGCATATCGCCTTCTTTGGTGCCTTTGGCATCGGTGTGCCCTTCATAGTGCTTCGTACCAGCCATAAAAACGATCACACCGATAATCATCCCAATGCCTGCCGCGAAAAACGCCCATTGATAACCGAGCAAGATAATCAGCGCAGCTCCGAAGAAATTGCAGATGAAAGCACCGATGTTGATGCCCATGTAGAAGATATTGTAGCCTTCATCTTTTTTTGCCTGATATGTTTCATTCGAGTAAAAACTGCCCAGCAGCGTGGAAATATTTGGTTTGAAAAAACCATTGCCAAGTATCACGAGTGTCATCGCTACATAAAGCATGGTCATGGAGTGAATACCCATGAGCATATAACCTGCGGCCATGAGTATCCCGCCAAATATGATGGATTTGCGGTAACCAAGATAACGGTCGGCCAGCAGACCTCCAACGAAAGGAGTGAGGAAAACCAATGCTATGAAAGTTCCATATAAATCTGAGGCCTCCTTTTCGGTCATTGAAAATCCATCTACTCGATCTTTGAGATAGAGCGTGAAGATTCCAATCATCAGATAGTAGCCAAACCGCTCCCACATTTCTGAAAGGAATAAATAGGGCAGGGCTTTGGGGTGTTTCGACCACATAATTATTCAGCAATTTTTGAAAAAAGGAATCTTATTAGTGTGTATCCGGTGTTGCCATCATTTTTTGCAATGCCCGACTGAGAACGAACAGAATCCCAGCCGCAATACTGGTCATGATGATGAACAGCATGAAGAACTGGTACAGGTTGGTGATCTCGTATCCCAGAAACCGTGGCCAGACTTGATCAGGTGCGGCTTCACTTGGCGGAATCAATGCGCTCAGAGTACCTGCGAATTTGTTCGCGGCAGCATTACCCAAAAACCATGTACCCATTAGCAGTGATGAAAGTCGCAGCGGGGCTAGTTTGGAAACCATAGAGAGGCCAATTGGAGAAAGACAAAGTTCACCCATGGTGTGTACCACATAAAGTGCTACGAGCCACCACATGCTGACTTTCTGACCTTCTACCAATCCGCTTACCGGAATAGCTATAATAGCATAGCCGATAGCAACCAGAGCAAGTCCCCATGCCATTTTGGTAGGCGAAGATGGCTCCATGCGGCGTTTATGCAAAACTCCCCAAAGCACGGTAAACAAAGGAGCAAGCGTTATTACAGCGAGTGGATTGATTGATTGGAAATATTCAGCCGGCATTTCCCAGCCCATCACATTCCGATTCGTTTGGCGATCTGCAAAGAGTGTAAGAGAAGCTCCTGCCTGCTCAAAGGCACCCCAAAAGAAAATAACAAAGAATACCAAAATCAGAATCACCATGATTCGCATGAGTTCATAGCGTCGGAGACTTTTATCCGTGAGAATGATAATCGGCATCGCTATCATAGATCCGTATATGAAGTAGCTGATAATGTCGTGATCAGCGCCGAACCATTGTTTGAAATTGAGCATGAAAAAAATCAACCCAATGGACCCTATGGTCATTGAGATGGCTTTCAAATCCATGGGCTTAACGGGTAATCCTATTTCTTTTCCTTGTTCTGAAATGAGATATTTCTTTTGAAATGCGATGAACCCGACCAATCCCAGGAGCATACCGATGCATGCCGCAAGGAAGCCCCATTTGTAATCGCTGAACGAACTGCACACCAATGGTGAGAAGAAAGCACCAAGGTTAATACCCATGTAGAATATCGTAAATGCACTGTCGATGCGGCGATCGTTTTCAGGATATAACTGACCTACCATCGTTGAGATATTGGGCTTGAAAAATCCATTACCAACAATAAGTGCTGTCAGTCCTGTCCACATAAGTGCTACACCACCTTCAGCACCTGCGCTGGCAGAAAGAAACATAAAAAATTGGCCCAAAGCCATCAACAGTCCGCCTATGATGATGCTCCGGCGATTGCCAAGATAACGATCACACAAATAACCTCCCAGCAGTGGGGTGAGGTAAACGAGACCGGTATAACTACCATAAATTTCCGAAGCTTCTTTGTCTGAAAGCAATAGCACTTTCACCATAAAAAGCATGAATATGGCGCGCATACCATAATAGCTAAAGCGCTCCCACATTTCCGTAAAAAACAAATAATACAATCCCGAAGGGTGCTTTGCAGCTTTTGTTTCACCTTGCATATTAGATCAGTGGTTTAATTGGATTTGAATTCTTACGGCCAAACCTAATGAATATTCACGAAAAAAATCGGCTTAATTCTAATGGGTTGAAAACCATATGTTAAGTATGGCAGTTGAATTCAGTGTGGCTTAATTAGGCATTTTACCGGGGAAGAGTTACTCCAAAGTGATGATCTGGATTTTTTCTGAAGCATTCCCGCATTCATCAGTGCATGTCCAGGTGCGGCGGATCGTATTGCCTTCTTTTTTTTCAGAGAAGACCACCGGGTATTCATTTCCACTGTTATCCCGCGATGCAAATTGAACCGGTTCCGGAATCATTTCAGAAGTCGTCGAAATATCGCGGACTTCTCCAAATAGAATTGGCGCTTGGTTATCAGTGATACTTACAAATTGCTGAGCTGAAGCTTTATTTCCCGCAGGGTCGGTAAAATTGAAGGTGCGGACCAAAGTGCCAAGACATCCTCCTGAGAAAATTTCTTCAATGTATTCGGTGGATACCGTTCCGAACGGAGATGATGCTGTCAGGGCTGGTAACTCTGTGAGCCCATCAACATCGCACGTAATTTTAATGCTGTATGGCTGCACGGTGATTTGTGCGTTGATTTCGCTGAAGATTCCCTGGGTTATAAAAATCAGCAAGGCAAGAAGTGCTTGTTTTGTTTGCATGTGCATAGTCAAGAATACCGCTATTACCTTTGGGTAATACGAATAAAACGGTAAATTATTGACAGTGCCTTTTTAGACCCAGCTGACTCCATTCATGCTGACCAGATTTTCCAGCGGAATTCTCAGACCATCGCTAGTGTAGAGAATTTCTGAGTTGCCTTCTTTCTTCAGAAATTTCACTTTGCTGCTGATGACACGCATCAACCCATCCTCCATGTAACTGATTTGAGTGTTGGTAAACATATGATGTCGTTTTTAGTATTCGGTTACAAACTAAAAGCTTGAAATTCACTCAAGGATGAAGGACAAATGAACATGCTGTCAAATTTTGGTTAACGTCTTTTTTTCATATAGGTTACAGCAAAAGTGTCCTGTTTGATTATATTCGCTGCTATGCTGGTTGAAACGGTCCCAATTATCGGTCTTACCCGCGAAACGTATGACGCTCTTCTTGCTTCAGGTTGGTTTCGCGGAGCCGGGTCTGTCTACAAAAGCGACCTACTGTGCCTTGATGAAGATGTCTTCAGTGTGCAACACATACGGGTGGCAATTGATGGTTTTCAGCCGGATCCGAAACAAAAAAAAATTCTAAGGAGGGCTGAGGGTAAATTCAGAATAGAGATTGGTCAGCCATTTATCAACGGAGAAAAGGAACAGCTTTACAGACGACACAGCTCCAAGTTTAAAGCTTTTGTTCACGAATCTCTAAGCGAGATTTTATATGAATATGATGTAAATCCGGAAGTGTCAACACTTGAGCTGACTGTGCTGGAAGGTAACCGCATTGTTGCTTTGAGTTACTTCGATGTGGCGAAAGACTCCATGGCTTCATTGCTTTGCGTTTATGATGAAGCTTATTCCAAATACAGTCCTGGGCATTACACCATGCTTCTTGAAATCGAGTATGGCAGGAGCAGGGGAGCGAAATATTATTATCCCGGTTATGTGCTGGACAGGCCTTCTTCTTTTGATTACAAACTTTCGCTTGGTTCAATGGAAAGACTGAACCAGGAAAATCAATGGGTGGCAGCGAAAGACTATGTTCGCTCCGAAAGCATTGCGGATATCATTCGTGATAAAATGAAAGAGTTGAAAGTGATGCTTTCAGTTGCCGGAATTCACTCAAGGTTTAAAGTATATCCCTATTTCACGCTAAGCTTTGTGGTTTCAACTGATATCAGGTTGTTAAATCTTCCCTGTTATTTCGAATTCGAAATAGGAAACAAAGTTTATGCAGCGTCTTATGATATTCACTCGAGTCAATTTGTGGTTGTGAGAATAGAAGAAACTGAAGAATTGATTTTCAATCATCAACTCATGCTTTCGGAAGAATACATGAGAAGTGATGTATATGAGTTCAGGGTAATGAAAAGCAATAAAGGCAAACGATGGGAGTTATTTCAGGATGAAATTCTTCAACGGAAACAAAAGCAGGTTCAATAGGGAATTTAAACTTTGACTTTGCCAAATGTGAAATAAGAAATCAAGTAGGTTTCTCAATTGAGTTGTCAATCGCTGATACTTTATTGCGTTTTGTTCGTCATAAGATCATGATAGAATATGACGATGATCAATCATTTGGATATCAAAGTGTACCTTCCGGTAAATTCATTCATGTATTTTTGTGGCTAATAATGAGAGTATCTCTGATTCTATTGTGCCTGCTTCTGGCAGGGAGTGCAAGTGTGTGTGCTCAGAAGCGGGTATTGCAGGTGTCCGGGGTGGTGGTCGCTACTGACTCGCTCATCCCGGTGCCCTATGCTACTGTTTATCGCGGCAAAGACAATCGTGGAACTTTCTCTGATTATTCAGGCTATTTTACCTTGCCAGCAGAGGTTGGTGACACCTTGTTTTTCATGTATATCGGACTGAAAAAGTCCTCTTTCATCGTTCCGGACGATACGAGTACGCACCACATTTCCATCGTTCAATGGATGGAGCAGGACCAAATACTATTACCTACTGTGAATGTGAAGCCCTATCCCACGCCGGCTCAGTTAAGAGGTGAAATTCTGGCACTCGATTTACCTGGCGATCAATACTTCAGGTTCAACAGAGATTTGGCATCCATTGCCAATTTTGACGGGCTGACTGAAATGAGCGATGCGGCATATAAAGAGTCTTCGCAAACGATCATTGCCAGATATTCCGGTAGCTTCAGAAGCGGAGGAAATTTGCTGGATGCCGGTGCCTGGTCAAATTTCATGAAGGCACTGAAGAAAAAGGATGAGGACAACTAAATATCGGATCGTCCTTGAAGAGTATGAATCAGTCTTTGTCGTAGTCAAAATCGCTTCCCTGCAATTGTTTCTTTTGACGGAGTTGCACCTTGTAATCTTTGAATCGATCTTTCACGTAGATTAAAAAGTCATACTGTGTGCTGTTGATCATGAATTCGTCTGTTACATTGAGATAATCAATAAAGGAGTCGAATTCGTCATTGTTCAACTCGATGATCTGATAATCAACATAAAGTCTGAATAGCTCTTTCAACAGTTCTCTTTTGTTGTCTTCATTTTCCAATCTGGCAACTTCTCTTTTGCTTCTTTCTTTTTTGCTGAATTGCTGGTACAGAAAAGTAATTGGGCTTTGTGCTGCGTTTATACCGCTCAACATATAGTCGTTTTCGTTGAAACCGAGTTTATTGATGTCCGCCTGAATTTGTTCCAAATCCCGTGGAGCAAAAATCTCAACTGTCGCAACCTGATAGATCCTGGTATCCAGATATAGCGTAAGGTTAAAAGACCCGTTGCCGGTGGAGTCTGCAAAAGTTACTTGTCTTGTCATAAAACCGAGCGATGTTATAGCGAGTGTGTCTGTTCTATTGCAGTTCAAAGTAAAACTTCCATCAGCTCTTCCGAAAGAACCGGTTTTAGTGCGTTTGTTGATGATGATGGCGTTGGCTATAGGCTGGTCATTCTCATCTCGCACTTTGCCGTTGATCTGAATGATATCTCCAAGTGTATTCGACTGACCTCTGGCTGCAATTCCAGCTAAAGTCAGCCAAGTAAGTAAAACTATTCTGATCACTCTCAAGTCACTCATTCGATTTCGGGTGCAATTTCGGTATATTCAAATATCTTTCCATAAGACGTTTAAAATGGAAAAAAAATTACTTGAAGGAGGGTGAGACGTTCACTAAGTGTATGTTATACACTAAATTCGCGTTTCCAAAAAAAATTCCTTAATTACCCATCGATGAAAAAAATCGTGATTACGCTTTTTGCAGTTCTCGGATTGATTGCTGTGAACTTTGCTCAAATTCGCATGACCCAGGTAAACCCGGTCAATAATCAAATTGAGATCAAAAACTTTGGCTCCTCAACGGTAAACATTGCCAGCTATCGTTTTTGCGCTCTTTTCGAATATGTCAACCTTTCTCAATCTGCCATTTCCATTGTGAGTGGTGATCTGAATCTTGACCCGGGTGAAAGTGTTACCGTGGCCTGGAATTCTTCTTCCGGTTTTAACACGACTGCCAGCGATGTAGGATTGTTTTTACCAACCGGGGCCTTCAGCAGTGCTTCTGCCATGTCTGATTTTATGCAGTATGGAGCCGGTGGACAAGGTAGAGAGAATGTCGCCATGATGGCAGGCCTATGGACGGCCGGGCAATTCCTTACCGGATCAGGTCCATGGTATTACATCGGTAACGGATCACAGAATGGAGCGAGTTTCTGGTCTGCTAATCCTCCTCAGGTCAATATCACGCTTCGCGTAAATATGGAAAATGAAGTTGTATCAGGTCAGGGGATTCATGTGGCTGGAAATTTTCAGGGATGGGATCCTGCATCAACTGAATTATTGGACATTGATGCGGATGGGATTTATGAAGTGACACTGCCGGTAGAACAGAACTATCTGGGATTGTACACTTTCATCAATGGAAACACGTATGGTGGTCAGGAATCTGTTCCTTCGACCTGTGGTCAGGACAATGGTTTCGGTGGATTCAATCGCTTTTATCAAGTGGGATCTGCGAATGCAATTATAGATGTTGTTTGTTTTGGTGAGTGCATTGATTGCGTTGCGGTTCTTCCTCCTGTTGATGTGACGTTTCGGGTGAACATGCAGGATGTAACCGTGAGTGCCAACGGAGTTCATCTGGCAGGTAACTTCCAGGGTTTTGATCCTGACGCTACTCCAATGACCGATGTTGATTCAGATGGTATATACGAGGTAACAGTTGCCATTGATGCCAACACAACTGCACTCTACACTTTCATCAATGGAAATACATTTGGCGGACAGGAATCTGTTCCTTCGACCTGTGGTCAGGACAATGGTTTTGGCGGGTTTAACCGAATTGCTGATATTCTTGAGTCAGATGTGACGCTTGCAACAGTTTGTTTCAGTTCATGTGTTGACTGCGAACCAATCGTTGAGCCTCTTACAGTAGATGTAACTTTTTCAGTGAATATGACAGAGCAAGTCCTTACTCCTGACGGTGTAACAATCATAGGACGTTTTATCGATGGAAACAATGCTCAGTATCCAATGACAGACCTGAATGGTGACGGAATCTATGAGATTACCTTAACCGTTGACGCTAACGAAACCATTCTATATGCTTTTGTAAATGGTTTGACATTTTTAGAGGAAGAATCTGTGCCGGAAGAATGTCAGATGATCGGAGAGATAGGTGAAATCAGACGTTTTGTGAATACTACAAACGTAGATTTGATATTGCCGGTTGTATGTTTTTCGTCATGCACCAACTGTGCTTCATTGCCTACCAACATGATCACCTTTCAGGTGAATATGATGAATGAATTAGTTTCTCCTGATGGTGTTCACATTGCGGGCAATTTTCAGGGATGGGATCCTGCCGCTTCTGAAATGACAGACGACAATAGCGATGGGATCTATTCGATAACGATTACAACAGACGAATGGGCCAACCTAAATTATAAGTTCATCAATGGAAATGCCTGGCCGCAGGCTGAATCTGTGCCATCAACATGCGGATTGCCTGATGGCAACGGTGGTTATAATCGTATTCTTGAAACAGGCGGCATTGACATTGTTTTACCACCTGTGTGCTTCGGAGAATGTATAGATTGTGAAGGAAGTACATTGATGGTTGATGTGACATTCCTTGTGAATATGCAAAATGAAACGGTGAGCGCAGATGGAGTGCATCTGGCCGGTAATATCCAGGGATGGGATCCGGCTTCTACACTGATGTCAGATGACAATTCGGACGGTGTTTATGAAGTTACACTTTCGGTTGCTTCGAATACGGTAGCAGAATTCAGATTCATCAATGGAAACAACTGGCCATTGTCTGAATTAGTACCTTCTCAATGTGGGGTTAACAATGGTTTAGGGCAATTTAACAGGACATATCAAATTAATACACTTAACGCAACTTACGGACCTGTTTGTTTTGGTGCTTGTGTTGATTGTGATGACATAGTTGAACCAACTCTGGTCAATCTTCACCTCGAAGTCAATATGGCCAATGAAGATATCAGTCCGAATGGTGTGCATATTGTAGGAAGCTTTCAGGGATGGAATCCGGCGACATCTGAGATGACAGACGATAACCTTGATGGTGTATATGAGTTTGACGTTGAGGTACCGGTTTTCAGCAATGTTCAGTTTAAATTCATCAATGGCAACGAATGGACAGATCAGGAAGTTGTTCCTGTTACATGCGGTGTGAATGATGGTTTTGGAGGTGTAAACAGGTCGATTGACATCGATGAATCTGCATTGTTCTTTGGACCTGTATGTTTTGCTGAATGTCAGGACTGCACACCATTCACTCCTGTAATTGTTGTTTTCAGGGTTGACATGAATAATGAGGTTGTGGGCTCAGACGGAGTTTACATCGCTGGCACATTCAACGGATGGGATCCTACGGCAACTCAAATGTCCGAGTATGAGCCTGGCCTTTATCAGGCAGTTGTTGTTCTCAATCAAAATCAGTTGGTCAATTACAAATTCATCAATGGCATGGATTGGGCGGGTGCAGAAACCGTGCCTTCAGAATGCGGTGTTGATGACGGAAACGGCAGTTTGAACCGCTCTTATCAGGCAGGTACCGGGACAGAAACTTTGCCTCTGGTTTGTTTTAGTGGTTGTTCTGCTTGTGTCGTGATTCCTGAATTGGATATTACTTTCCAGGTAGACATGAGCGAACAAACAGTGGATCCTACAGGAGTTTATCTTGCTGGTTCCTTCAATGGTTTCTCGCCGACTTCGACACCTATGACCGCTATTGGTTCGGGCGTATATTCTGTGACTGTTACCGTTCCTCAGAATACGCAGGTTGTTTTCAAGTACCTGAATGGCAATTCATTCACAGGTGTTGAATCTGTGCCTTTTGAGTGTGGTGTAGATGATGGTTTTGGTGGATACAATCGTTCAGTGAATGCGGATATGTCGGACATTGTGTTGCCGGAGGTTTGCTTTGGCTCATGCGTCGATTGTCCTGTTTCTGTGAAGGAAAACTGGATTCAGACATTTTTAGTTTACCCAAATCCTGCTAATGATCGGGTGTTTATTGATTTTGGAGATAGAAAAGGTGATGAATTGATTGTTGTTGATGCAACGGGCAGAGTGGTTTTCACGCAGCGAATTATCACTTCAGGAGTTTATGAATTGAATACGTCAAGCTGGAGTTCAGGGTTGTATCAGGTTGTAGTTCCGACAATCGGAACGCAACAGCTAATGATTGACTAATTGACTTATAATATTGAAGGGCTCAGTTGATTCGCTCAACTGAGCCCTTTTTATTTGAGATCAAATTTTGAATTCAGAGTTAACTGATCGGAGTTCATTGCCCGTTTAAGCTATTAAAAAAAATCAGAAGTACTTTTTAATTATTGTGATGAGCTGCTCATGTATCAGGCCATTGCTGCATATCATGTCATCTCCGAAGACGGGATTGTTGTCGCCGTTGAATTCAGTCACGCGGCCCCCTGCTTCCCTCACAATGATTGTTCCGGCGGCGACATCCCAAGGGTTTAAACCATATTCGTAGAAAGCCTCAAACCGACCTGCCGCTGTCCAGGCCATATCCAGGGCAGCGCTGCCAAGCCTGCGCATGCCTCTGGTACTTCGCATGAAATCGCGGAACAATTTGATGTATTGTTCTTCTCTTCCAAAATCATCGTAAGGAAAACCAGTTGCCAGCAGCGAAGCCTGAAGATCGCTGATTGTTGAAGTTTGAAGTTTTTGCCCGTTGAGCCATGCACCGCCGCCTTTCCATGCAGAGTACATTTCATTGGTATTCGGATCGAAAATGACGCCTGAAACGGGATCGTTGTCATCGCAAAGGCCAACACTCGTGCACCAAACTTTGACACCATGAACAAAGTTCGTTGTGCCGTCAAGCGGGTCAATGACCCAATTCAATCCGGTTTCATTCTTTTCACCGGTGCCTTCTTCAGCAACAAAGCCTGCCGCCGGAAGAATTCTTTTAAGGCCTTCAACAAAACGACGTTCGCTCTCTTTGTCAACATAGGTAACCAAATTATTTTCTGTCTTAATCTCAGCTACACCCTCGTGCACTTCTGTTTGAGAGGCCATCCATGCTCCAGTGTCCCTGCTTAGTTGTATTACCTGATGGGTGATAATTTCGAGTTCTTGTGTTGTCATTTAACGACAAAATTAGTGTTGAGCCCGCCCCCTTTATTCAACATGTTATTTTTGTCGGTATGTTGAAGAATAAATATTTGGGCTTAACGGTGCTGTTAACTTGGGCAATCTGCATGTATTGCATGAGTAACCTGTGGTTGAATCCGAATAATTGGATTTTCGGCAAGGATGGTGATGGGCTTCAGACATATTATCAGTCACAATGGCATTTGAAGTATGATACTTCGTACTGGCACCAGTCTTCTATGAATTATCCATATGGCGAATCCATTTTTTTTACCGGTGGCCAACCTTTGATCAGTAATGTATTGCGCTTGCTGAAGCCACTGGTCGATCTCACAGATTATACCGTAGCAATAACCAATTCGTTGATGCTCGGATCTGCTTTGTTATGTGCTGCATTTTTGTTTTTGATTTTTCAGCGTTTGAAACTTCAACCCTGGATGTCGCTAGCTGCTGCAATTCTGATAACGTTTACCACACAGCAGTGGCACAGAATGCTCGGACATTATCCGCTAGCCTGGATTTATGCTGTACCCGGAATGTTGTATCTGCTCATGTGGTACTATGAGAAGATCTCGATTAAACGCAGTGCGATTATTGTGGCTTATATATTATTTCTGAGTTTCGGTCACATTTATTATATCATGTTTTTTGGAGTGGTTGCATGCTCGTTCATGCTTGCTCATTCGATAAAGTCCTCTTCCCGCGAGCGACTGAAAATGCTTGCGCATCTATTCTTTCAGGTGGCACTTCCATTCGTTATTCTGCAGTTTTTTGTTTCATATTCTTCCGATGTAATTGATCGGACTTCTCTGCCATGGGGATTTATGGTTTTTCGGTCCTCAATGCCAAGTTATTTGTACCCATTTGCCGTTTGGTATGAAGATTATTTTCGTGTGTTTCATCCGAAAGAATATATTGAAACCGAAGGACTGAGTTATATAGGAATAGCAGCATATGTAATGCTTATTGCTCTCATCATTTCTTCAGTTTATTATCTCTTAAAAAAGCATTTTGGACGGTTCAAAATGGAAGCAACAGGGTGGGCGATGTTGCTGAGTGCTTTTTTTGCGGTGCTTATCTCCTTTGCTTTCCCTTTCAATCTTGGCAATGAAGACTGGTTGCGTTTTACCGGTCCTCTCCAGCAATTCCGGGGCATCGGCAGGTTTGCGTTTGTCTCATTTTATCCAATGATGATTTTTCTTTTTCATCGATTTGCAGGTATCACATTTATCCAAAGTCAGGCTGGCAGGATATTGTTCTTGATAATGGTCCTGTTTGGTTTGAAGGAAGGTATCGATAGGGTGAGTGGTTTTGCAAGAGATGTTTCCAACGAAAGGAAAGAAATGTTGGGCAGTGCTGAACACTTGCCGGAGCCAATCAAATCAAAGAAATACCAGGCCATATTGCCAATGCCTTATTTTCATGTGGGATCGGAGAATATTTGGCTCGCTGATGAATCAATGCTCACACCGTTGGTTTTTGATGTGTCCTATGCTCTGGGGATACCGACCTTCGCGGCGCTGATGTCGAGGACTTCAGTTTCACAGACATTTATGTCTGTTGAGCTGACAAGAGAATTGATGGAGTATCCCGCTATTTTGAAAGATTTGCCTTCGGATGATCCGATATTGGTCATTGCGGATACATCACGGATGAATGAGCAGGAGGCATTGTTGCTCAAGCATTCTGTTTTTTTGTGTAACATGGGTTCGAAGCAATGTTACGAGTTGCCGCTTGAGGTTTTCGGCAAAGTCTTGGAAGAAAAAAGGAATAGAAATACGGATACAACATTCAGGCAGGATGAATTCACCATGATTAGTGATTCATCAAAACAAGTTCTGTTTTTAGATATCGATACAACTTTTGTTTTCGACAATGATTGGACGCAATTGGTTGCTGAAGACATACCAGATTCATTCAGGGGGAAAAAGGTCTTGATAAGTTTTTGGGTTGACGATATCGTAAGAGACCTCATACCACGCACTTCCATTGAAATTATTCAATATCGTGAAAAGGATGTAACCGGCTTTGATGCCGGAATTCCCGGGAAAAAAATTGCCGGCCTTTTGCGTGGAGATGCGCTGTTAGAATATGAAATCGAGATTGATACTGAGTCAGATAGAATTGAAATCCTTGCAAGGAATAAAATGCTGCCAGGAGAAAAATTCAGGGCATTTTCTTTTCTGATTCGTCCAGTCGGGGTGAATTGCACCATCTTGCGCGACGGAATAAACAGTTACAACAACCGACTTTTCGAATAATTGGAATTCAGTCTGATCATCCCCAGTTATAACAATGCTGAAGAACTCATGAAAGAGTTGCCAGGATTGATTGCTTATCTGAGAAAAAACTCTATGGATCCGGAAGTGATTATTGTAGACGATGGATCTCATTCTGTTCATTTGATTTCTAAGTTCTGTCTTGGTCATGGCTTTTTGTTGTTTCAACATGAATCAAATGAAGGAAAGGGTGCTGCCGTGCGAACAGGAATGTTAGGAGCAACAAAGGAAATCAGAATTTTTACGGACGCAGATATTCCATTTCAATATGACATCTTTCCCGCTATAGTGGGTGTATTCGGTAAGTATGATATTTCGGTGGTGGCAGGAGATAGGAGGAGCTCTGACTATTTTTCTAAAACTCCCTGGGTGAGAAGAATTGGCAGCAATGTCTTTTCTATGCTTGTGAATATCATCATGCTCCGCAACCTGGGTGACACCCAATGCGGTATTAAAGCATTCCGGGCTTCGGCAATACCTGTAATTTTTAAGGATCAAAAAATCAGTGGATTTGCTGCAGACATTGAATGGTTGTATCGTGCCTCAAAATCAGGATTAAAAACCTATTGGGTCAAGGCAGAATTCAGAAACGCAGGTCAAAGTTCGGTTGTTTTCTGGAAGCAGGCGCTGCGCATGTTAAGGGACGTTATCAAATTGAGATTTAATAGCATTTCTTAACGGTAGTTCAATTTAGCATTCATACTAATTTAGCATCATGCCGGTAAACATTGACAGACGACAATTACAGGGACTGGGAAGGCTTGAATTGCTTGCCAAACAGGCTGTTGAGGGTTTTATAACGGGACTTCACAAAAGTCCTTATCATGGCTTTTCTGTTGAGTTTGCGGAACACAGGCTATACAACACTGGAGAAAGTACGCGACATCTGGATTGGAAATTGCTTGCGAGAACGGATAAACATTTTGTGAAACGCTATGAAGAGGAGACCAATCTGCGTTGTCATTTGCTCATAGATGTTTCTCCTTCTATGTATTTTCCGGAGGGCATTTCACCGCAAAGTGCTCAATTCAATAAGGTTAAGTTTTCGGTTTATGCTGCGGCTACTTTAATTGAGTTGCTCAAAAGGCAGCGTGATGCTGTGGGTCTGGCGTTGTTCTCCGATAAAATTCACTTGAACACAAAGGCGAGCGCTAGCGGAGTTCACCATAATTTTTTGTATTCAGAGCTTGAAAAAGTGCTTGACGAACCTCGAATTACAGCTAAACAAACATCGGTTGTAACAGATACTTTGCACGAGATTGCGGAAAGCATTCACAAGCGTTCCATGGTGGTTATTTTCAGTGATATGATGGATAATAGCGCTAATTCAAGTGAGTTGTTCAGCGCATTGCAGCATTTACGTCATAATAAACACGATGTGATCATTTTTCATGTGGTAGATCATGCCCGTGAAATAGAATTCAATTATGAAAATAGACCTTATACTTTCACTGATCTCGAAAGCGGTGAAGAAATAAAAGTCAATCCTGTTGATATACGGGAAACTTACATTCAGAGAATGGGAGAGTTCCGCAAGGATCTCAAGTTAAAATGTGGACAATATCAGATTGATTTTGTCGAGGCTGATATCAATGCCGGATTTAACCCGGTTTTGATCCAATATCTTATCAAAAGGCAGAAGTTATTTTGAGAATTGTTCTTCGTAAGTTCTTGAAGACGTTGCGAAACAATACTATTTCCGAAACTGTATTTACGCTTCTTTGTATCTGAAGATTGTTGCATAACTTCGAATATGCAGCATGCAAAAAATTACAAGAAGCACTGTCTCATCTATTTTGCCTCAGTTTTTTCTACCTCTTGTAGTTCTGAAGAGAGCATGCGGACTCCTTCTAAAGCATAAAAATGTGGGATCTTGATTGATCAATGCTCGCAATAAGAACCTTTTCACTGCGTTGGCGTTTGACAAACAAAACACGGATCAACATGAAAACAGCCATCCGGATACTCACCCTCGTTTTATTCTTGATGCCTTTGGTTTCCAATGCGCAAGGTCGAGGTTTTGATTACGATGCACACCGTAAGATGAATAAAAAGGCTGGTAAATGGGGCAAAAACAGAGTCAAAGCTTCAAAAGGTGATTACACCAATATGCAATGCAGCGTTGGCAAAACTCGCCGTCATGCCAGAAGGTCGCGCGATTAGCATTTGTGGTCTTATTTACTCATTCTTGATCAGGAATAATTGCCCGGCCTGTCACTAAATTCGTTGCCATATGCACGATATTTTCAGGACTGACTTTCCGGTGGTTTTCATTCAATCCAATGATGATTTGGTTTCTGCGGCTCTGGCTATTGGCAGATCGCCGATCATTTCTCTCGATACTGAATACGATAGCTTCAAGAGGCAGTATGGATTCAATATGCTGCTTATCCAGGTTTTCGACCTTACAACCGTATACATAATCGATCCACTGACCGTTACTGATTACAAGGCCTTGTGGCAAGTCTTTGAGAATTCTAAAATTGAAAAAGTACTCTATTCAGGCTCAGAAGACATTGCCCTTCTAAAACAGCACGGCTGTCAAATCAGAAACGTTTTCGATGTTCAGGTGGCTGCGACATTAAGTAATCATCTTGCACGCAATCTGGGTGATTTATTGCTCGCAGAAACAGGCAAGACGATAGACAAAAGTGAGCAAACTTCTGATTGGAGTGTGAGGCCATTAAGCCCCGCTAAAATTGAATACGCAGCCAATGATGTGATCTTCCTGCCGGCAATAAGGAACAAACTGAAAGAAGAGATCAGTCACCGCAAACTTGAACACATCTTGCAACAGGAAAATGAAGCGCTCGAAAATATTCTGGAACGGAAGCATATACCCAAACTCAAACCATCTTACTTCAGGGAGTTTTCCAAGTCATATTGTGATACCCTGCTGGAGTTGCTGAATTATCGTGATCAAATAGGAAAGGAACATAATATTCCACCCAACAGAGTTGTAGATACGCGGTTTCTCGAAGAGGCAATGAATAACAGAGATGAATTTTTGAAGAACGGTGAATTTAAAAGTTTTCATCCAAAAGTGAGACATAGTAGGCAGCATAAGGATAAGTTCATCAGCGTTTTAAACAAGTATGACCCGTTGAGTACGGAACTTTATCCGCGTCAAAAGTCAGGTAACAGGAGAATCATTTCTAAAGATGAGCGACTGAAAATTTTAGAGACTTATTATGAACCGGTGAAATTGTCATATATCAACCAATATGGCGAGCGTGCCGCAGAATTTTTATTGCGAGGCATGAAACGTCGACTCACTTCGGGTGAGACAAATACGGAGGATTTACTGCCTTATCAGATTGAGATATATGAAGCCCTGAAGGAAAAACTGGAGGACTGATTTTTATTCAATAGAAGGTCTGTCATGAAAGAGCAAAACTTTTTTGAGGATGTTTTTGAGGTGGTCAAATTGATTCCTAAAGGAAATGTGACTAATTATGGAGCCATTGCAAAATACCTGGGTTCAGGTATGAGCTCCAGAATGGTTGGGTGGGCAATGAACTCCTGTCACAACCGTCCGGAAATTCCTGCACACAGGGTTGTCAACAGAATTGGAATGCTCACAGGCAAACATCATTTCGCCACGGCGACCATGATGCAGGATTTGCTTGAATCAGAGGGAATAAGAATTTACAATGACAGAGTCGTGGATTTTGCGAAACATTATTGGGATCCGATGAAAGAACTTGAATTGCGGTGATTTGAAAGATGATAACGATCTTCGCAAAAAGTTTTTGGATGAAATACCGGAGATTGGGAAAATCAGGACTGCAGGTAAGTGAACTGAGTTTCGGCTCATGGATCACATTCGGCAATCAGATTGGAAATGATACCAGTGAAAGGCTCATGGACATTGCCTATGATCATGGCGTAAATTTTTTCGACAATGCAGAAGTCTATGCTGCCGGAAGAAGTGAGGAGGTGATGGGTGAAATTCTTCAAAAGAGGAATTGGAACCGTGATACATACATCATTAGCAGTAAGGCATTTTTTGGTGCCGGCGGTAAATTACCAACTCAAAGAGGCTTACACCGCAAACACCTTGTAGAAGCTTGTGAAGCAGCGTTAAGGCGGCTTCGTTTAGATTATCTGGACTTGTATTTCTGCCACAGACCGGACAAGGAAACGCCGATAGAAGAAACTGTCTGGACAATGCATCAGCTGATCATGCAAGGGAAAATTTTCTATTGGGGCACAAGTGAATGGAGTGCGCAGGAAATTATGGAAGCGCACATGGTAGCTCAGAAACACAATCTGATTGGCCCGGTTATGGAGCAGCCTCAGTATAACATGCTCACGCGAAGGAAAGTCGAAGTGGAATATTCACAGATTTACAAGACAGTAGGTCTCGGCACAACGGTCTGGAGCCCTCTGGCTTCTGGCTTCCTGACAGGAAAATACCTCGATGGCAAGGCGTCGGAAACAAGACTGCAGCGGGATGAACTCGACTGGCTGGCAGAGAAAACCTTCACTGAAGAAAACCGCAACATTGTGTCTAAACTTCAAGCGCTTGCCGCGGAAGTTGGTATATCGTTACCACATATGGCAATTGCCTGGTGTCTGAAGAATCCAAATGTTTCTACAGTGATTCTCGGAGCTTCTAAAACTGAACAGTTGGAGCACAATTTACAGGCTGCTGATAAGATAGATCTGCTGAACGAAGCAGTCATGGAAAAAATTGAAGTAATACTCAACAACAAACCTAAGTTGCCCCCATATTGATTCAATATGCGCATTGATATTCTGACCATATTGCCAAGATTACTGGATGGGCCTTTTGCGGATAGCATCCCTGAAAGGGCACAGGAAAAAGGTTTGTGTGAGATTCACATTCACAATATCCGCGACTACTCCAAAGCGAAACAAAAGCAGACCGATGATTACCAGTTTGGTGGCGGAGCCGGAATGGTCATGACCATTCAGCCAATAGATGATCTGATCACAAAACTTAAAAGCGAACGTTCATACGACGAGATCATTTATCTCACTCCGGATGGCGATCGACTCAATCAAAGAATTTGCAACAGCCTTTCACTTCGTGGAAATATCATGATGCTTTGTGGTCATTACAAAGGGGTGGATCAGCGAATAAGAGATCATTTTATTACAAGGGAAATTTCAATAGGTGATTATGTACTGAGTGGGGGAGAGCTCGCAGCTGCAGTCCTTGTAGATGCCATTGTACGTCTCATTCCCGGTGTGATGAATGACGAAACCAGCGCACTTACCGACTCATTTCAAGACAATTTACTTGCACCGCCGGTTTATACCAGGCCGGCCGAATACAAAGGCTGGACAGTTCCCGAGGTCCTTCTCAGCGGCCACTTTGCCAAAATTGAAGAGTGGCGCATGAATGAAGCTATGCGAAAAACCAAAGAAAGACGTCCTGATATCCTGGACAACGAATAAATTAATCAGATGAATCCTCCACTTGCTGAACGATTGCGTCCTACTGGTCTCGACGATTACATGGGGCAAACGCACCTTGTGGGGAAAGATGCTGTTCTGCGGAAGGCCATAGAAAGCGGTAACTTACCGAGTATGCTTTTTTGGGGTCCTCCGGGAGTTGGAAAAACAACACTGGCATTTATCATATCACAGACACTGAAACGACCTTTTTATACACTTAGTGCAATCAGCAGCGGTGTAAAGGATGTTCGCGAAATCATTGAAAAGGTTCAGGGTCAGGGTATGTTTTCTCGTGGCGCCATCTTGTTTATCGATGAGATTCATCGCTTCTCCAAGTCACAGCAAGACTCATTGTTAGGTGCTGTTGAAAAGGGTATAGTAACGTTGATTGGCGCTACTACCGAGAATCCATCGTTCGAAGTAATCAGCGCATTGCTCTCAAGATGTCAGGTATATGTGCTCAAACATCTGGAGAAGGATGAACTTATTCAGCTTGTTGACAGGGCAATGCAGACAGATGAAGTGCTGAAAAAGCGACGTCTGCACATCGCTGAATATGATGCCTTGCTTCGGCTGAGCGGTGGTGATGCCAGAAAACTTTTGAATGTACTGGAGCTCGTATGTGGTCAGACAGCCGATGGGGAGTCGATCGACAACGAACGTGTTATGCTGATTGTACAGCAGAATCCTGCTCTTTATGATAAGAGTGGAGAAATGCATTACGACATCATTTCTGCTTTTATAAAAAGTGTCCGTGGCAGCGATCCAAATGCTGCGATATATTATTTGGCGCGCATGGTGGAAGGTGGCGAAGATCCCAGGTTCATCGCCAGGAGGATGCTCATTCTTGCTGCAGAAGATATCGGACTTGCCAATCCGAATGCATTGCTTATGGCGGATGCCGCTTTTCGTGCAGTTGAAAATATAGGATGGCCAGAGAGTAGGATATTACTGAGTGAGTGCGCCATCTTTCTTGCTACCTCACCCAAGAGTAATAGTGCATATACAGCCATTGAAACGGCAATAGGTCTGGTAAAAAGTACAGGTCATCTGAGTATTCCGCTTCATATACGCAATGCACCAACGAAGTTGATGAAGGACCTTGGCTACGGTAAGAACTATGAATATGCCCATGCCCATGAAGGCAATTTTGTTTTTCAGGAATTTTTGCCGTCAGAAATTTCCGGAACTTCCATCTATAAACCCGCAAACAACATCCGCGAACAGCAGACAGCTGAATGGTTGAAGAAATTGTGGGGCGACAAATACGGTAGTTGAATCTGAATTTTTGAGTACCTGAAGTATCGTGCGGTAAATACCGTAAAACGCATCATATGTAATCTACTAAGATTATCAAACAATACTACGCGATGAAAAAACCTCCACATGGCTTGTCGACCATTTGTTTCCAACCTTTGGACAAGCGCAATTCTCCTTGACAAATGGACTCAAGGGTGGTAATTTTATCATGTGCGCTGTTTCAGAAACAGAAAGTAAATGCATGTCCAGAAACATCATTGAGTTGACATTCATATTCTGGAATAGCCCAGGCTTACTGTCGTTGAAGACAATTCAATAAGCAGTAAATGAGAATAAGGATATTCGAAGAACACGTTTGAAAAAAACGGGTTCTTTTTTGCTTAAGCTTTTCTGTTGATGATGCCCTTGTTGATTTTTTTTGCGATACCAGGACCTTCATAAATGAATCCTGTGTAGACCTGGATCAGGTCAGCACCGGCGTCGAGTTTTTCATGTGCATCGGCAGCCGTCTGGATTCCGCCAACTCCAATAACAGGGAAAGCATTGCCAGATTTTTCCTTGAGATAGCGAATAACTTCAGTCGATCTGTGCTTTACCGGCCGGCCACTCAGTCCGCCCATTCCAATGGCTTCAACTTCAGGTGATGAGGTGTGCAGGCCATCCCGTGTAATAGTCGTGTTGGTTGCAATTACTCCGTCGATTTTACTCTCCTTCACTATTTCAATGATATCGTCGAGTTGCGAATTTGTAAGATCAGGAGCGATTTTCAACAACATCGGTCTCGGCTTAGGTTTTGCGAGGTTTAGTTGCTGTAGTCCTGACAATATCTTCAAAAGCGGTTCTTTGTCCTGGAGTTCACGCAATCCCGGTGTATTCGGGGAGCTGACGTTCACAGCAAAATAATCTACCACTTCATAGAGCGCATGGTAACATTTGATGTAATCATCCAGTGCCGATTCGTTAGGCGTGTTTTTGTTTTTTCCGATATTACCTCCAATCACAATTTCCGATTTCTTGTTGCGAAGTCTCAATGCTGCATTCGCGGCTCCGTCGTTGTTAAAACCCATTCTGTTGATGAGTGCCTCATCCTTTGGAAGCCTGAACAATCTTGGCTTCTCATTACCGGGCTGGGGCAGGGGAGTAACAGTGCCAATTTCTACAAACCCAAAACCAAGGGTCGATAACTCATCAACCCAACGGGCATCTTTATCAAAACCTGCCGCAAGTCCTATCGGATTCGGAAACCGAATTCCAAAAAGATGTCTTTCAAGACTCTTGTCCTTTGCTTTCATGAAACTTCCGATTAGCCATCCCAGACCAGGAATCTTGCAGAAAAAACGCAAAGCATCCATAGCGAAATAGTGCGCTTTTTCAGGCGAAAGCAAAAAGAACAGAGGCTTGAGAAGGGTTTTATACATAGCGCGAAATTAATCATGGCCTTCATTGGGTAAAAGATGGTTAATGATGCCATGCACACGCTCCTTATGATTTCATTTGTTCAGGCCTTGTCTCACAGGCGTTTCAGAAACTCCTCTGATTTGTCATATGCTCTGTTTTGATACTGAAATGCGTTGTTATGATCGTTGAAAACTCTGTTCATATATGGAATTTGATACTGTGTTAAAGCTTATTTGATGGGAATAGTTTTGAATGGCAGAAATCGCAATCAAAAAACTACTGCATGCTAACGATTTTCGGAAGAAAAAAAATCACAACTGAGCGCGTAGCGCACATGTTTGCTCATCATATTATTGAAACTACGGAAAATGGTTTTAAAGACGTTGCAGGATTTATCAACGACTCACCGGAGTTCACAGTTGATCCGGCCTTAGCTGAGAGTGACTATGGTAAATTCCTGATGATTGTTATAGCAGGAAACTTTTCGTATATCGATCAATTTTTTTCTGACGGCCTTGATAAGGAGATCGTAGACAAGGCGGTGGAAAAATTGGCGCCTGCTTTTGATATGACGCCAATTGAATTTGGAATGAAGGTGAAAGAGTACAAAGAGTGTATGTCAAGAGCGAACCACCCTTCAAAGAATATCATATACGCCATGTCCAAAGGGGTTTTTGTGAAATACAATCTGGCAGACCATCAGGAAGAGTATTTCAGGATGATGAAAACACCAAATCCCATTTTTCTTAAAAATCTGGATGAAATCATGAAGAACTTCCTGTGGGACTGGGAAGCTTTCAATGAAAAATACAAAATCGTTTCTAGCGCAGGGATGTAAGACATTTACATCTCTGTCAATACAATGGGCCTTCTTGCATAGGCCCTTTTTTATTCTCCGGCCTGATAACGTTGACCTTCCCGTTTCAGGTCCTTTTCCTTCACATCCGCTCGCTTATCGCCGACATTTTTACCTTTGGCTAACGCAATTTTAAGTTTTGCATACCCCTTCTCACTGATAAAGAGAAGCGTTGGAACAACAGTGATACCGGCATCCTTCAATTTTCTGTCAATCCTGCGCAACTCGATTTTGTTCAACAGCAGCTTACGTTCGTTTCGCTCTTTGTGCTGGCTGTATCCTGCATTAGAGTAAGGCCCGATATACATATTGAATACGAACATCTCCCCATTGCGCATTTTGCAGTATGCATCGCCAATGTTGGCTTTGGATGCTCTGATGCTCTTGATCTCCGAACCCGACAAGACAATTCCCGCAATAAATTCTTCCAGAAGAAAATATTTGAATTCCGCTTTTTTATTTTTAATCTCAATGCCCATGATTGCTTCCGCCGGAGAAGGGGCGCAAAAATATCCCATTGAGGCCACTAAATTTGCTTATATATGTCACAATTTTGGGGTTTTCCCGTTTAATTATGTATACCAGATGAAAATAGGTATGAACTTCACCCGATGATAGCAGAAAAAACAACTGGCAGGAAGCGAAATAGAGTAATCTATTTTTTTCCATTGCAGTTGCTTTTGCTACACGTGAAGAAGAATCATTTTCTGCTCTTCATTTGGCTCTTCTTTCTGGGTATTGTGACAGGTGGAGTTGGCAAGAGCATTGGTGTTCCGCAACAGTTTTTAGTGCCTGAATACATGGGCCATACCGGTTGGCTCTCTTTCGCAATCCTTGGATTTGCTGTTGGCGGATTTATCAGCGGATTCAACCTATACACCTACATCATGCACGGGTACCGATTCCCGTTCATTGCAACGCTCAGCAAACCTTTCCATAAATTCTGTATCAACAATTTTCTGCTACCTGCCCTGTTTCTTCTGACTTATATCTTCTTCAGTGCACGTTTTCAAATCGAGCGTGAGTTGATTCATCCGATGAAAGTAATTGTCAATCTCCTGAGCTTCTTTGTGGCACTGGCTTTGTTTCAAACACTGTCCTATGTCTACTTCATGTATACGAACAAGGATGCACAGGCTTTTGGTAAAGGAAGAAAAAGGAGAACAACAAGCATTCAGCAGGAAGTGGATGAAGAAGACGCAGTGCAGCACCCGATCTGGTGGGTGAGCAAGCGTGTCATCGGAAAAAAATGGCACGTTGAAACATATGTATCTTCTTTTACTCGTGTAAGTCTGGCGAGAGACAGCAAACACTACAGGAAAGAGATTCTTGAAAGGGTTTTCGCACAGAATCACGTCAATGCTTCGCGTTTTGAACTGGTGCTTTTTGCTTCATTTCTGTTTTTAGGCGCCATGAGTTCATTCGAGATTTTCATTATTCCAGCCGCCGCTTCTGTATTGCTCTTTTTCACCATGCTGATCATGCTGATCAGTGCATTGCACAGCTGGCTCAGGGGTTGGACATTGACTTTTTTCCTTGCATTCGTGGTATTGTTAAACTTGCTTCACGGTCAGCTCAAACTATTTCGAAGTCCTACATCTGCCTATGGTTTGAATTACGATGCACCTGCGCCTGCATATGATCTGTATCAGTTGATTCCTGATCGCGAGAAGGTACGTGCCGATGAAATGGCCACCATCGAGATTCTCGAAAAATGGAAGGCGAGGGTTACATCAACTACTGGTGATGAAAAACCAAAGATCATCATACTCAACCACAGCGGCGGAGGCAGCAGATCGGCATACTGGACGATGCGCGCTGTAGCATACTCAGACAGTGTTCTAGGGGGTGACCTGCTTGATCACACTTTCATGATTACCGGAGCTTCGGGCGGAATCGTAGGGGCAGCATACCTGCGAGAGCTGATGCTTCAAAAGTCTTATGGTGCAGATATAGATATCTATAATCCTGTTTACCGTGAGAATATCGGAATGGATTTGTTAAACCCAATTGTGATGTCTGCTGCCACGAACGATTGGTTCATACGCTACAGAAGAATTTACGATGGCTCCTATGCTTACACACGTGATCGCGCTACTGCATTCGAAGACCAACTCGCCCGAAATACGAACAATGCTTTTAGCCGAAGGTTAAGAGATTATACTGAACCGGAAAAGCAGGCTATCATTCCGATGATGATACTGTCGCCAACCATTGTTAATGACGGAAGACGACTCATCATTGCCTCTCAGCCGGTCAGTTATCTGACAGATGCTTTTCATGCGAATGGCGGTAAACACCAGTTGCCGGAAGATGTGGAGTTTACTTCGCTTTTCGGCGGAAATGATGCCATGAACTTGCAATATTCTTCTGCATTGCGAATGAATGCAACGTTCCCCTACGTTGTGCCCCTGACTTCGTTGCCTTCTGAACCATCCATTGAAGTAATTGATGCAGGAGTGCGGGATAATTTCGGACTTAAAACCACCATGCAGTTTTTGTACACTTTCCGCAATTGGATCAATGAAAATACAAGTGGTGTTGTGATAGTTCAGGTGCGCGATCTGCCTAAAAACAAAGATCTGAGCGACAAGAACAATACGCTTTTCGGAAAATTCGCAGGACCGATTGGTGGTATATATGGCAACATCACGAAAACCCACGATTATACCAGCGAACAATCTTTGCGTTACCTTCAAAAGTGGTTTGGTGATCATATCAATCTCGTCACTTTTGAGTTAGAACAAAGCAAGGAGAAACATATTTCTCTGAGCTGGCATCTTACCAAGTCTGAGAAAATTCAGATCAACAATTCTGTGAAGGATCCTTACTTCATGGAAGAACTCGAGCGACTTCGCAGTCTTCTGAGTGGTGTTACAACTATGCCTCTGGCAAGTCAACAAGAACTAAAGTAAGTTCATTGTGTATTCGTTTAAGGCTGAAATTCATTGAGCGTATCTGCAACACGCCTTATTTCATCGGCAGAGGTTTCGGCTCTTGACATATCAAACAAAGTAGTTTGATTTTTTGGCTTCACAGGTTTTCTTCCGCTGAGGTGATATTCGTGAATGCCCTTGATGAGAATAGATCCGAATGTATCCGGCCGGATACCTCCGCCCGGCATAATGGAAATTCTACCTGCAGCCTGTTTATGCATCGCTTCAATGACATCTCGTCCTTCAGGACCTGTTGCAGCGCCGCCTGAGGTGAGTATTCTTATGCAGCCAGTCTCAATTACTTCTTCAGTAGCTTGCACCGGATCTGGAGTACAATCAATGGCCCGATGGAAGGTGACAGGATATGGTTTACAAAAATCAACCAGCATTCGCGTGCGGGCAACATCGATGCGGTTTTGTTCGTTCAGCAGCCCGAAAACGAAACCATCAGCACCACTTTTTTGAAGAAATTCGATTTCACTTTTAATCAAATCGATCTCCCGGTTGTCATAACAGAAATCCCCTTCACGAGGTCGAATCATTACATATACCGGTATGGAAATATTCTTTTTAACTTGCTCAAGTAAGGCAGGGCCTGGTGTAAGTCCTGCGGTAGCCAGTGCCGTGCACAATTCAATTCTGCCCGCACCACCTTTTTCAGCTTCGATGCAGGATTGCACGGAAGTTGTTACAACCTCAATAAGTTTCTTATCCATGTTGCCAAAAATATCGACCATGAGCGTTCCATCTTTCATTACCTCTCTTACTCTTTTCATTTTTTCTTTCAGACTACTCGCAGCAGGCAATGACTCTCTGATCATTGAAAATCTTGTCTTCGAAGGTGCCGGTATACGCGGTATTGCCTATTGCGGCGCTCTGATGGAGCTTGATGAGCGTGGATATCTGCACTGTATCGATAGGGTGGCGGGCACTTCTTCTGGCGCCATCACCGCTAGTCTCATCGCAGTCGGATACAGTCCGGATGAAACATACGAGATTGTAGGCAGCACTGATTTCGGCAAATTCAATGATGGGGGTTTTGGTTTTCCCGGAGGCATCATGAGGTTGAACAGGCGATTGGGCTTTTATCGTGGTGATGCGTTTTTGCATTGGTTTGAAGATCTGATTGAAGCAAAAACCGGAAACCGCAATCTGACTTTTCAGGATATTGTAAATGCCCGCAGTACCCAGGAAGGTTGTGTGTACAAGGAACTAACCATTGCAGCTACCAGTCTCAATCACCAGCGAACCATTCTGTTTTCGGTGCTTGAATATCCCCACATGCGCATCGTGGATGCGGTGCATGCATCCATGGCCATTCCACTTTACTTTGAACCTGTTGTGATTGATGAAAAGGGCCATGTTGTTCCTTATGAAGACATGATGCCTGAGCATCATCTATGTGTGGATGGTGGTTTTACAGCAAACTATCTCATAAGCTGTTTCGATGATGGCGATATGATTGCAGCATCCATGGGACTCAGGCTTGATTCAGACAGCCAGATTGACCGCGACCAGGCAGATAGGCAATTGGCTTATCAGGAAATCAAATCCGTGTCTGACTTTGTCGGTGCGTTTTATTATATTATGAAGGAGACCATGAATCGTCAGTCATTGCGCGAAGTAGATTGGCAAAGAACTGTTTCCATCAGCGATTGTGGAATGAGCCCGAAGGTGAAGAAGTTGTCGGTTCGTGAGAAGGCTATGCTCATAGAGGCTGGCAGGGCTGGAGTTAGGCGTTACCTGGATTGAAAAATTTCAGGTCTTAAATACGTTTCGTTTGTTAATCACATGATGCACTGACCATCGTCATTCAACGGTTGAAGTGAATTGAACAAATTGCGTAAAATTCTAAGTCATGAAACACATCAATATAGCTGTAGAGAACATCAAGTGTGGTGGATGCGAAAATTCCATCAGGAAGGAAGTGCTGAAGCAGACTGGTGTGTTGGCGGTACATGTCGACGGCGAGCAACAACTCATCAGCATTACAGGTGATGATGATATGGATAGAGCGCACATTGCCCTTCAGCTTGAACGTATGGGCTATCCTGAAGTTGGGCACAATACGGTTCTGTCAAAAATGAAATCATACGTGAGTTGCGCTGTCGGAAGAATGTCTGATCAGGCACCTGAGGCCAATCCATAAAAAAAGCTGCCTCTGGGGCAGCTTTCAATGTCAAACGTTGAATATTTATCAGGCGTTGGCAGGAACATCTGCTGTGAAACGCTTTTTCTCTTGAATACGGCTCGCTTTACCTGTTAGGCTGCGCAAGTAGAAAATACGTGCGCGACGCACCTTACCACGCTTCGTAACAACGAGGCTTTCGATAAAAGGTGATGATACAGGGAAAATACGCTCAACACCAACACCACCGCTGATTTTGCGAACTGTGAATGTTTCTGTTGCACCGTTGCCTTTGCGCTGAATTACAACGCCGGCAAACTCCTGAATACGTTCTTTGTTTCCTTCAACAATTTTGTAGCTCACGGTAATTGTATCACCTGCAGCGAAATCTGGCATATCCTTCACCGGATTCAGCTTCTTTTCAAGTTCTTTTATGCGGTTCATGTTGCTTGCGTTTAATAACGATACCCGAAATTGGGGGCGCAATATTACGAAGATAATGGCCAGGTTGATACCCCTTGGTGAAAAAAATGATCAGTTTTCTTCAGGACGCTTGTGTTTCCAGCGTTTGTGACTCCAAAGCCAGTATTCAGGGGATTTAAGTATGTCCTTTTCCAGAATATTGTGTAGTAGTTGGGTCAATTCGGTTTGGGCCATTTCACGTGGATGTTCAGTTACTACCTTGTAAGTGATTGTGTAGTAGCCTCTTTTCTTTTTTTCGAGGTGTCCCCAAACAACGGGGAAGTTGTGGTCGCGGGAGTATTTTTCTGTACCAAAAAGAGCCACTGTCGGAATTCCGAAAAAATCCACCCAAACGCCTTTTTTGGGGTTGGAAGGTGATTGGTCTATGGCAAATACGCTAGCAATGAGCGAGTTGCTGTTTTCGGTTAAAAAAGCGCCTGTGGCTTTCGTTTCTACCAATTCCAGACCGAATTTGCCCCGACTTACGCGCATTTTGTGATCAAAATACTTGTTGTTCAGTGCTTTGTAGATGCCAATCATTCGGTGTCGGATGTGTGGGGGTGTGGCCACAGCCCACAATTCCCAATTACCCAGGTGACCTCCGGCTATGATGACACTTCTCCCCTGACCATAGAATTGATTTACAGCTTCGATGTTAATCTGTTCCATTCTTTCCTCGGCCTGTTCCCTCGTTATGGAAAAGTTTTTCAGACTTTCCAGCACCAGGTCACAGAAGTGTCTGTAGAATTTTTTCTGCAGAGCCGTGATTTCCGATTCACTTTTTTCGGGAAAGCAACGTCGTAAATTTTCATTGACAACTTTTTTACGGTATCTGACCAAATAGTAAAAGACAATATAAAAGAAATCAGATAGCGCATACAATGCGGGGTATGGGAGCAAACTAATGGGTTTGATCACCAGCCAAAAGAGTAATCTGCTTCCAATCATGACTGAACCTCCAGTTTCAGACCGTCATATGCAATGAAGATTCCGTCGGGTAATTCTTTTTCCACTATGGCATGCTGGCCAAGTTGATGGCTGATGTGGGTGAAATAGGTCTCTCTTGCTCCAATTTTTTGCGCCATCTCAATTGCTTCTTCAAGATTGAAATGGGAAGGATGCTTTTCCCTTCTCAGTGCGTTCAACACCACAATCTGAGATCCTTTTATTTTTTCAATTTCCTCATCTGAAATGTAATTGGCATCCGTGATGTAGGTGAAATCTCCAATTCTGAAGCCAAAAACGGGCATATACATATGCTTCAGTTGAATGGGTAAGAACTTTCTTCCTTCCAGTTCAAAAGGATTTTCATCAATGATATTTAATTCAATTTCAGGTATACCGGGATACTTCGTGTCTTCAAAGGCATAGGCGAACTCCCGTCGCAATGCTTTTTCGACGATATTGGTGCAGTACACCTGCGCTTTCCATTTGTTGAAATAGTTGAAAGCGCGCACTTCGTCAAGTCCGGCAATGTGATCCTTGTGCTCATGAGTAAAAACGATGCCCGAAATTGCTTTTACATTTTCACGAAGCATTTGATATCTGAAATCTGGGCCGGTATCTATGATAACATTATGCCCATTGTAAGTGACCATTACAGAAGATCGCAACCTCCGATCGCGTTTATCGGCAGAACGACAAACACTGCACGTGCAGGCAATTACCGGCACGCCCTGCGATGTTCCTGTTCCTAAAAATGTGATCGTCATGGATTGCGGCGGCAAGGTAAATCTAAAATCAGCAGTATGAGAAACCGTTATGCGGTCTTTACCTTGACACAAGAAATTTGATTAACAATCGTTTAATGAAACAATGAATGGCACTGATGTTGGTGTATGCCTAATCAACTAAATTTGTAACCGTTGAAGATGTCAGACATGGGCATTTTTGTTCAAATTAAATAATGACGTTGTGGATACAGACAGAGTAATTTTATCGGCAAGTCAAAAGGCTCTCAGAGTAAATCTCAATCCTGAGATTTATGGCACCTTTGCCGAAATAGGTGCGGGTCAGGAAGTTGTGAGGCATTTCTTCCGCGCTGGCGGTGCAAGCGGGACCATAGCCAAGGCTATGAGTGCGTACGATAAGGATTTCAGTGATGCCATCTATGGCAAGGAAGAAAAGGGAAGATACGTATGTAAGCCAAGGCTGGTAAACATGCTCAGCCATGAATACAACCTGATCATTGAACGTCTGAAGCGAAAAGACCATCCTACTAAAAAGTTTTTTGCTTTCGCCGATACTTTTGCCACCATTAATTATCAGAAAACCATTCAGGGCCATGGTTGGATGGGACTGAAGTTTCAATCTTCTTCTGAAAAAGAACCGAATGTTATTATATTACACGTAAGGCTTCACGAGCAGGACATTCTGCTGCAGCAGGCTTCCGTGGGTACCTTGGGTGTTAACTTGCTTTACGGCTCTTACTTCTTTTTTGCCAAACCGAAAGAATTGCTTCTTTCATTGTATGACAATCTTACCCGCGACCAGATTGAAATTGACATGGTGCAAATGACAGGTCCGGATTTTGAAACAGTTGATAACCGGCTTCTGTCTTTACAACTGGTGAAAAACGGTATGACGGACGCAGTAATATTCTCGCCTGATGGCCGAAATATTCAGGCTGCGGACATTCTATACAAGAAGAATATCATTGCGCTGCGAGGTAGTTTCCGTCCTGTGACAAAGGTCAACATCGACATGATCATGAAGGGATTCAAGATCTTCGAAAAGGAATACAGAGTTGATCAGGACAATATTCAGGTACTTTTCGAAATTACCTTGAACAACCTGCGCGCTGAAGGTGATATTGATGAACAAGACTTCCTCGACAGAGCTGACATTCTTTGTTCACTCGGACAGACAGTGCTTGTTTCTAACTATTCGAAATACTATAAACTCGTTGAGTTCTTTACAAAATACTCTTCGAAAAGAATGGGCATTATCATGGGCACCAACATGCTCATGGAATTGTTCAATGAAAAATATTACCGCGATCTGAATGGTGGAATTCTCGAAGCGTTTGGTATTCTGTTT
>JBEIHH010000014.1:0-39881 GCA_040381475.1 Crocinitomicaceae bacterium | reverse complement strand
TTTTTTCCAGACTTTCATCACCCAAACTCAAAGCAGAATTTTCAAAAAAGTCAATACCCATGGCTGGTATATGTAGCAGAAATATTTGTGTCTTACCTTCGATCTGATAAACATCAAGCACCTTAAAAAAACTATCGGGATTGATAACATGTAATTGCCATTTTTCCAAATCCGAATTAAAATAAAACAACGGAGCTGCTTTGCTGGATGCAAAAATGAATCTGCAGTTTTTTGTCAATTTTCCCGCATACCCCGACAAGTCGACGAAAGTGGCCGAACGAAAAATTAAACCAATCTTGTATTTACCAATGATCTCTTCCGGCAACTCAGAATCTCTGTAATACATAGTAAGACCGGGAAGCGTCCAGTTAATGATTCTTTCAATCTGCTCATTGCTGTATTCCGAGACATTCATAACTTCATTCATTTGTCAGATTTCTCACAAAGAAACGACATAAAAGAAGCTCCTAAGCGCTCGTGCTTGTATTCAGATTGCGATGATGGAACAAATCTCTAACTTAGCAGACAAACTGATTTCATACCCCGGCTCGCAATTCAGCACGCCATTATTATAAAATAGAAAAGAGCCATTGAATGAAAACGCTCTTTTCTAGTCCTTATCTTAGAAATATAATAATATCAGAACAAACTTCCTTGCTCACCTTTCGGATTCGAATGAGATCGCTTCACTGTTCCGGACTTTGGTGCCGGAGGTTCAACGCGCAAATTTCCACTTTCTTTTAGCGACTTGAACTTGGCTATTTCTTCTTCCAAACCTTCTATCTCAAATTCAACATCAGCAGGATCCTGAGGTTCAAAAAGCTCATCATTTCTATCTATTTCAACCTTATCCGGTTGACGTGCACGAATCAATTCCTGAAGCAAATTTTCAGATTCTATCTCACGCTGCGGATCCGCATCGAGTAACTCTATATTCAGAACCGGATAAGCTGTGAGTCTGTTGCCTATTGCCTTCAATCCTTTAACCGCAATAAAATCACGCAGGTTGATGCTTTCGTCCATTTTGTTTTTAGCAATCTTATTCCGTTTGTCAAATCGAACATAAATCACCGGATGATGCAACAAAGTGGCAAGACCGAGTTTTGACTTGGGATGTTCCGAAATAAAATTTACTGGGCCCTTAGAAGGTTCAACCATGAACCGTTTCACAAACCACTGATCCTTTTCTCCATCAAAATAGACAGCGGTAATCGGCTTTTCAGGTATCCACTTTTCTACAATGGTTGTGTTCTCATCAAAATGAGTTGAAAGCTCAGGACTCAGCAATTTGTACAATCCAGTACCGACAACCACCAGCAATTTATCCTCTGCATGAAATTCACCCAGGAATCTGCCATGACCCTCTTCATTAAGGCGCATCACACTTTCATCGAGCCATATTTTCCGTGCACCCAATGTTGAGATACCGGCCTGCTTTAACTCGACTTTCCTAACGGGATATTTGGTCACGACATTGCCGATGGCATCCCTGCCCTTGATCGCCAACTCTGAAAAATCAATATCAAATTTCAACTTCTTCAGTCTGTCAAGAGGCCTTAACATTACTGTTACAACTTCGGCCTCACCGTTGGGATTTGCCGAAAAATGCAACACTTCGCTTCCGGGAGTGCCTTTGGTGAGGTCGTATTCCTTATCGCGGGTGATCGCTGTAACGGCGAAGCGTTTCATCATAGCTCCGCCTTTCTTGCCATCACTGTATATCAAATTATAGGTTGTGCGTTTATCGTCCTTCTTCCAGACCGCCACATGGATAATATCCTTGCCGGCAAATGCTTTTGATTCAACACGCTTCACCAACATTTTGCCGTCTCGCCGAAATACGATAATATCATCGATATCAGAGCATTCCCCAACATACTCCCCTTCATCTCTTTTGAGCCCGGTACCAACGAAACCTTCAGCGTAATTCACATACAACTTTGCGTTGGCTATAGCCACTTTGGCGGCTTCAACCACGTCAAATTGTTTTAGCTCGGTACGTCTTTCCTTGTCCTTGCCGTATTTGCGCTTTAATTCTTTGAAGTACTCTATACATGTCTCAACCAGTTCCCGAAGTTTGCGCTTCACATCTTTGATTTCTCCTTCCAGCTTTTTGATCAATTCATCGGCTTTGAAAGAGTCAAATTTGGATATACGCTTAATTCTGATCTCGGTGAGTCGCGTCACATCAGCATCAGTTACTTCTCTGAAAAAATCCTTAACATGTGGCTTCAGACCTTTATGAATGGTATCCAGAATTTCTTCCCACGTTTCGCATTCTTCAATTTTCCGGTAAATGCGCTTTTCAATAAATATTTTTTCAAGCGATGAGAAAAACCATTGCTCGTTCAATTCATTCAGCTCAATCTTCAGCTCATCTTCAATGAGATCTTTTGTATGCTCAGTCGAAATGCGCAACAATTCGTCTACACCTATAAAAATGGGTTTGTCATCAGAAATGACACAAGAGTTCGGCGAAATGCTTACTTCACAATCAGTGAAAGCATAAAGAGCATCGATCGTTTTATCCGGTGAAGTGCCGGGAGCAAGATGAATGATGATCTCAACTTTATCCGTTGTAATATCCTCAACCTTCTTGATTTTTATTTTTCCCTTTTCATTCGCTTTCAGAATGGAATCAATCACAGAAACAGTGGTTGTGCCGAAAGGAATTTCAGAAATCACAAGCGTTTTTTCTTTATCGTCCTTGCGGATTTTTGCTCGCACACGGATCTTACCACCGCGCAAACCACCATTGTAATCGGTACAATCCGCCATACCGCCGGTCTGAAAGTCCGGCATAAGCCTTGTGCGTTTGCCGCGAAGTACATCGATGCTTCCGTCAATCAGTTCATTGAAATTGTGAGGCAGTATTTTACAGGCAAGTCCGACAGCAATACCCTCCACACCCATTGCCAGCAAAAGAGGAAATTTGACCGGAAGTGTTTCCGGTTCTTTGTTGCGTCCGTCATAACTGCTCAGCCATTGCGTTGTCTTTTGATTAAATACAACTTCCTGAGCAAATTTATTGAGCCTGACTTCGATGTATCGTGCAGCAGCTGCAGAGTCGCCGGTATAAATATTTCCCCAGTTACCCTGGGTATCAAGCAAAAGATTTTTTTGACCAATTTGCACGAGCGCATCACCGATAGAAGCATCACCATGCGGATGGTACTTCATGGTATTTCCGATCACGTTAGCCACCTTATTGAATCGGCCATCGTCCATTTCCCACAAAGAATGCAGGATACGGCGTTGTACCGGTTTCAATCCATCATGAATATGCGGAACTGCGCGCTCCAGAATCACATAACTGGCATAATCCAGAAACCAACCTTCATATAGATTTTGAACCTGGATAACATTGCCGAGGTGATTGTCCTCGTGTTGTCCGTTGATATTTTCGTTGTCCTCTGACATTTACTTGCTATTAAACGCTTAATTCTTCTTTTTCTGAATCCGCCGCAACCAACGCAGCATCATCCTTTTCAATCTTCAGGTTTTTAATAATGAACTCCTGCCTGTCGGGTGTATTCTTACCCATGTAAAACTCCAGCATTTCCTTCAGGTGTGAGTCTTTGCCAATTACCACCGGTTCAAGTCGAATATCCGGCCCAATGAAATTTTTAAATTCTTCCGGTGAAATTTCTCCCAACCCTTTGAATCGGGTGATCTCCGGGCGCACCCCCAATTTGGCAATTGCAGCTTGTCTTTCCTGATCACTATAACAATAGATGGTTTCCTTTTTATTTCTCACCCTGAATAGTGGGGTTGTCAGAACATACAAATGACCATGCTTTACAAGGTCGGGAAAGAACTGAATGAAAAATGTGATGAGCAGCAAACGTATGTGCATTCCATCCACGTCGGCATCAGTCGCAATGACGATCCGATTGTATCGCAACAGTTCCAGTCCATCTTCAATATTCAGCGCTGCCTGCAACAGATTGAATTCTTCATTTTCATAGACCACTTTTTTGGTCATGCCGTAAGTATTCAAAGGTTTGCCCCGGAGACTGAAAACAGCCTGTGTTGAAGCATTGCGAGAAATGGTAATAGAACCACTCGCGCTGTCACCCTCAGTAATGAACAAAGTGGTTTCAGGAGCTTCCGGTTTATTGTCGTTGAAATGCACTTTGCAATCCCGCAATTTTTTGTTGTGAAGATTCGACTTTTTTGCCCGGTCACGTGCCAGTTTTTGAATTCCCTGCAACTCTTTTCTTTCGCGCTCGCTTTGCAGAATCTTTTTCTGCAGAGCTTGGGTAGCCTCCGGATTCTTATGCAAGAAATTGTCCAGTTCCTTCTGCAAGAATTCCAGTACAAAAGCCTTCATGCTTTTGCCATTGGGTTCAATTTCGTTGGAGCCAAGTTTCGTTTTGGTCTGGGATTCAAAAACCGGCTCAATCACTTTCACTGCAACCGCAGCTGTGATACCGGAACGAATATCCACAGCCTCATAATCTTTACCGAAAAAATCACGAATCACTTTGACATAAGCCTCACGAAAAGCTGCCTGATGTGTTCCTCCCTGAGTTGTATACTGACCATTGACAAAACTGTAATAATCTTCGCCATAGCTATTGGTATGGGTGATGGCAACCTCGATGTCATCGCCACGAAGGTGAATGGTCGGATACAGTTGTTCCTCACTCATGTTTGCCGCGAGCAAATCGCGCAATCCATTTTCGCTTTTATATTTCTGTCCGTTGAATACAATTGTTAATCCCGCATTCAGGTAACAATAATTCCACAAAAGCTTCTCAACATATTGTGCGCGGAATTGAAAATTATGAAAGACAGTTTCATCAGGAACGAATATCATGGTTGTTCCATTCTTCGCTTCCGTTCTGGCGATGTTGTGATCTTTGACCATGCTTCCTTTCCTGAATTCAGCAACTTTGCTTTCGCCATCGCGTACACTTTCAACTTTGAAATATCCGCTGAGAGCATTCACAGCTTTCGTACCAACTCCATTTAAACCAACACTCTTTTTGAAGGCACGCGAATCATACTTACCACCTGTATTGATCTTGGAAACACAATCAATCACTTTTCCGAGCGGAATGCCCCGCCCATAATCGCGGATTGTAACTGTATTGTCCTTGATCAAAATATCGATTGTCTTTCCATGTCCCATGACATACTCATCGATAGAGTTGTCAAGAATTTCTTTCAACAAGACATAGATACCATCGTCGTATGCCGATCCATCGCCCAGTTTACCAATGTACATCCCCGGACGTAGCCTGATATGCTCGTGCCAGTCGAGAGATTTAATATTGTCTTCGGTATATTGTACTTCTTTTGACATCGTTAGAATTTGCTTGAAGACTGAAGCCGGAATGATTCATCAAAACACGCCGATCAGCCAACCCGCGAATTTAGAACTCGGAAAAGCACAAATTGTCGCTAATTCGTTGAGTTTTGAACAACCAACATACACTTATAGAATTGCTTTACAGCACATTGCGACTTACAAACAAAATATTCGCAATTCCGGTTCCACCACAATGAGTCAAACTTTACTGAGCCGTATTAAGTCTATCTGGCAAATACAAAATATCATTGCACCTCATTCCGTTCCTCTTTTTAACTATCCAAATTGACTATCCCTATGAAGATGTTCAAACAATTGTGTGGCACGACTCTGCTTGTCTTTGCATTCATTGTCTTGCTTGTTTCCTGCGGTGATGAAAAAACCATTTACAGGCATTATGAAAAATTCGGAGAAAGTCTTGAATGGTACAAACAAGACATCCGAAAATTTGAAATTGATATCACTGAAAACAAACATCCTTACAAGTTCATTCTCACGCTTCGCGTAGCATCCGGTTATATGTACGATAAGGCCTATGTGCGCATCACCGAAACTGACCCGCAGGGTAATAAAATTTCTTATGATGTTGGAGTACCTGTTCGGGATGAAAAAGGCAACTTTTATGGCGAAAAAGGATTCGATATCATTGACATTGAACATGTGCTTGACGAAAAAAAAGAGTTCCCGGTATTTGGCAAATACACCTATGAAATTGCGCAAATGATGGACAACGTGGATCCTCTGATCTTTATGATGGAGGTGGGTTTGGTGGTGAAAGACCCTGTGCAGCAATAATGCTTTATCCGCATTATCAGGCTAAAGCCTGATCAACCAATAATCAGGAGCAAACATTCACGCTGAAGGTCAAAAAGTCACCTTAACTTGCGCTCGTGTCAGTTCAAATCAATAAGGACATAGTACTTGCCAGTCAACTGTTAAGCGAAGGAAAGCTCGTTGCCATTCCCACGGAAACAGTTTATGGTCTGGCGGCGAATGCGCTGGATGCTGATGCCGTAATCAGGATATTCGAAACGAAAAACAGGCCCCATTTCGATCCGCTGATTGTGCATGTGAGCGCTCCTGAAGATGTCATGAGCTATGCGACGGAGATTCCGGAATTTGCTTCAAAACTGATGAAAGCTTTTTGGCCGGGACCTCTCACCGTTGTGCTGAAGAAAAACAAAATCGTACCGGATATTGTGACCTCCGGTCTGGACAGTGTTGGTTTGAGGATGCCCGATCATTCTCTTACGTTAGCTCTGCTGCGCACAACCGGATACCCTCTGGCTGCGCCAAGCGCCAATCCTTTTGGATACATTTCCCCGACATCCGCCAAACATGTTGCAGATCAATTGGGCGAAAAGATCCCCATGATTCTCGACGGTGGCGATTGTGCAATTGGTCTCGAGTCAACCATCGTAGACTGCACAGGTCAGCATCCCATAGTGCTTCGTCTTGGAGGAACTTCAATTGAAGCCATGGAGCGTATTGTTGGTGTTCTGGAAGTGAAAACGAACAATGAAGTTGCTCCGAATGCACCCGGTATGCTTTTATCGCATTATGCTCCACGTAAAAAGATGATCATTGGCAACATTCATGAATTGCTTCGCAGATATTCGTCTGATGTTTCTATCCTGAGTTTCAAAGATCAGTTCTACAATTTTAAAAACATCCGGTTATCTGAATCAGGCAACCTCCATGAAGCAGCCCGCAATCTCTTTGCAGCCATGAGAAAACTCGACGAAGACTCTTCTGAAATTATTTTGGCAGAAACGGTTCCGGATTATGGAATCGGCCGCGCAATCAATGACCGCCTGCGCAGAGCAGCACACAAAGCAGGATAGGAAAAATTACTATCTTATCAATGTAATATGTCCTCGCAACTCACCTGCATCGCCCTTGTCGGTAATATACTTAAATTGATATGAGTAGACACCATCAGGTGCATAATGGGTTCCTGACTGGACATCTCCTACCCAGGGTTGAGACAAATCTGTAGAACTAAAAATCGAAATGCCCCAGCGATTAAAAATGTTTAGTTCGGTGCTTAAGAGATTGTTGGCATGAACAAAAAACACATCATTCAGTCCGTCATTATCGGGAGTAAAAGCTTGAGGAATATAAATACTGTAATCACAATCATTGAAAAAGACAAAAAGCGTGTCCGAATCCTCACCACAACTATTCCAAACGTTGATCGAATATTCGCCTGTGTTGCGGATGTCGATTGTAGGTGTGTCTTCTCCTGTCGACCACAAAAAATCAATCACATTTTCATCGTCTGAACCGATAGTATAAATATTACCTGTACAATAGATAGGATCAAAACCTAAATCGACCGAAGGAAATTCCAACACATCGACTTCAACCGCATCTGCTGTAACGCAGGGTCCATCTACAACCATGACCTCATAAACTCCTCCCTCCGCCACTGAAATCGATTCACTTGTTTCGCCCGTTGACCAAATTCCAACAACAGGAATTTGCAGTAACAAAGTATCTCCCTCACAAATATTGAATCCCGCACCCAGATCAAACTGTATCGGAACCTGCACTTCGATCAATGCAGTATCACCAGTTATGCAAGCCTCATTGGTAAAAAGAAAAGAATATTCGCCAGGCTCCGATACCTGAATCGATGCTGATGTTTCGCCGGTACTCCAGATTCCACCTTCAACAGCAACAAAAGTTGCGATTTCTCCTTCGCAGACGTTCTCATCTTCACCGATATCGATAATCGGCAAATCAACTTCATTCACTTCAAACTGAGCAACAGCAGAACACCCATTCTGAAAAACAATTACTTCAAAATTGCCTTCTGTCTCAACTTCGATCGTCTGCTGATCACTTCCATCGAACCACACCACCTCATCCCATCCGTTACCAGCATCGAGCAACACAGAATATCCGGGGCAAAAAGACTGAGGAGAGTCGGGTACAAAAACCGGCAATGGAATTTCGGTTACAACCATTTCATCAGATGCAGAGCATCCGGCCATAGCACTCGTGGCCTCAAGGACATAAGTGCCCGCTGCAGTAACTTCGACAGAGATTTGATTCGTATTTCCTGAAAAATCACCATTCACAGTAGACCACTGCAGCGTAGCATCATCCTGATCACAAAACGCAGTGATCTCATAGGACTCTCCTTCGCAATACGAAGCATCGAGTCCGGCGTCAATCACTGGTGGCGTTTCAACAAATACTGTGTGACAATTAGAAAATTGATTCGAACACAAATCCGTGTATGTATAACAATACTCTGTGGTTGTGTTAGGAGTGGCAACAGGAGTCTGAGAATTTTGATTATCCAACCCAATTGCCGGTATCCATTCAAATGTACCTTGTGGATTTCCCGGAGCAGCCAATTGAATAGACTGTCCCTGGCAAATCGTACTGTCATTCATTTCAGCATAAAAATAATCCTGAAGACATACCGATTGCAGATTGAATTCTCCACCTGTTGCTCCTGTAAATCCCCAATAGACAATGGGATTACCTCCAAATATATTACCGATCAAATTATTTTGATCTGAAATCCGAAGAACACAATCGAAGAACAATTCAACAAATTGTGTCTGCGGATTCCAGGTAATTTTTACTACATGATTCTGTCCATCTTCTATATTGGCGGCAGTGCTCTTCGCCTGAACCGGACCTGCCAGATTGTTGAAAGAACTATGGTTATTGTCTCCGTTTTTTAGAAAAGCAACATGGTCGCTTGTCGGATCACCTGTCGTGTTGTTGGTGTACGTGTCGAACTCTATTCCGAAGGAAGGATTAAAACCTTCAAATCCCATACCTTCGCCGGCCATGCCAATTACATTGGTTCCAACGGTCTGTAAAACGAAAACCATACCATCAGCACCAGTGAGATCGTTGGATCCAAAATTCATTTCAAACTCCAATGTGAAAGGCTCGTTCAGGTTCAGCTGCTCGGCATACCAAACCGTCCCGTTTTGCCAGGGAGCATTGGCTGTAATAGTATAACAATTATCTCCTTGTGCCGAAGCGGTGCCGTTCAAGAAATAACTCTGACATCGCCCATGGAGTGTAAAAAACAATAACGATATGAATATCAACTTACTCAAAACGAGCGAAAGATAATACAGTAAGTGTGTAAACTACACTTAAGTCACTACTCCATTCTGGTAAAATCGAAGACATACTCTTCAGAAGAACTGCCAGTACCCTGAGCACCTATTTTCGCGATGATGTGGTTGACATCTAAAAACTTGTATTCGATGTACTGCGGAAAATCGTGCGAAGGATTCTCAAAACGCAAGGTTTCTTTATCGCTTTGCACGAGCATAAAGTCAACCGGGTTTTCATCATTCTGGCCATTGGCTTTAACCGTATATACCAGTTTGTCGTCCACCATGTGAATGCTCATTTCCTCCACAAGTTTTTCACCTCCATAACGCATTTCCTTACCCGAGCCCGAGATAGCATAAGGTTGTGTTTGCAGAGGGTCCCACATTTCAATCCACTCCGTTCCTTGCACGTTCGCTCTCCATCTGCCTTCCAGCCTATTCAGTCCGTAAGGATCAGGGTTTTTGCATGACGCCAACGTCAAGACAACCAACAACAACATAAGCAAACGAAGACAATATTTATTCCCTTTTTTCATAATCAAAAATTTTCCTCACAGTCTGACCATCGAGTGGTCCTTCGATGTACGATTCAATTTTGTCATTTCCCAAGATTTCATAACCAATTCTTTTGGGAAAATCAAGCGATTCATTCTTAAACTCAATTCGGTTAGAACTTTGAAAACTCAAGGTAAAGGGTACCACTTCTCCTGATTCCTGCCCTGAAATTCCGGCAAAATAAGTGAGCACCCCTCCTTCTTTGCGGATGCTGAGAAATTCAATAAAAGAGGTGTCACTTTCGGTCAAAACGAATCCTTTGCCAGACAATTCATTTTCTCCCGAGAGCGTCCACTCTTCAATCTTGGTTCGGTTGTCTTGAAATTCCCAACGGCCAACAAGGAGCGACAGGTCAAACTCACCTGCGGCCGCTTTTTTTGAAGAATCTTCATCACATGCCTCCAGAAGCAAACAAAAACTAGCAAGTAAAAATATTCTGCCGGACATAGCCGGCGAAATTAATGAGATTGCTTTGGAGTTGAATTACTGACGCTGTTAAACCCAAATTATGCAGTGGGATTTCTATGTCCGATCCAAAGCACTTCCGAATTCTGTGCGGAAGATTAAATCTACTTGTTAACAATAATCCTGTTTTATCAAGTTCAAGAAACAGCAACCCGAACCCATACAGTTATTTAACACATTAATAAACAACCAATTAATCACCCATTCCCCAATTCGATAAACATTTGACTTTCAGGACTCCAATATTATCCCTATGTTAACATAACACCGGTGCAACCTGAACTACCTTTGTATTGTTATACCATCTGGAAACCGTAAGGAATAATTGATTACTAAAATGAAAGTTCTATTAAACAGTACTTTAGCTTTTTGTTGTGCCTTTATAGTATCGCTGACTCTGCAATCGCAGGTTATCGTCAACGAATTCTGCACAGCTAATTATAGCGACTTTAATCCTGGCGATAATGAGGATTGGATTGAATTGTACAATCCGACGGGGGCTGCTGTCAATATTGGTGGCTACTGGCTTAGCAACGAGATCAGCGACCCGATGAAGTGGCAAGTTCCTGCAGGCACAAACATCAATGCGAATGGCTATCTGGTTATTCTTTTGTCTGGCACCGGTGAATATGCACCTAACCAATTTGGTTATCTGAACACCAGTTTTCGGGTAACTCAAACCAATGGAGAAGACGTGGTATTTTCGAACGCAAGCGGCACAATTTTAGAAAGTTATGATTTAGAAACCATGGGTGCTTTGCTAGCGAATCATTCGTATGGAAGAACCACGGATGGCGGCGCAAACTGGGGAATTTTCACTAATCCCACCAACGGAGCAGCCAATACAGGCGCCAACTACACGGCATACACTCAGGAACCATCATTCGACATCGTGGCAGGGTATAAAACAGGCCCTATAAGCGTGACAATCACCGCCCAAGCGGGAACGACCGTTTATTACACCACAAATGGAACAGAGCCTACCAATGCCAGCACACTGTATACTGGCCCTGTTAATATAAATGTAACAACCTCGCTTCGCGCTATTGCTTATTCCAACGATCCTTCTATTCTTCCCGGCAAAATTGAGACGAACACTTACTTCTTCGGTAATGATCAACACAGCATCATGGTTGTGCACATCGCCGGAGGTACTTTATCCGATGGTTCGTGGGGCTGGGGTGGCGGAGCAGGTGAATTTACGCACATTGAATTCTTCGATACCGATGGTAACTTTATTGCAGAAGCTACCGGCGATAGCAACGAACACGGAAACGATTCCAATGCATACGATCAGCGCGGATTTGACTACATAACACGCGATGCAATGGGTTACGACAATGAAGTACAATTTCCTGTATTCTCTTCCAGTGATCGTCAGGGATATGAAAGACTAATTTTCAAAGCAGCAGCCAATGACAATTACCCTTTCTCGGGTGGAGCACATGTTCGCGACTCCTATGTTCACAGACTCTCCGAGGTAGGTGGTCTGCACCTGGATGAAAGAAAAGTTGAATCCTGTGTTGTTTATATCAATGGCACTTTTTGGGGTGTATATGATGTGCGGGAAAAGGTTGATGATATTGACTATACGAAATACTACTATGATCAACCTGATGGTTTCGTGGATTTCCTCAAAACCTGGGGAGGAACATGGGAAGAGTACGGCTCTCAGGATGATTGGGTAGATCTGGTTGATTTCATCACGAGCAACGACATGACCAATGCGGCCAATTATGATTATGTGCTTACGCAATACAACCACATGAGTCTGATCGATTATTTCATTCTCAATGGTTATGTTGTCAGCACAGACTGGCTCAACTGGAACACAGCCTGGTGGCGAGGCCGTCATCCTGAAGGAGATGCGCGCAGATGGAGATATGCCTTGTGGGACAATGATGCTACGTTCGGTCACTATGTAAATTATACAGGAGTTCCTTCCACGAATCCTACTGCAGATCCTTGCCAGATTGATGGTATGGGTGACGTTGGTGGTCAGGGGCACATTCCTGTTCTCAACGCCTTGTTCGACAACGAAGACTTTTTCGCTGATTATATGCAGCGCTATGCGACATTGTCAAATAGCATTTTCTCGTGTGATCGCATGATAGAGGTTTTGGATAGCATGATCAACGTGATAGAACCTGAGATGGAAAGACAATGTCAACGTTGGGGTGGCTCTGTGGCGGGTTGGGAAGCCAGTGTGCAAGAATTGCGGGATTTCATTCTTGCAAGATGCGCTGATGAGATCATCGGGGGCATTGAAGATTGCTATGACGTAACTGCATGGAACGTGACAGTTCAAATCGATGGTGTTGGTGAAATAGAAGTAGAAGAACTTTACTTCAACAATAACACCACCCCGTACACCGGAATATACTTTGCGGATTTACCGATAGAGCTTCATGCCATAACTGATGGAATGACTTGCGGCAATTTTGCAGGTTGGGAAATTATCAGTGGTACCGGTACTATTGAAGATCCGGCAGCCGCCAGCACAAATTTCACAATAAGCAGTGATGTCACCATAGTCGCATATTTCGTTGAGCCTACTACCGGGCCAATTACTATCATGACCGATATTTCGGAAGCCGGCGCAGGTACTATCATCGTCAATGGTAATGCACAGCCCACCTATCCATTCAATACTTTGCAGGATGGCGGAGAACAGCTCACATTGACCGTTACTGAAAATGAATGGTACGACTTCCTCAACTGGGAAGTGAATAATTCTGTTGTTTCTCCTGATGACGAAGCAACTACCATCACTCTCAATCCTTGCTTCAGCGATACCATCGTGGCAGTTTACGATTATATAGAACACTACTTCCTTGATGTCGACGTTAGCCTTGATGGAGGTGGAATCGTTCTTATGAATGGTGACACTGTTCCTGCAGGAGGACTTACGCTGGATATTCTTGGTGGAGAAAACATTACATTCACGGCAGTGCCAAATGACCAATGGTCGCAGTTCAGCCACTGGATTGTGGATGGCAATCCGATCAGCCCGGACAATCTAAGCCCAAGTGTTATATTGGAATTGATTGCCAATGGCAGCATAACAGCCGTATTCACCACCACGCCTCACCACACTATTACAGTGAAGGTTGAACCACCTTATGCCGGAACTGTGGTGTTCGAAGAGGCTTATCTAACGGGTAATCCATATTCCACAGATTATGAGATGTCGGTTGAACTGGAAGGAAGCAAGCCTTTGAAGTTCATTGCCATACCTAATGACTTCATTGATTTCAAGGAATGGTCCAGTGATAATACACCCGCCCTTCCGAATGCCAGTAAGTCAACAGTTGCTTACACATTTGTTTCTGATGATGTTATCATTGCTCATTTTGAAGAGCAGCCACACGCTATTTACATTCCGAATTCTTTCTCACCGAACAACGATGGTATCAATGATGTATTCCAGGTTCAGGGCAATGCCATTGATCCTGAACAGTACCATATCATGATCTTCAATCGCTGGGGGCAAAAAGTTTTTGAATCCACTGATTACAAGAAAGCTTGGGAAGGCGATTTCAATGGAGGAGAATATTATGTTGAAGGTATAAGCTACAATTATGTACTTAAAGCAAAATCCGTCTTTGAATTGAGTCCACGTGAATACACCGGTTCTATTCTAATTGTAAGATAATCTATTGAATAATGCTTGAACAAGGCTGCCCTTTGGGTGGCCTTTTTCTTTATATTACCTTCAGACTACGCCAAAGTAAAAAGAACCCAATACCGAAGGATACATTTCCTTTCGTTACTTCAACTCAGGCCCGACCATTGCGTTTCCGATCATAGCCAAAAATGCAAATCTAAAGTATCAGAAAAGGCTCCTCTAACGAAGCTATGCGCGCGCAATTATATCGAAGCATCTTTTCAATCAATGATCAATAACAAACAAAAAAGGGCAACCATTGGCTGCCCTGAATTGATTCAATAACAAGTTCATTTTCTCTCGCGCGCCTGTTCCTTTGAAGGAGGCGAATTACGCTTTTGTTCCAGTACTTCTCCCTTTTTAATTAGTTTGACTTCTGAATCAGTGATCTCAAAAACATCTGTACTTTGTCTCATCGAAAAGTCCGAAGACATAGTGCTGTAATTAACAGAAAGATTGCTTCCCTGAAGATTAAAATTCAGAAAAACCAACTTCGTATCAATGCGTGATGCGCGCATTTCATCAGCAGAAGGAAAGACCGCAGAGGGCATCCATTTGCGAACGGTTGCTTCAAGGCTGTTCTTGTCAGTACTCATGGCGCTTTCCAAAGCACACTTGTTGTCATCACAAGCGGTATTGAATTGCATGGCATAGAATGAAACAATCGCCTTCTCAGCATCCTTCATTCGATCCAACGCTGGTTTGTTGATGACTATATCGCTACCGGGCATATTCATATAGATGACAGAAGGATATGTTCCTTTATCTTCAAGTCGATAAGAAATGAAATCAGCTCCGACTTTCCCCATGATCCGTTCACGCATTTCCAGAGTTAGATCCGTTCCGGGTTGTGCCTGTACATCGGTGGCCAATAGCCCATTTTCAGTGACCTCAAACAAGCGCTGCGCTGCATCGGCCTGAGATGAAGTCAGTTTAATCTTGGAAGACCCATCAATAAAGGCAAAAACACCACGGAGGTTCGTGCTTTTCGCCGGGCGTCTTTCCGCATTCAAGATCCTCTCCCTAAGCATGAAAGTAGAATCAGGATGCAGAGTCAATTCTGTCAGGATTCCGGGACAATCCGGGCAAGGCAAAGTATCCTGATAAACTCCGGCCACATCCTGATATGGATTTCCGCTGGCACTTGGTCCAGCAGCGTTCACTGATTTTGAATCATCTGTTTTATTGCCCCCGCACGATGTGATAAAGGCTATTGAAAGAAGAGCACAAATTCTATACATATTCTATTTTGTTGGATGGCAAATTTAATTCGTTAACTCATATTGACCCCGATTCAAGTGAATATAGTCCGCATCAGTTTGCGACCCCAATCGCTCATTCAGCATAGCACGCTTCATGTAACCATCTGCATAAGAAGGGTCTGCGATTATTGAGCTACTGTAAGAAGCCATTGCGTCATTCCAATTACCCATTCTCAGGAAATTGTCACCTTCTTTGATGAATCTCATGGATTCAAGTCTGGCTGAGCTTTGCGCATGTACATGCAAACTCCAGATAAAGGCTAAACTCAAGTAAAAGACTTTAATCACGATGCGGCAAATTATATGCATATTAGACAATTCAAAACCGGCTATGTTCAAGGCTTAGGAAGGATTTAACAAGTTTTGCCATAGAAAAAAACATCACGTCTCTATTCAGGTTTATTTTCTCATAGAAGGCCAAAATGACATTCGAAAAATGATAAAACTTTCGATTCCAAGAAATACTTAAAAAAAACAGGAAAAGAACTCATTTTTCTCCGTATAATTACACTCGAAACCAATTTTATAACCTTTGAAAAAATGAAGAAATTTTTTACACTTAAAGGATTAGCGGCTTTTCTTGTGATAGTTGCCTATTCCTCACTTCAGTCGCAGGTCACGTTCACAAACATGGGGACCCTGCTTCAGAGCATAGGTGGAACCAGTCAGGGTGATCTAGCTTCCGACATGAATGGTGATGGTCTTGATGACGTTGTTCGAGTTATGAGCAACGGAATCTACATCGACTACCAGCAAGTTGATGGTTCGTTTGAACCTGCATTCTTCCCGATGACTATTCAAAATTTACCATCTTGGAGTATTGCAGCTGCAGATATTGACGGTAATGGATACAACGATTTGGTTTTGGGTGCGGGTAACGCTCTTTCCTACGTTTATGCCAATAATGACGGAACTGATTATACCGAAGACGCATTTCCTCAATACATATTCACGCAGCGCACAACATTCGCGGATATTGATAACGACGGTAATCTTGATGCATTTGCCAACCACGACGTTGACCAGTGTCATCCATACCGCAACGTGAATGGTATTCTGGAACTTGATTTTGATTTGATTCAGACACTTGACGCGGGCGGTAATTACGCCGCAATCTGGGTCGACTATGACAACGATTGGGATTCAGATTTGTACATTACCAAATGCCGCGGTGGTGCAGCATGGGGAGATCCTCAGCGTATCAACCTGCTATACAGAAATAACGGAGATGGAACATATACTGAAGCTGGTGCAGAAGCCAACATGAACGATGGTAACCAAAGCTGGACTACAGTATTTGAAGACTTCGACAATGACGGAGATTTTGATGCCTTCACAGTGAACCACTCAAGCGGTGATGTTCCCGGAGGTGCAGCTAACAAATTTATGCTGAACGACGGCACAGGTTATTTCACTGATATAATTGGAACAACCGGAATCAATGCATTTGATCTTGGTGCCTGGAATTGTGATGCCGGTGACTTCGACAACGATGGATTCGTAGACATTTTTTCTGAAATGGGTACAGAAATGTGGTGGAACAACGGAGATCTCACTTTCACCGGAGCCCAACTTTCCGGATTTAACAGTGGTGGAATTGGTGATTTCAACAACGACGGATTCCTCGACGTAATCTCAGGAAACAACCTTTGGATCAACGACGGCAACGCCAACAATTACATCATGTTCGACCTTGAAGGTATTGAGTCTAACAAAAGCGCTGTAGGTGCCAGAATTGAAATTTATGGCGACTGGGGTGTTCAGGTGCGAGAAGTTCGTGCCGGTGAAAGTTTTGATCCGGGTTCTTCACTTATAACCCACTTCGGCATTGGTGAGGCAACAGAAGTTGATCAGGTGATCATCAAGTGGCCAAGTCAGATGGTAACGACTATCAACAATCCGGAAATAAACATGAGTCATTTCGTGCTTGAAGCCGGTTGCATGGGTGATCCGATATCAATTAGCGCCATCGGAAATACGCAAATTTGTCCGGGCGGCACTGTGACCATTGAAGCTCCTGCAGGATCTACAAGCTATTCCTGGAGCAACGGCTCTACCGGCAATAGCATTGAAGTTGACAGTCAGGGTGGTTATTATGTTGTAGCCTTCAATGATGAAGGTTGCGCTTCTGTTTCAAACACTATCATTGTAGACATTATTGAAGAAGAGGCTCCGGTTCTTGAATTGAGCGGACCTGAAACTTTCTGCGAAGGAGAGACAGTTGTTCTGAGCTCATCCATCGCACAGTCTTATCTGTGGTCTAATGGTGCCAATACACAAAGCATCGTAGTAACAGAGAGCGGAGACTATTTCGTAAGTGTAGAGGGCGCATGCGACGGAGTTGCATATGAGAGCGAGGTAATCACATTGGAAGTACTCTCTTCGACCGAGCCGGTTGCTGAGGACGTAATCATAGGTGAACCAGGCACAGCCGATTTGACCGCTACGGGTGAAAATCTGAACTGGTATGCTACATCAACTTCAACCGAGGTTTTGGGCACAGGTTCAACATTCACAACAGCAAGCTTCGACAATACCATCAGCTATTGGGTTTCTTCAACCACTGTGCATGGTGGAATCGATGTTGAAGGTGGTCGCGAGGACAACAGCGGCACAGGAGGTCTTCCTTCTTCAGGCGGCCGTTTGTTCTTTGACATTTACGAGCCACTGGTACTTGAGCAAGTGACAGTATATGTTCCAGAAACCTCTGAGGCAGGCAATCGCACAATCGAGTTATACAATAACGCGAATCAGTTAATTGCAAGCGCGGTTGTCAATTGCAACATCGGATCCAACGTGGTTGATCTGAATTTTGACCTTCCAGTTGCGAATGGATTGCAGATCGGTTGTGCTGAAAACAATCTTTTCAGAAACAATGGAACACTCGAATATCCTTACGCAATTGGTACTTCAGGTTCCATTACAACCTCATCATTTGGTGAAGGATATTACTATTACTTCTACGATTGGAAACTCGCCACTCCGGAAATTCTTTGTGAAAGCGAAAGAGTTGAAGTTGCGGCTTCAGTTGTAGGTGTAAATGAAATCAGAAATCCACTTGGCATTCAACTTTATCCAAATCCTGCTTCCAATTTTGTTACCATGACTGGTGATTTCAACGGCACTGCACAGGTTGAAATTTCTGATGCTACCGGCAGAGTGATATTCAGCCGCCAAATGAATGCAAATGGATCGACCAACAACATCGATATTTCTAATTACGCTGCAGGCGTATACAACTTCCGGGTAATCTCTCAGGAAGGTACTTCATCACTGCAGTTGGTGAAAGAATAGTTAAAATAACCTATTTTGAAAGAGCCCTCTGCGCACAATGCGGGGGGCTCTTTGTTTTCAACTGTATCCACAGGATAATATTGACAGTTTGAAATGAAAGACGCTGTATTTCTGCCAAATGCAAAAAATATTGAATGTTCATAACAAAAACCTGACATTCGGGCAGTCGTAATTGACTCGGGTACATTTGTTGGGTATCTCAGGCAGCAGTATTAACTTTACAACGTCTATACAGATAAGAAGGAGACAGAAAATATGAGTATGGAAGCTAAATTTTCACCACAAGTCCGTGATGTTATTCAGTACAGCAGAGAAGAAGCTTTGCGTCTTGGACATAACTATATCGGAGTAGAACACCTGTTACTGGGACTTATTCGCGAAGGCGAAAGCGTAGCCGTGAAGGTGATGATGAACCTTGATGTTGATCTCAGTCGTTTGCGCAAGCAAATCGAAACTGCGATAAAAAACACATCGCCGACAAGCACGCCCTACAGCACGCCGGGCCAAATACCGCTCGTGAAGCAGGCAGAACGAATTCTGAAAATCACATATCTGGAGGCAAAAACCTTCAGGGCATCCCTTGTGGGAACGGAGCATCTCCTGCTATCCATTCTGAAGGACAACGACAATGTTGCCACCAAACAACTGCTTAGTTACGGAGTGGACTATCAGGCAGTTCGAGATGAACTCGAAAACATGGGTGGCCTGCTATCCAAAGAAGATTTGCCAAGTGCAGAATTGCCCAGTGCATCTGATGACGACGATGATGATCGTGGTATCACCGGCGGCGGTATTCAGAAGAAGCCTGGTGACAGCAAAAGCAAAACCCCGGTTCTCGACAACTTTGGCCGTGATCTGACCAAAATGGCAGAAGACGGTAAACTTGACCCAATCGTTGGGCGTGAAAAGGAAATTGAACGTGTTTCTCAAATCCTTTCTCGCAGAAAGAAGAACAATCCAATCCTGATTGGTGAACCCGGGGTAGGAAAATCTGCGATAGCTGAAGGACTTGCTCTGCGCATTACACAGAAAAAAGTTTCGCGTGTGCTATTCAACAAAAGAATTGTAACGTTGGATATTGCTTCGCTTGTTGCAGGCACCAAGTACCGTGGACAGTTCGAAGAACGCATGAAAGCTGTGATGAATGAACTGGAAAAATCTCCGGATGTCATTCTCTTTATAGATGAAATACACACCATCGTTGGAGCCGGCGGCGCCAGTGGTTCGCTTGACGCGAGCAATATGTTTAAACCGGCACTAGCGCGTGGGGAAATCCAATGCATAGGCGCAACAACTCTCGATGAATATCGTCAATACATTGAAAAGGACGGTGCTCTTGAGCGTCGCTTTCAGAAAATAATCGTTGATCCAACCACCGTCGATGAGACTATTCAGATTCTGAATAATATCAAAGACAAGTATGAAGAACACCACAGTGTTACATACACTCAGGAAGCAATTGCTTCTTGTGTTAAACTCACTGCACGCTACATTACAGACCGTCATTTGCCGGATAAGGCTATTGATGCTCTTGATGAAGTTGGTTCAAGGGTGCACCTCAACAATATCACTGTACCGAAAGAAATTATTGATATTGAAAAATCCATTGAAGATGTTAAAGAAGACAAGAATCGCGTAGTACGCAGCCAGAAATATGAAGAGGCTGCTAAGTTGCGTGATCGCGAAAAACAACTCCAGGAAAAACTGGAAGCTGCGAAGAAAAAGTGGGAAGAAGACACCAAGAACCACCGTGTAACTGTAACTGAAGCCAACGTGGAAGAAGTCGTTGCCATGATGACAGGAATTCCGGTTACCCGTGTTGCAGAAAAAGAAAGTGGTCGTCTTGCTAAGATGGACGCAGAACTTGAAGGTAAGGTGATCGGTCAGGATGAAGCAATCAAAAAGGTTGTCAAAGCAATCAAGCGCAACCGCGCCGGATTGAAAGACCCGAATCGTCCGATTGGTTCATTCATTTTCCTCGGCCCTACAGGTGTTGGTAAAACACAACTCGCAAAAGAACTCGCTAAATATCTGTTTGATGCTGAGGAAGCGCTCATCAGAATTGACATGAGTGAATACATGGAAAAATTCGCAGTTTCAAGATTGATAGGAGCGCCTCCGGGTTACATCGGATATGAGGAAGGTGGGCAGCTCACCGAAAAGGTGCGTCGCAGACCATATTCCATCGTGCTTCTTGATGAAATTGAGAAAGCTCACCCTGATGTTTTCAACCTGTTGCTTCAGGCTTTGGATGACGGTCAGATGACAGACAGCCTGGGTCGCAAAATCGACTTCAAGAATACCATTATCATTATGACCAGCAATATCGGCGCACGCCAGTTGCAGGACTTCGGAACAGGAGTTGGTTTCGGTACAACGTCGAGAGCTCAGCAGGAAGAAGCAGAGCGCAAAGGTGTAATTGAAAATGCACTGAAGAAAGCGTTTGCCCCTGAATTCCTCAATCGTGTTGACGATCTCATCGTTTTCAACGCTCTCAAGAAAGAACACATATTTGAGATCATAGATATTGAACTCGAAAAATTGTTCCATCGTGTAATGACTCTTGGTTACACGATCAAGTTGACTGATGTAGCAAAAGATTATATTGCCGACAAGGGTTTTGATGAGAAATTCGGTGCTCGTCCATTGCGCAGAGCGATTCAGAAGTATCTGGAAGATCCTATTGCCGAAGAAATTATCAATACCAATCTCAAGTCTGGTGATACCCTCATGGTTGATTACAACAAAGAAGAAGACAAAATCACTATGAAAGTTGAGCGCGGCAAATCGCCAAAAGAAAGCAAAACAAAAGAACCTAAGGGTGGCGACCCACCTTCAGAAGAGTAAAAAGGTTGATGTGAACCTCAGAAAAAAGCCCGGAAATCCGGGCTTTTTATTTGTTATCAAATTCTTTCAATTTCCTCAATACACTGTTCATAATACGCAATGCAAATAGTTCGTCCGTGTTGAACCGTTGCCATCTTTACCCTATGAAATTCAAACTCCCCAAAACACTGCGCAACAAGTATGCCCTTGCGGTGGGGGTATTTCTGCTTTGGATTTGTTTCTTCAACGACATTGATCTGTTCTACATCATACAATCACGCAGAGAAGTATCTGCACTTCGCACTGAAGTAAAAAGAATGAAAGACGAAAATGTAAATGCACAACAGGCATTGTATGATTTATCGCACAACAAGAACTCGCTTGAGAAATTTGCACGCGAGAATTACTATATGAAACGGACCAACGAAGACGTATTCGTTTTTAAAGAAAGAAGCGAGTAAAAGTCAGAACAGATAGGACCTGATCGAGCTGAAAAAAGCAACCAGTGATTGCGGCTGAAGAAAAAAGATGAACATGATGCCGAACAAAGCTCCCCAGATGTGAGCATCATGTGCGATATTCGTTTTCCCACTGCGGTTCATGAAATGTTCAAATGCAAAAAAGACTGCCACGCCTATAAATGCCTTCATTGGAATAAAAAAGAATCCAATTTCGGATAACGGAAATAGAATCATATAGGCCATCATCATCGCGCTCACTGCGCCACTTGCTCCTACTGCATTGTATCCATAATTGTCAGCATGCTTTCTCAATGCAGGCAAAGTAGCCGTCAAACCGCCGAGCACATACAGCAGGATGAACAGCAAGGATCCGCCCCCTGCTCCATACCTCACAGTGAAGTATGTCTCCATGATGCTCCCGAAAGAATAAAACACGAACATATTGAGCAACAAATGGAAAAAATCCGCATGCACAAGCGTGTGTGAGAGCAAACGATAATATTGTTTCTCATGCTTGACTCTGTATGGATTGTACATCATTTTTTCATACAGACTTGAATTGTTGAAAGCCTGCCACGAAACGAAGCCTGTAGCAATCAGGATAATCATTGTAACCGGTGAACCGTCGAACATATCGAATCTTTGTATTAAATAAAAACCACTGCAATAGTAAACCGTAGATTTTATTCCTGACCCTATTACAAAAAACAAAAAACCATGTTAGGTGTCAGGAAAAGTGTCATTCGGGTAGCTTTGGTATGGCAGCATTAACTGGAATGATCCGTGATGATCACCCAATTATTGTTGAGCTTTTTCCACAGCAATGTGTAATGGCCTGAAATTGTATCAGAGACCCTGAACAGTGTCCACTTGCCGATGACAAAAGCCGAGGAATCGGAAAGCACATCCACAGCTATGTTGTTGAATTTTAGATTTCCCATCGCGGCCGCATCCGGATAACCTTTTTTGTAGTTATCCAAAGTCTGTTGCCAGCCATAAGTAAGACCTCTCTTTCCGACGAATTTCAAGGAATCATTCTGCCAGTAGTGTTTCATAAAACCATCGATATCACCGGAATTCCAGCTGCTCTCCTGCTCGTTCATAAGCGCCTGAATCTGATTGCTGATCTCACCGGATGGCAGATGTTGAACAGGATGATCATGCGCACAACCAGCTAACAAGAAAAATGCTATGATCAGGGTATAGACTTTTTTCATGATATTCTTCGAATTAAATTCTGTCTAAATGTATCAACACTATGCTTGCTTCGTCCTCAGCCCAAGCCTTGAGTGCATCTGACCGATCATAATTCAGGTAAAATTTCAGTGAGCATTGCTCGCCGAAATCACTCTCAATTTTCTCCATCCCCAGGTCTTTGAGCTTTTTCATGACCACAGGCATGTCATTGTATGAAAAATTAATGCGGTACAAATCAGTTACAGGCCTTTCAACAATGTTACCGGCTTCAATAGCAGCAGAAGCAGCGGTTTTATAAGCATCAATTAATCCGCCCGTACCCAGTTTTGTTCCACCATAATAACGTATGACCGCAATCAAAACATTGGTAAGATCGTGTGCCTGAATCTGGCCGAAAATGGGTTTGCCTGCAGTTCCTGAAGGCTCGCCATCATCATTTATGCGGAATTTTTTTTTATCCCAACCGAGACGCCATGCATAGCAGACATGAGTCGCGTCATGATGTTCTTTATGCAATACGTCCAGGATATTGCGAATTTCTTCTTCCGACTTTACATGAAAAACTCTTCCAATATGCCTGCTTCCCAGAACCCGATACTGGGCCTCAGAATTACCAGACATCGTTTTATAGACCACTTACGAAATAGGATTCATCATAACACTAAAAACAGTGATGCTGTTTGGATCACGATCGAAATACAGTTTATCCAAAGCTCCAAGAATATTCTTTGCTCTGAAATATGAAGTGTGAAGTAGATTTTCTCTGCGCAATGTCCACTGGATGGTGAAACTGCTTTCCTCGTCCTTATATCCTCTCACATATTCCAGCATGTTCCGAAGTGCATCCACTTTATCGGCACCTTCGCAGCTGTGAAAAAGGAAGCTCTGATTGTGCGTTGGATTTACGGTGATCAGACGCAACAACACATGTCGGGTATGTTCTTCGAAATTGAAGATGAGGCTGTTCTGCCCGAGTCCGATGTATTTGCCAATCTCCGATTGCAGATTGGCCATTTCAATGTTTTTATCGATCGTCATTTCATGCAAAGATAACAGCACACAGGTTAGTCATGCCCCTATCTATTGCCGGATTAATTTAGCACTTGTCCGTCTTTTGTCTGCCAATTCCACCTCCACCACATACACCCCGCACTCCAGGCCCGACACATCCCATTGTTGGTTGGGGTAAAAGACTTTTTCTTCTATGACCACTCTTCCGGTTTGATCGATAAACCGAACCGCGACAGCATCTGTGGGTATAATGCCTTTGAGCACATTGTGACAAGGATTTGGCCAGAGTTGACAGGTGGCCGCAGTTGCTGTCGCTGTTACCGTGAGTGCTGCTTCAGAAATTGTGCGACTGTATTGTCGGGAACAAATCGAGTTCAGATCGTCAATGAACAGTTGGTAAATGCCTGCCGGAACTCCACTCAGGCAATTGGTCGTGCTGAGGGTGGTATTGTATGCCGGTGGTCCTGTCCAATTGTAAGAAAAACTGCCTGAACCTCCTGTCACTGTTGCACATATTGATCCGTCACTGGCACCGCATGATGCGGGTGTAATGTTAAAGGTTGCTGATATTTCAGCATAGGTCGACATCACAACCAGGTTGGTAAAAACACCAATACATCCATCACTCGATGTGGTTGTGACGGTATATGTACCTACAGGTAAATTTTCAAAACAATTGGTGGTTGCATTGTAATTTCCAACAGCAGGACTGATGCTGTATGCGTAAGGGGGAAGACCCGTTCCCGGAACTACTCCATATAAGGTGTCACAACAAATAGCGCCATCTGAACTGGTTGGACAAGTGGCATCGATGCTTTGCCAGTCACCATCCAAAACACATTGTGTTTTCCCCTTGGTCACGAAAAAAAAGAGTATCGCCATCGTAAGAATGAATTTGAACACATTGTCAATTAAATGATACCGGGAATGGTGAACATGCCGTGATAAAAAGCTACCGGGGGTGGGTAAAACTTGTTGACAACTCATCACCGAAGAATAATTTTCTGTTTGAGATAAAATAAGGTTTTTCATGTGATGAAAGATGAAAGTAAAAAAATAAGGTTTTGTGAAATACTTGCGCAACTCGGTCTTTCAAGCTGAAGTTGCGTTCCGGATTTCTGTGGAGTAGCGGGTGCGAGGGGTTCTCTTTCTTGTTTTGTCGCTGCAGTGGTTTTTGTGGTTAGTATAACAAAGATGGAATTTTTTTCGAATTCCACAAATGCTGTTGAAAAATATAATGTTGAGACTGACTGTATATGATCAAACGTCCATGCAATGGCTGAATCAAAAATGGAACTATCCCAAATTATACAGTTCAAATCACACATCCACACCAGATCAAATCTTAAATCCGGGCATCACAAAGACGGACAAACCTTATGAAACATTTCCTAAAACCTGAATAGCTCAGGCCTTATCAAAGCTGGCATACTCGGAGTTACTGCTAATGTATTCAGGGATCAGCTCCTTGAGTTTCCTCACAATCTTTTCGTTGTTCTGCTCATCGAATAGCGCAATCAGTTCGCTGATATCGCGCTGAACCTTATCAAAAGGATATTCCCTCGCCAGAGCGCGTAGTATTTTGGTATGATGCGTAGGCTGGGTGTTTTCTGCGGCGCTCAGAACTTCTTCATAAAGCTTTTCACCCGGACGAAGTCCTGTGAAAACAATTTCGATGTCCTTGCCCAATTCCAGACCGGAGAGCTTTATCATGTTTTTGGCGAGATCAATCACCCGCACACTTTCACCCATATCGAAAGCAAAAATCTCACCACCCTGACTCATGGCACCGGCTTCGAGCACAAGCTGAACAGCTTCCGGAATCGTCATAAAAAATCTTGTGACTTCGGGATGTGTCACGGTGAGTGGTCCGCCTTCTTCTATCTGACGGCGGAAAATTGGAATCACCGAGCCATTTGAACCCAGCACATTTCCGAAACGCGTTGTAACGAAATGTGTGGCTGAACCGGCATTCTTAGATTGCACATAAATTTCAGCCGCGCGCTTGGTTGCACCCATCACGCTGGTAGGATTCACTGCTTTGTCGGTCGAAATAAGGACAAACTTTTCCGCTCCGAACTCCTCTGCCAGATCAGCCATAATTTTTGTCCCAAGCACATTTGCCAGCACAGCCTCACTTGGGTTGTTTTCCATGAGTGGAACATGCTTGTAAGCCGCGGCGTGGTAAATGATGCCCGGCTTAAAATGCTGCATCATTCTGCGCATCCTGTCGAGCTGGCGTACATCGCCCATTACCACTTCAAATCTACCTGTATACCCTGCGAGATTCAGTTCATTCTCAAGCTGAAAGATGGGGGTTTCGGCCTGATCCAGAATGACTACCAGCGATGATTTATAGGCCAAAAGCTGCCTTACCAGTTCCGCTCCTATACTACCTGCAGCGCCGGTTATGAGCACCACTTTATCCTCCACTTGTGCGGCCACGGAAGCACTATCGAGGCGAATCGTATCGCGGCCCAATAAATCTTCGATCCTGATATCTCTGATTTGACGGACACTCAATTGACCTCCGATCCATTGTTTCACCGGAGGAATATTGGAAACGTGAACATTCGCGGCAAGGGCTTTGTTGATGAACTGTGCCTTTTTCTTTTTATCTAAAGAAGGAATAGCGATGATGACTTCATCCACTTTAGATGAAGCAAAGAGTTCATCGAGTTTGGTCAGCGGAAAAATTTCAGCGCCTTCCAGCATTTTTCCACTTTTTCCAGGATCTTCATCCACGAAAGCGAAGACTTCCATTTCCGATCGGGAATCGCGGTCAATGGCTCTTTTGGTAATCATGCCGCTTTCGCCTGCCCCGAATATCACAACTCGTGATCTTGTTTTATCCGGAGTCTTCAACTCCATATACACGACCTTCACCGCGATACGGCTCACAATCATGGCAAAAAGTGTCAGCAGATATTCAAGGATAATAATAGAGTAAGGAATGTAGTACTGCTGATCTATGAAGTTATACTTGATCTGATTGAGAATTCCGAAAACAATGCTACCAGCAGTAATGACATAAAAAATTCTGACAGTATCCTGAGAGCTCGTAAACCGAATAATCCCGGCATAAGTTTTACCGAGGAAAAAGGAGAACATTCTCACCCCTATCAGCCAGGGCAGGAAGGCAAGCGCAAGATCTATTTCAACTTTTGGTGGGGCAAATTCAAACCGAACCAGATAAGCAGCGACATATGCAACCAGACAGATGACAACATCAATCAGGAATATGATCCAGCGGGGAGCGAATTTTCCGGGTAAAAACACGGCAGCAAGATAACCAGGACGTTTTAAATCAGGAAGAACTTCTCGTGAGTGATAAATTTGGGATTAACCCTCAAATGTGAGTGACAGCACAAATGCTCTTGTTCGGAGACGAGATATCGGATCAGTAAACTGATTGTTCTCCTGAATAAGGAGATCTTTCATCCCGAAACAAGTTTTCATTTCAATTCCAAATTTGAAATACGGAAGGAAAAAGTCGAAACCTCCTCCCGCATCAAGGGTTATATCATTTCTCTGGAGTTTGACCACAATTTTACCGGCGACAGCTTCATCAACGTCGCGTTGCGATTGCATATCGATGCCATAACACCCACCAATCAGCGCATATGCAGCAAAGTTTCCGGCGCGATTCGTCCGAAGCTTCAGAGCAAGAGGAAACTGAAGCCACACAGACTCAGTTCTTTTGAGATATGTTTTAGTCTTCCCATCTGCTTCAAGAAAAGCATAATTGAGCCCCCTGTCCTGAAATGACAATCCGGGAATGAACCTGATATTGACATTTTTGATTGGATTGAGTGAGGCCATCAGCGCCAAATTAAATCCGGCCTGAGGCACATTGTCAATGGACAATAAAGAATCGCTGAAATCGAAACTTGGTTTATAGTCAATGAAAAAGGACGACTGGTTGGCACTGAGTAAGAATCCAAAATGATAGTAACGGGAGTCGAATTTTCCGAGGTTTTCCTTTCCCCGGAATTGAGCCGACGAATGGCCGTGGTTCAGCAGAACCGCAGCAAGCAACAAATATTTCGTCCAATTACCCATGAGCGAGTTTAGAAAAGCCAGTTGCTTAAACGACAATCCGATAGATTATTGTTTCAGAGCCGCTTCACGAAAACTCTCCAGATAACAACCGCGAGCAGGCTATAGGCTAAACTAACAAAAGTCAAAGCAAGCAATGCTCCGATGATATTGATGTGCAGTGACGAATTTCTTTCAACATTCTCTTTGTTAGCTTGCATCAATTGTTCAACCGTTTGATCTTTCAGTTCGGGGTGCTCGCTTCTGAATTTGGCTAAATTCTCTTCGATGGCAATTCCCTCATTGAAAGCTTGAATGTGCGCTTCCTGCAATGTCTGAAGGTCATTGCTCACAAATGCATAATAGACAGCGATAAAAACCACCACGCCGAGCACATATTTGAGGGCCGGTTTCATGCAATCGCGGAGATCTTCGAAAAACGAAGAGGTCTCTTGACCCAATTTGCGGTAGCGATAGAAAATAGACAGGAAAATGAGGATCAGGATGAGCAATATATTGCTGAGCACTCCAAAATTCTTGGCATTCCCAATCTCCATCGTCTTTCCGGCAATGATTCGTGCTGCGAACCACATTCCGGCCATGATCCATGGCATTTTTTTCATGCTTACGAATTCATGCTAACGAGGAACTCCTCGTTATTTCTGGTTTTCTCGATTCTGTCCTTTACAAATTCCATGGCTTCAATTGGATTCATATCCGCCAGGTGACGGCGTAAGATCCACATGCGCTGCAATACATCACGGTCATGAAGTAAGTCCTCACGTCGGGTGCCGGATGCCAGAATATCAATAGCCGGGAAAATTCGGCGGTTAGAGATTCTGCGGTCGAGTTGCAACTCCATGTTACCGGTTCCTTTGAATTCTTCGAAGATAACTTCATCCATCTTGGAGCCGGTATCAACCAGCGCTGTAGCTATGATTGACAATGAACCACCGTTTTCAATTTTACGTGCAGCGCCAAAGAAACGCTTCGGTTTTTCGAGAGCATTTGCCTCGACACCACCCGACAACACTTTTCCGCTTGCAGGAGCAACAGTATTGTAGGCGCGAGCCAGACGGGTAATTGAGTCTAGCAGGATGCAAACATCATGTCCACACTCAACCAGGCGTTTCGCCTTTTCAAGTACGATGTTGGCAATTTTCACGTGTCTTTCAGCCGGTTCATCAAAAGTAGAAGCAATAACCTCCGCACGCACATTGCGTTTCATGTCGGTAACCTCTTCCGGACGTTCATCAATAAGCAAAACAATCAGGTAAGTTTCCGGATGGTTTTTCGCTATTGCGTTGGCAATGTCTTTGAGTAAAGTAGTCTTACCTGTCTTCGGCTGTGAAACAAGCATTCCGCGCTGTCCTTTGCCAATGGGTGCGAACAGATCCATGATGCGCATGGAAATATTCGGATTGTTGTCAGCAATGTGAAAACGTTCGGTAGGGAAAAGTGGAGTGAGGAACTTGAACGGCACACGGTCACGCACATAGTTTGGGTCGCGGCCATTGATTTTATCTACGCGGAACAAAGGAAAATATTTTTCGCCTTCACGCGGAGGGCGAATTGCACCCAACACAGTATCGCCGGTAAGCAGTCCGTAAAGTTTTATCTGTTGCTGTGAAACGTAACAATCATCAGGAGAGTTGAGATAGTTGAAGTCTGCCGACCTTAAAAACCCAAAACCGTCGGGCATGATTTCCAAAACACCTTCAGCGAGAACGATGCCGTCGAAGTTGTAGCCATGCTCATCTGCCTGACCTCTCTTGCTGCGATCAGGGCGGAATACGTTCGGATTCTGAGGCTGATCAAAATTGCGTTTCTCGCGGTTCTGAAATGGTTGTTGTGGTTGTTGTGGTTGCTGAGGATTGTGTGGACGCTGCTGATGTTGCGGGTGTTGGCCACCATTTTCGCGCCTCTGCTCTCCAGAAGGTTGGCCCGACTGACCAGCCGAAGGTTGTGTAAACCTTCCTTGTTCCGGCTCCGCAGCGGAACCTGCGCCTTCGCCGGTATAAGGTCCATCTTCCTTTTGCTCTTGTTTTTCCGAAAAAAGCTCCGGAGTTTTTTCAAAAGGCTTGCGCGCGCGTTCCCTTCTGCCTTTATCAGGTTTCGAGGCCGGTGATGCATCAGACGGTGAAGCTTCCTGAACCTGATCTTCCGGTGATTCCGTTTTTGGTTCATTCTCTACTGCCTTTACAGCCTGAACGTCCAATATTTTATAGATAAGGTCCTGTTTTTTGAGTTTATCGCCTCCATCAATACCAAGTTGGTCCGCAACTTCTTTGAGTTCGGCCACCTTCATGCTGTTAAGCTGCAAAAGGTTATACATGAAAATACTTCAATTAATAAATAAGTGTGTAGTAATCTTAACGGGGGAAAGTTTGGTTTTCCTTCAGAAAAGGCCCAAAGAGACTTGGACGGTGCAAGTGTACACCATTTTTTGGCAAAAGCAAGAAAAAAAGCAAAGTCACAGCCAATATTAGCCCTGCAATCGATGCAATTCCTTCTAAGAATGAAGAAGACCCTGAAACAACTTACATGCTTCAGACCAATTCATTCAAACATTTCAAACAAGCCAGCAGAAAGAAACCTACACCCGCACAAGTTTCTTGTATTTCAGGCGATGCGGCGTTGTGTCACCAAGGCGTTTCTTCTTGTTTTCTTCATATTCGGAGAAGTCGCCTTCGAAGAAGTAAACCTGCGAATCGCCTTCAAAAGCCAGAATATGCGTGCAAATTCTGTCCAAAAACCAGCGATCGTGGGATATTACCACAGCACACCCGGCAAAATTCTGAATACCTTCTTCCAAAGCGCGAAGCGTGTTGACGTCGATGTCATTAGTCGGCTCATCGAGCAGGAGTACATTGGCCTCGGTTTTAAGTGTCATGGCCAGATGCAAACGGTTTCTTTCACCGCCTGATAAGACACCGCATTTCTTCTGCTGATCAGCACCCTGAAAATTGAATTTACTGCAATAAGCGCGTGAATTGATGGTCTGACCGCCAATATCAATAACTTCATTTCCGGCGCTGATTACTTCGTACACCGATTTGTTCTCATCAATTTCTTTGTGCCGCTGATCCACGTAGCCGATTCTTACCGTATCGCCAATTTTGATCGTTCCGGCATCCGGCTCTTCCTCATGCATGATCATGCGGAACAAAGTGGTTTTACCCGCGCCATTCGGACCAATCACGCCCACAATTCCCGCCGGGGGAAGTTTAAACGAAAGATTGTCGACGAGAATCCTATCTTCAAAACCCTTGGTGACATTGGTGAATTCAATAACATCATTACCAAGACGCGGACCATTTGGAATCGGTATTTCCAGTTTGGCTTCTTTCTCCTTTTCTCCCTCGCTCATCATGCGGTCGTAATTCTGCAAACGCGCTTTGTTCTTTGATTGTCTGCCTTTGGGATTGGTCCTCACCCACTCCAGCTCACGCTCGAGTATCTTTCTTCTCTTACTCTCTCCTTTTTCTTCCTGGGCAAGTCGCTTGGCCTTTTGTTCAAGCCAGGACGAGTAGTTGCCCTGATAGGGTATTCCTTCGCCGCGGTCCAATTCCAAAATCCAGCCGGCCACATTGTCAAGGAAATAACGATCGTGGGTTACTGCGAGCACAGTTCCTCTGTATTCAGATAAATGCTGTTCCAGCCATAAAACAGATTCGGCATCCAGGTGGTTGGTAGGTTCATCGAGCAACAACACATCCGGTTGCTGCAGAAGCAGACGGCACAATGCCACACGACGACGTTCTCCACCACTGAGCACTCCGATCTTTTGATCTTCTGCAGGACAACGGAGGGCATCCATAGCTACGGCAAGTTTGTTGTCGAGATCCCAGCCTCCCAGCGCTTCAATCTTATCCTGAGCGGCAGCCTGACGGTTCATGAGCGACTCCATCTTTTCAGGGTCATTCAGAATTTCTTCATCCATGAATTTGAGGTTGATTTCCTCATATTCCTTGAGCGCATCAATTACAGGCTTAACACCTTCCTCAACAATTTCACGTACCGTTTTATTCTCATCCAGTTGAGGCTCCTGAGGTAAATAACCAACGCTATAGCCGGGACTCCACACCACATCACCCTGAAAACTCTGGTCAAGACCCGCGATAATTTTCATAACGGTAGACTTACCGGCACCGTTCATACCCAGGATACCAATTTTAGCCCCGTAGTAAAAACTCAGGTAGATGTCTTTGATGATGTGCTTTCCGGTTGGTGTATACTTGTTTACACCAACCATGGAGAATATAATTTTCTTGTCGTCGCTCATGATTCGGATAATTTTTTCTGGACGACAAAGATAGTTTGTTGTCTTGCGTGGTAAAGATGTCTTTTTTTTGCAAAAAATTAAAATATGGCCATTGATTATATCCAGAAATTAGAAGTTTTCGCAACCGAGTTGGTTCCCAAAATGATGGGAGCACTGATCGTCTTCATTATCGGACTCTGGGCAGTTAGCTGGTTGACTAAGATTATCAGAAAAGGCATGATGGCGCGTGGATTTGATGAATCACTTCAGTCGTTTCTGGCCAGTATGATCGGAGTCGTGCTGAAAGTGATGTTGCTGATAACAGTTGCCGGAATGTTAGGCATTCAGACCACTTCATTCGTAGCGATACTTGGTGCGGCGGGTTTAGCAGTCGGGCTGGCACTTCAGGGTTCACTGTCAAATTTTGCCGGAGGCGTATTGACACTCATTTTCAAGCCATACAAAGTGGGCGATGTAATTGAATCACTGGGTCAAACCGGGGAAGTAAAAGAGATACAAATATTCAACACCATATTGCTTACCGGAGATAATAAAACAGTCATTTTACCGAATGGCGCCGTTTCCAATGGCACAATCATCAACTACAGTCGTCATGGCAACCTCAGAGTTTCGCTCCATTTGGTGGTTGACGGAAAAACATCGATTGAAAAACTGCGCGAAGTCATATCTGATGTTTGCGTTGCCAATCAGCATTTGCTTCAGGAGCCTGCTTCGAGCGTTCGGGTAGAAAAAATAAATGACGGAGATCTGGGAGTGGTGGTTCATGCATTTTGTGAACCCCATCTTCATTGGGATGCTTATACATCATTGAATGAAGAATTGAAAGTTGCTCTTGATACTGCCGGTATACAATTCCCCTCTCCTGCTTTGAAGCTTTCCCGGTAAGCACTTGTGCCTATTGAATCTTCCCGCTTAAGACACTATTTTCTTCTCAGTTCAATCAGCGTGATTTCCGGTGCCATACCCACCCTGCCCGGAAATGCAAGAAAACCAAATCCCCGATTGATATGCAGGTACTGGCTGCCTTCATTGTAAAGACCTCCCCATCTTTTATACCTCAATGAAACAGGACTCAATTTGATACCAAACTGAGGCAATTCAATTCCCATTTGAGCGCCATGGGTATGTCCAGAAAGGGTAAGCGCTATGTTGTGTTTTCCTATAACGTGCTCGCTCCAATGCGTAGGATCATGAGAAAGCAGGATTTTGAACTCTTCCTGCTGTGTTCCCGAAAGGGTTTTGTCAAGGTCACCATATTGGTGAAATCCAAGACCCCAGTTTTCGCAGCCCAATAGTCGCAGTGATTGTCCATTCCTTTCCAACAACAGGCTTTCATTTTTCAATAGGCGAAATCCGCTTTCTGAATGTATTTCAGCCAGCCTGCGCTGACTTTTCAATTTCATTTCAGGTAAATCGCCCATCGCATAATCGCCATAATCGTGATTGCCGAGAATGGAGAACTTTCCCGATTTTGCATAAATACCTTTCATACGTTCAATCCAGGGCTCTGCTTCATCGGAATAATTATTGACCATATCACCGGTGAAGAATACATAGTCAGCGCCGAGCGAACTGATAAGATCAAATCCCTTTTGTACCTCATCGAAATCCTCTCTGAAACTTCCAAGATGCATATCGGAAATATGGACCAGCCGCACACCGTCAAATGCTTCCGGCAAGTCAGAAAATTCAAGCTTTTGCTCAATGACACGAAACGCATATTTGCCTCTGGTAATTCCATAAAGGAGTGAACCAGCCCACAAAGCAGCAACGCCAAGACCAGCCTGATTGAAGAACTGAGATCGCGTCATTCTTTCGTGACTTTCGGAAGTGGGTTTCGTGAAAATTTCGGCAACCGCCCATTTGCCCAGATTGAACAGGTCGTTGAGCAGATGAAAAGATCCGAAAACCAACTTGGTTGTGACGGTAACGATAAAAAAACCAACTGTAAAATTGAAAAGATTGTATGTGCGGACAATATTGGGATCATGACGCTGAGACCACTTCATCATCATCATAACCATGAGACCGTAACAAACAAATGTTGAAATCCAGAAGCCCCATGTAATAACACGACGCCACATCGGGTCGATATTGGTAGTCAGCATTCGCAGTCCCTTGAAAGCATACAGTTCAATGACCACAAACAACAACAACATGATAATAAAACGCATCAGCAGGAATTTGGTCAAAAGTACTGGTGTAGCAGGTTTCACAAGTGTGACCACAGGTGCTAAAACTGCTAATGGTGAAAATAAATGGGTGAATGGTAACCAAAAGCGGTTGAACGGCGTACAATTTCATTTATCCCTGAAAATAACCTTTTCATCACAATTTTCATGTTCGGGACTATACAATTTGGATATCTTTGAACCCTCCGTATGAAATTCTTCTCGGCGATACGTGTAATAGTAAAGAAGCTTCAACAGGAACTTCCTGAGTGGTTGACCTACCATGACTACGATCATGTTCGTGATGTTTACCGCGTAGCGCGTGAAATTGGCAAAGCCGAAGGTCTCAATCATGAACAGATCAAGTTATTGCTCACAGCGGCCATTTTGCACGACATAGGATTTACCAACAGCCCGAAGGATCATGAAAAAAATTCATGTGACATTGCCCGCGAAATTTTGCCCGGATTCGGTTACTCGGATAGCGAAATAAAAGAAATTGAAGGCATGATCATGGTGACCAGCATCCCGCACAAACCTGAAAATCTGATGCAGCAGATCATGTGTGATGCAGATCTGGATTATCTGGGCCGTCAGGATTTCAAACAGCGAGCTGAACAACTGTATAAAGAATTCCTCATCATGGGGATTGTTTCAGACAGAAAAAGCTGGAATGAAGTACAGGTTAAATTCCTGAACATGCATAAATTTTTTACAAAAACTTCAATTGAAGCCCGCAGCGAAACGAAGTATGCACATCTGCGGAAGATTGAAGAAGAACTAGCTCTTATGTAATTCGGATCGTCCGAATTTTTTTTTGCAATTTCATGAGCATATTCGCAGCATGAACAAGCAAGAAAAGATCAATTCATTCAACCCCAACTCAGCCGGTTTAAAAGATGCCAACGTTTATGGACTTCCATTCAACGAAGAAGAATCAGACATTGTGCTTGTTCCGGTTCCATGGGAAGTAACAACAAGTTATGGAGCAGGCACCAGCGAAGGCCCGGCTCATATCCTCGAGGCAAGTTTTCAGATTGACTTATACCACCCTGAGTTTCCGGAGTTATGGAAATCGGGAATTGCTATGACCGACATTCCGGAAGACATGCTGATGCGCAGTGCTTCATTGAAAAAGAAAGCATCCGCAATCATAGACATGTGGGAAGACGGTGTAGACTTAGCTAACAATGCCGAAGCAAAAGTAATTTTTGATGAAATCAATGCCGCCTGTGAGCATATGAATCAATGGGTGGAGGAACAGACTACGCATTGGTTGGATAAAGGCAAATTGGTCGGTCTTGTTGGTGGTGACCATTCAACACCGCTGGGATATTTCAGAGCGCAGGCAAAAAAGCACGACCAGTTCGGGATTCTTCATATCGATGCACACAAAGACCTCAGAATTGCTTACGAAGGATTTACCTATTCTCATGCATCGATCATGTACAACGCCATTCAGTTGTCACAGATTACTTCTCTGGTTCAGGTTGGTATCCGCGATTTTTGTGAGGAAGAAAAAAATGTGGCAAATGAGCACAACAACCGCATTCATGTGTTCACAAATGCACAACTTCAGCAGAATCGATTCAAAGGAAAAAACTGGCACCAGCAATGCGAAGAAATCATCAGCAAACTGCCGGCAAAAGTGCATATCAGTTTTGACATTGACGGACTCGATCCAACGCTATGCCCCAATACAGGAACTCCGGTTCCGGGTGGCTTATGGTTTGACGAAGCGTCCTATCTTTTGAGCATGCTCAAAGAGAAGGGCAAAACCGTGATTGGATTCGACATTGTGGAAGTTGCACCCGGTAGCGATGACTGGAATGGCAACGTAGGTGCACGAATGCTCTTTCACCTGTGCGGCGTGTTGAAAGGATGACGGATGGAATTAGGAATTAGGAATTACGAATTATTAATTACGAATTACGAATTGCGAATTATTAATTGCGAATTACGAATTACGAATTATTAATTACGAATGGGGAATTGGGAATTGGGAGTATGAAGAAAGATAATGTAATTCAACAAAAAAGTTATGCCTTTGCAGTGAGAATTGTAAAGGTGTATCAATATTTATGTGATGAAAAAAGAGAGTTTACTCTTAGTAAGCAACTTTTACGATGTGGCACTTCCGTGGGAGCAAATGTGGAAGAAGCAATTGGCGGGCAAAGTGATAAAGATTTTTTTGCCAAACTCACTATTTCATACAAAGAAGCAAGAGAAACACAATATTGGATAAGATTATTAACCGATACAGGATATTTATCGATTGAACAAAGTGAAAGTTAAGGGAACTTCCAAAAACCCTGTATATGATTCGTCGAAATACTATTTGCGCATTGAAAGCCTCTATTATTTCGGGCAAAAATTCGCCGAACCCTTCACCAAATCTCAGTTACAGAGCTCCAGCTATGCTCCTTCGATTTGGCTTGTCTTCGACGAATTTTCGCTCCGCGAATCACACACAGGGTTTCTGGAAGTCCCCTTTATTAAATGACATTATTGAAATTCAAAAAATAATCGGAAGTATTCAAAAGACAATCAAATCTCGTAATTCATAATTCGTAATTCGTAATTCAACCTTACTTCTTCACGAAATTGCTCGTCACAGTGCCCAATGAAGATGTTGCCTTTATCCAGTAATTCCCTGCACTCAGTTCAGCAATATTCATAGAATCTTTGGCAGAACGGATATTCATTTCCTTCACAAGTTTTCCGTCATAGCCGAATATCTGCAGACTGCTGCCCACCAGAGAACCAGAAACCTCAACATTGATGATGTCAGAAGCCGGATTTGGATAACATTTCAACTCTTGCGTTGTCACCTTCACAGGCTCATTTACAGAAACGAAATCCAGATTTTCGAATACCTTGATTTTATTAGGAGTAGTGCCAGGATAGCTTGTACCGTTGAGAGCCACGTACAATGCTCCGGTATAAGGATTGATACACACATCACGAAAACGTTGATTCAGAGAAGTGAACCACTGATCTTCCGAGGTTACACTCAGGCCATCATCACTCAAATGCAATACAGAAACCCTGTCATTTGATGCACTTGTACCACCAAGTCCGCCCAAAACTGCCATGATAATGCAGTTCTCCCATTCGGGAATAGCAGGGTGATTGTAATAAGAAATTCCATTCACAGCCACACAGGGTGACCATTCTTTGAGCGGCTCAACGACATCATTTTCCTCGCAATAAGTTTGCTCGGCACTGGTGTTGCACATACCCTGAACAGTCGGCCATCCGAAATTTCTGTTAGCAGAAATAATATTCAATTCGTCGGCATTATTCTGTCCATGCTCGCTTTCATAAAGTATACCGGTTGGTCCGTAGCACAATCCCTGACCATTGCGGTGTCCGAAACTGTAAACGTAGCTGGCGGGATCAGGATTGTCGGCCGGTATTGTACCATCGAGGTTAATCCGCAACATTTTACCATTGAGCGAATTCATGTTCTGTGAATTGCTGCTGGTACCAATATCGCCCGTGGTCATCATGATTTTTTCATCAGGAGAAATTACCAATCTCGAACCATCGTGTATCCATCCACCATTGATGTTGTTGATCAAATAAGTTTCGTTGATGAGTGCGCTGCCATCCCAGTCGAAAGACGACAATCTTTCTTTTACACTGTTACCGGATTGGTAATTGTACACAATGAAAACTTTCGGTGTATTCAAAAAATCGGGATGAAGCGCCATACCAAGCATGCCTGGCTCACTACCTCCGCCATCAGGCACAACACTGCTCAAATCCAAAATCTGCGTATAATTTCCGGTTTCCGGATTGATACGGATTACTTCACCCGAGCGCTGCGTGCACCAGATGTGATCGTCCGGGCCCCAGAGAATTTCCCATGGCAGGGTAATTCCGGTTACGAGATCAGACTCGGTAAGAACCGTTGTTCCGAGATTCCAGGTATTCTGTGCTTTGGCTGCATTGTACGGGAAACAAGAAACAAAAGCTGCTATGGTGGCGAGTATGATGGATTTTTTCATGGCTTAAAAAAATTTTGTGGTGAATTTAAGCTGAAAAGGAAATAAACAACAACTTAATTGGAAGGCCTTTGCGCAGCCGATGCCAGTATTTTTGACGCATGAACACGATAGAGCAGAAAAAAGACGCCTTCGCCCGTTTGTTGAAAATCATGGACGAATTGCGCGCCGGTTGTCCGTGGGATAAAAAACAAACCATGGAAAGCCTGCGGCATTTAACCATAGAAGAAGTTTATGAGCTTGGTGATGCCATACTTGAAGGCGACATGCAAGAGATCAAAATGGAAATCGGCGACTTGTTGTTGCACATGGTGTTTTATGCCAAAATAGGCAGTGAAACGGAAGATTTCGACATAGCAGATTCATTGAACGGAATCTGCGACAAACTCATATCACGTCACCCGCACATCTATGGAGATGTGAAAGTTGAAAATGAAGAAGAAGTAAAATCGAATTGGGAAAAACTGAAACTGAAAGAAGGTAAGACCAGTGTGCTGCAAGGTGTTCCAAAATCTTTGCCGGCAATGGTCAAAGCACAACGCATTCAAGACAAAGCACGGGGCGTTGGATTCGATTGGGAATATCCGGAACAGGTTTGGGAGAAGGTACAGGAAGAGTTGGCCGAATTCAAAGCCGAAGCCGATACCGATTCGACCAAAATGGAAGACGAGTTTGGCGACGTACTTTTTGCATTGATCAATTATGCGAGATTCAAAGGCATCAATCCGGAAGATGCTTTGGAGCGCACAAATAAAAAATTCATCCGCAGATTTCAATACCTCGAAACAGAAAGCGCGAAAGAAGGAAAAAAATTAGGCGAAATGAGTCTGGAGGAGATGGATGTGTTTTGGAACAGGGCGAAGGGGTTGGAACCTCAATGATTCCGGAACAAAAATTCGTTAGCAAGTATTTGACAATCTGAATTTTAGGAATTTGTCACAATTTTCACTTGTCACAAATAAAAATGTGACAACTATAAATTGTGACAACACCTGTGCAGCAATTTCTTGTCACAAAAAAATAATTGACAAAAAAAAATGTGACAATAAATAAAGTGCATTGATTTCTAAGATCAGAAAAATCAGAGTTGGTGTGAATTGCTCGCTTGCCACTTTAACATTCACCTATCTCTCAAATTTCCAGTCCACCTAGCTAATTCTCCCTACCTTTCACATTATTCTACCTGTCCATCTCAATTTTTGAAATATGTATGTCCTGCCCCAAAACA
>JBEIHH010000013.1:0-41169 GCA_040381475.1 Crocinitomicaceae bacterium | reverse complement strand
TTCTTACGACCTCTTTTAGGCTGCTCCTGATCTACCCATTTATCATTCTTGTGCTCACCCATCACAATTACTTCCTTTTCAGGGAAAACACCATACCTCTGGGCTATCAACATCATACCTTCTCTTGTGGGACTATACATCATCACTGGTGAAGACATCCCTTTATTCTTCACTCCCACATAGAACCCGTTCTTTAATCTTGCGGGTTTCGTGGCCGGTCTTCCGGCCGATTTTTTTCCGTTCATGGGCGCAAGATAAGTCTTGGAACCGTTAGGCATTTCTTAAAATTTCACTATTTTTGAACGGCAAGTCAAGTTATTTGACTTAAAAAATTGATTCACAATTAATTAAGTGACAATTCTATTTAGAATGAATCTAAACAAAATTTTCACTACTCCGTAATCAAACGCAAGGATTTTTCGCCATAAAACACTTCATTACAAAAGATTAAGCCATTACCGCAGCCCTACAAAGTTCTCTGACCTTGGACAGTGAAAATTCCACCTCTTCCTTTGTTGTCATCCGACTGAACGAAAAACGAATGCTTGCACAACCATCCTTCAGTGCTCCGATAGCCTCTAAAACATGAGATCCTTTAGCTGCACCGCTGCTGCAGGCGCTGCCACCGCTACACGCAATACCTTCAAGATCCAGCAGAAACAAGAACATATCTGCGTTGATAGAAGGCGGAAAAGTAACATTTAGAACAGTGTATAGGCTTTCTGAGCTTCTTGAAGTACCATTGAAAACGATGCCGGGGATGGTTCGTTCCAATTCAGAAGCCATGAATTGCTTGAGACCACTGACATGCCTTTGATGTTCTTCAAGGTCGCGGTAACAAATTTCAAGAGCTCTGGCCATGCCAACAATACCATACAGATTTTCTGTACCACCCCTCAATCCTCTCTCCTGCCCTCCTCCTACAATTTCCGGATTGGCTTTGATTTGTTTGTTCACATAGATAAACCCAATACCCTTCGGTCCATGGAATTTATGGGCGGCGGCATTGATGAAATGAATATGCAAACCAGAAAGATCGAAGCGGTAATGCCCCATTGTCTGAACAGTGTCGCTGTGGAAATAAGCACTGTACTTACTACACAAATCACCTACCTCTTTCAATGGCAATAAGTTAGCAATCTCATTGTTCCCATGCATCAGTGTGACATAGCTATTTGGATGAGTGGCCAGCAAGACCTCAAGATGCTCAAGATCCACTTTGCCGTGAGCATCCAGATTCACGAAACTTAGAATGGCTTTTCCGGATGATGCAAATTTCTGCGCAGTCTTAACAACCGCACTGTGCTCAATAGAAGAAGTAATGATGTGCTTGCAACCCAGGTCGTTCAGTGCAATATGCATTGCAAGATTGTCAGCCTCGGTGCCGCCACTGGTAAAAAATATTTCAGCAGGCGAACAATTGAGCAACCCGGCAATTGTCCTTCGTGATTGCTCTATGATTGTTTTTGTCTTACGCCCAAAGGAATGCGAAGATGAAGGATTACCAAAATGCTCTGTCAAATAAGGCATCATAGCTTCCAATACCTCAGGATCAAGAGGAGTGGTTGCTGCATTGTCGAGATATACTTTCATATTGACTTTGCAGGATCATTGCCTGCGTAATGCAAATTTCGTAAATCCGGACTCAATACGAGACAAGAAATTGCCTTAACTTGAAATGCCGATTCCGCCGGCACGTTGCAACACGGCCTTCATTACCCTATCGGCCAACTGATCAGCTGCTTCTTTTGTCGAATGCTCGGCTATGACTCTGACTATTGGCTCTGTATTGCTCTTCCGAAGATGTACCCATCCGTCGGGAAAATCAAATTTCACACCATCCTCAATATTAACGTCTGCTTCAGGAAACATTGACTTCACTTCTTCCAGTATTGAATCCACATTCATCGAAGGACTAAGTTCAATTTTATTTTTCGAAATAACATACCGGGGATAGCTGTCACGAAGTTGTGACATCGTCATTTTCTTCATTGCGAAATGTGTCAGAAAAAGAGCGAGTCCTGTGAGTGCATCTCTGCCGTAATGTGCGTCAGGGTAAATTATACCTCCATTACCCTCACCGCCTATTACAGCTTCAGTGGATTTCATAGCCTTAACCACATTGACCTCTCCTACTGCCGATGCAACATATTTACCTCCGTGCATTCTGGTAACATCTCTAAGTGCTCTTGTGCTTGAAAGATTGGAAACCGTATTTCCTTTTTTACGTGACAACACATAATCTGCAACAGCCACGAGCGTGTATTCTTCTCCAAACATAGAACCATCCTCACAGACAAAGGCAAGGCGGTCAACATCCGGATCTACAACAATGCCCATATCACACTTTTTATCTTTCACCAGCCTGGCGATGTCTTGCAAATGCTCCGGTAAAGGCTCAGGATTATGTGGAAACAAACCATCAGGGGTGCAGTAAATTTCATGAATGTGTTCGACCCCGAGCGCTTTCAACAAAGCCGGAACATAAATACCGCCAGAACTATTCACAGCATCAACAGCAACTCTCAACCCCGCCGTTGCAATGATTTCATGGTTCACCGCCGGCAAAGCAAGGATCAATTCGATGTGCTTTGCAAAATAATCTTTTTGTTGAACCGAACCCAAAGCTTCAACATCGGCAAAACTCACTTCGCCGGTTTCGGCCAGCCTCAGCACTTCCGCACCTTCCTCAGCTGAGATAAACTCACCCTTCTCATTTAGAAGTTTGAGAGCATTCCATTGCTTTGGATTGTGGCTGGCTGTCAGAATTATTCCGGCGTCTGCATTTTCGCAGGTGACGGCAACTTCCACAGTAGGTGTTGTACTCAGCCCGAGATCAATAACCCTGGCTCCCATACCCACCAGTGTATTATTCACAAGCCCGGCTAACATGGCACCGCTAACGCGCGCATCCCGGCCTACAACCACAGTAATATTTCTCTTGCCATGTTTCCTCTGCATCAAAGCGCAAAAAGAGGAACTGAACTTAACTATATCTATAGGAGTGAGACCTTCACCTTCAGGCCCTCCCATGGTACCTCGGATACCTGAAATTGATTTTATGAGTGTCAATTCTGTTGGGTTTTGCTGCGAAATTAAGCGTAATTCAAACAACATGATTGAATTCTGAAAACAGTCAATCCCGATCATTTGTAACCTCCAGAACACTGCCTCCGTACAAAGCACCACCTTATAGTAAAATGACACCACATAATCACATAACCGAGCAGGTTCGTTTCGTTTTATTTGCTTCGCTATGGCTTATTTCCTCTATGACCAACGCCCAAGATTACGAAGTAAAAAGTTTGCCTTTCAATTCACCGGAAGCAGATTTCTCGGCAATCTTTCACGGCAATGATATCATCTTCTGTTCCAACAGGTCTAAAATGAACCTGTCATTCGATGATGATTCACTGACTATGTACTATACAGATCTTTTTGTATCAAAAGCCAAATATGACGGAACATTTGGTGCACCCGAACCACTTAAGGGAGTGAATACTTTGTTCAATGAAGGTCATGCAACGATCACTAAGGATGGTAAACGCATGTATTACACAGCCAATCTGAAAAGATCAGTCAACAACAAACTCGAAAAAACAACCGATTACAAACTGGGAATTTTCATTGCTGATTATGAAAACGGTCAATGGGTAGGCAAAGGAGAATTTCAGCACAATGCTTCAAATGCAAAATACAGCGTTGCGCATCCTGCTCTTTCTGAGAATGACAGTGTGCTGTATTTCAGTTCAAATATGGCTGGAGGGAAAGGAAAATCTGACATTTACAAGTGCATCTGGGAAAACGGCAACTGGAGTCAGCCGGTCAATGTGGGTGACAAAGTGAATACGAAGGGTAACGAATTTTTTCCATTTATCAGTGAATTTAGCGTTCTTTATTTTTCTACAGATTCGCGCAATGACTCCGAAGGTATGGACATATATTACTCCATGACCGATGAGGAAGGGGAATTCGAAAAACCGCTTAGATTGAATAACACAATCAATTCACCTTACGACGACTTTGCTTACCAGGAAAAAAGTGGAGTTAACCAAGGAACATTTAGCAGCAACAGAAATAATGATCAGGATGACATTTACTTATTCTCAAAGTATTTCAACACTTCTCAGGACTGCCATGAAAACTACACAGCGAACTTCTGTTATCACTTCATGGATGAGACTCTGGCGAATATCGACTCTCTGCCAATAAAATATGAATGGAACTTGGGAGATGGTACGGTATTGTACGGTGATTCAGTTGATTATTGCTTCAAAGACTATGGAAAATTTCCGGTAACACTAAGTGCCATTGACACAGTTACCAAAATGGTATTCAAAAAAATCAGTGAAACAGAAATAACCATACGCAGACAAGACAAGCCATTTATTCTTTCACATGACACTGTCTTTGCCAAAGTACCATTCGAGGCCAAAGTGGAATTCTTTGCTTTCGATGAATTCACGATCACAGAAATCTACTGGGAATTATCTGACGGCTCCAAATATTCTGGCGAAACCTTCATGCACACTTTTGACAGTCCCGGCCAACATCAGGTGAAATGTGGTGTAGCAGGCAAGCAAAATAAGAATGGCATTGTGCCAATGGTCTTCGTGTGTAAAAATATCGAAGTAAAAATCCCTGAAGTGGAAGCAAAACAAGAACCACTGCTTTGTTGTGATATACGCCAATATCAAAAAATATCACTCCGACCAGCGCTATTAACTGCTAATATAGAATCCAAGCAACTAAAGAAGTTTTATAAAATAATCATAGCAGAGTCAAAATTACCGCTGAAAACCGAAGATCTGTTGCTTTCAAAGATTGACGCTGAGATTATCGAAATTAAAACTGACAGCAGCTATCAGTATGCCATTGAGCAGGCCGACAACTGGCAGGAACTTCTTCCGATCTACAATTTGTTGAAAGAGGCGGGATACCAAGAAATGTATGCAGAAGAATTTACCCAAGTAGAGCTTGAGCCCTCAATCACGAAAATAATCCCGAGAAACCCTAGCAACCCAATCAAATTGAATTCATGCAAAGATGAGATGCTTAAAATTGCTGCAATGGTCAAGGGTCCAAGTTCAAAGTCAACAAATGAAGCCGGGCAGCAGGAATTATTATCCACCGGTTTAGTAGGCAATGATAGTTATTCAACTGAATATCCTGACGCGATTACTACTGCTGAAGTCATGCAATACAAAACAGAGGATAACGTCAATATTGTAAAGAACACAAACGTGCATCTCCATGATTCCGGTGCGTTATCGAATACAAATTTGAAAGACGCCCAATTGAAAGGGATAGAAACTAGCGGCTCTTCAAAAGCCAATACTCAAGGCATAGAAGTTAGCAATAATTCAAATATCCCTTATGAAAACAGACCGTCCGTGGAGAGAATGCTTTACAAAATTGATTTGTTTAAATCCAAAGAACGGATACCATTCAATGATGCCAGATTCAGTACCATTGATGTTCCTATAACAGAAACAGAAACCGGTCAGAACTTTAATTATAGCATTATGGAGGTGCCTCAGGGAGCGGATCTGTCACAACTACTCAAGGAAGTTAAAGCCAATGGTTTTACCGAAGCATCTATTGAATCTTTCAACCCTGATGCTATCGACAATAAAATCATTCGAAAAGGCAGACACATCGAACGCGGCAACGCCAAAAGACTCAATGTCGAATTCTCCAAACTCGCAGACATTAAGTTTGAATACAACAGTTCAGAAATCTGCAAAGATTCCTTTAAGAACTTGAATTACATTGCTGCCATGCTCATGCTCGAGGAAGACTTCACTCTGAAAGTTTCTTCACATACCTGTGCGATTGGAGGAAAGGATTTCAATCAAAAATTATCTGAATGTAGAGCACAGGCCGTTGTCGACTATTTCATCTCTAAAGGAATAAGAAAAGAGAGATTGATAGCAACAGGATTCGGAATGTCAAATCCAAAGCAGTCAAATGAATCTGAAATGGGCAGAGCAGCAAACCGAAGAGTAGAATTTGTTGTTGTATTTAATCCAGATCAAGAATGATAAAAGTATATCAAGTCATCGCAGTTTTTTTCTCGTTTGTAACATGGTGCGTTACCTATGCTCAGTCCGTTCCGGCCGCTCAGGAAAACATACCTTTTCTTGTAACATTCGGCAATGAGGCAGAATCTAAATGGGGTGATGATGACTACTGCCAGGTTTTCTTTTTCGTTGTCAAAAAAGAATCCAAAGAACCCATATATCTCCGAATATTCGACCCGGATTGCGGTGGTCAGCACGACGAGATCAAAGGCGATTTTAACACGATGACAAAATTTTCCGTTTATGGCGGCTCAGGAAGTATAAGTAATCCGGATGCAGTTAATACGGATCCGTTCGGCAATTTCAAAAGTGGAAATCTTCTTGCAACGAAAACATTCGGGCAAAAAACAGAATATGATAATTCATGGTACACATTTGGCCCATTCAATCCAACAGAGGGTGAATACTCGGAAAAATTTGGTGGACTGATATTTAAGCTTGTTGCGGAGGGTATCAAGGGCGATGACGGCAATCTATACCGCTACTACATGTCTAAAAATAAGGAAAAGAACCTAATGTTCGAAGGCGGTAATGCCTTCTGCTTCGAATATACTTTTAGGTTACATAATGAAGTATTTAATACTTCGCATCTTTATCCATATATAGATGATAAAGTCACTTCCGTCGAACAAAGAAATTTTGATTGGGACAATGATGGTTATATCAAAGTTTGTTCTATCGCATCTTTGGGTGAAGCCGTTGTGGCTTCCGGTGATAATAACTGGGGTAACAGTGTCTACAAAATAAAAGACAAGGAAAGAGGCAAGTCGCTTGACATACAAATCACCAAGAATGGAACTCACAAAGTGAACAATAATAACGTCGTCTTCTCCATCAGGAATCAATACGGTGAATTGTTGCCATTCTATGCCGTACCGATCGGAGGTGTTCCCCAGTATCAAGGCAATATCATCGCCAGACCTATCAACAAAAAATAGAGTATGGCAAGAGTTTCAACCCTGTTTATTGCTCTGCTCATATTCGGTAAGATCGATGGCCAATCCTATACATTTCAAAAGTATGCCGAACACGACGGACTCACTAACCGATTTATCTATACGCTGGATCAAGATGAACGAGGCAATCTGATGATTGGCACAGGAGAAGGTCTATTCACCTATGATGGATTTGTATTCTCAGAGATATCGGTGAAGCAAGGTCTCGCAGACAATATGCTTACGTGCAGTGAAGTCGGAAAGGATCAGACAGTGTGGTTTGGTCACAACGACGGAACGATTACAAGATATCAAAACCAGCATTTCGAACATTTCGATATTTCAGGTTATACCCAATCGCGAATCAATGATATCTTCGAGGATGAAGAGGGTGTACTTTGGGTAATCACTCAAAATGACGGAATTCTTAAGAAAATGCCCGACGGCCGATGGATTCAGCTTAATAAGGGAATTGAAGAATTCAATCTTTACGCCTTTGAAACTGACTCGTACAACAATATCTGGCTTGGAACAGATTTCGGACTTATCAAAGTTAAAATCACTTCTTCGGATATTCTCGAATACGAGTGGGTTGAAGAAATAATTGAGACGAAAGTTTCTTGTTTGACAAAAAATGGCTCAAGTATATATGTTGGTACGGATGATTCTGGCATATATAGATTAACACCTACCGAAACCGGAGGAAGTATTGAAGCTGTTCTTCACAAAGGTGAGCCGCTTGAAGAATTCTCGATAAATTCAATCTTCGTGCCTAAGGACGAGTCGTTATGGCTTTGCACCAATAACCATGGTCTGATTAAATTGATCGAACCCGATAAAAACGAATACAGTAAAATTATTCGATACCTCGATAAAAAAAACCTGAAAACATCGAGTGTGAGGACCTGCATGACCGACAGAGAGGGCACCATGTGGATAGGAACAATGGGCGACGGTCTGCTGAAACTAACTGATGACCATTTTTCGATTAACTCGTTTCATCAATCAGATCAAACAAATCATATTTATTCCATTTTTGAACGAAACGATTCTATTTGGTGTGGTGCTCATGGGAAAATATATCTGAGCATTGAAGAGCCTATAAACGTGGTTGATTCAATTGATGCTGAGAATCTATTGAGCCCATATCCTGTGACTGCCATTTATCGTGACAATCAAAACCGTGTTTGGGCAGGAAATACCGTTGGCGAGTTAAAAATTCTGAATTCAAAAGACAAAAAAATGAAATCAGTTCCGCTTGGAACAGAATTGCAGCAGCAACAAATCAACGATATCAAAGGTCTTGGAGATATTGTTTATGTAGCGACCAATTACGGTTTATTTCTGCTGAAAGAACAGAAATTAATTCAACACTTAACTATTCAATCCGGTTTACCACACAATGTGGTAAAATCTCTTTACTGCGACAATGCCGGGAGACTATGGATTTGCTGTAACAGAAGCCAGTTAACCTATATAGAAAACACTGAAATCAAGAATATCAAAATACCGTTCGAAAATATTCTATTTCAGATTAGTTGTATTACCGAAGACGATCTGGGGAATCTATGGATAGCAACCGAAGGTAATGGTGTGATAAAAATGTCACCCAATGACGAGATAAGCCTGCTCAACAAGAACTCCGGTCTGTATTCAGACTTTTGTTATAGCATTGTGAGTGACCATAGAGGACAGGTATGGATAGGGCATCACGGTGCAATGAGTAAAATAGACATCATGAACAATAAAATTGATGTCATTGATCCCAGCATGGCAAATGAAATTGACTTTATCGCCAATGCGGTCACAAAACTATCAAGTGGGGTCATCTTATTCGGAATCAACGAAGGTCTGCTAAAGTATGAACCAGACAAAGACCTTAAGAACGAAAAAGAACCAATTCTACACTTCACTTTCATCGAGATAAATGACAGCACCCAGAAGGATTTAAGTAGTGTTACGCTGCCCTATGGTGAGTACAAATTCAGTTTCAATTTTATTGGTATCTCACTCAAGAACCCGCTCAACGTATCTTATCAATACATTCTGGAAGGCTATGAAACAGAATGGTCCGATGTCACCTATTCGAGTACACAGGATTACAAACTGTCATATGGTGAATATACATTCAAGGTAAAATCATTCAACAAAGATGGATATGGTGGCACACAGATAATTGAGTACAAAATTTTCATTGACAAACCGTTTTGGCTCAAATCGTGGTTTATCGTAGGCACCATTTTGACATTGATATTATTAATAAGGTACTTAATTCTTAGGAGAGAAGGCAAATTGAGGGAGGCACAACAAATGCTGAAAATTGCTCTTGATGAAAGGACGAAAGAAGTGGTAGAACAAAAAGAGCTTCTTGAAGAAAAGAATAAGGATATTACAGATTCCATACAATATGCCCGCAATATTCAAAACGCCATGTTGCCCTCGCGTGATGCTTTGAACAAATATTTTCCGGAATCATTGGTATACTATAAGCCAAGAGATATCGTAAGTGGTGATTTCTATAAGGTCGAACAATTCGAAAAGACCGTTGTCGTTTCGTGTGCTGACTGCACTGGCCATGGCGTACCGGGTGCCTTCATGTCACTCATTGGAAGCTCATTGCTGAAAGAAGTATCGCGAAATAGAATGGTACAGAGTGCCGGGGACGTATTAATGCACCTGAACAATGAACTCAACCGAATATTGCACAAACAGTCGGAAAAAGCCATTCACGACGGTATGGATATAGCCGTATTCGATTACAATGTTGAAACCAGAATTATTAAAATCGCCAGTGCGAACAGGCCAGTTATATTCTTCCATAAAAATGTATGGTATGAACTAAGGGGCGACAGAATATCAATTGGAGAAAAGTCTGGTGATGATTTGAAGAGCTTCACACAACACGAATTCAAAGCGGAACCAGGCGATCTGATTTATCTTTTTTCAGACGGTATTACCGACCAGTTTGGCGGAAGCAACAATAAAAAGCTAAAAAGAAGCGGACTGTTGGCGTGGTTAAAGGACATTGCACATTTGACCATGAGCGAGCAGCGACAGATTTTGAAACAGAACTTTAAATCATGGAAAGGAGACCGAGAACAACTCGATGATATTATCTTGATTGGAATACGATTCTAGAAGACGAGGTAGTGTGATTTCAAATGCACCTGCCTCCTAACTTACAAGCTCATTAACTCGCGAAATCGCGCACCTTGTCTTCTGGATACTTCCACCTGAGATCCATCTTTAAGTGTCAACCTCAGCCCGCCGTTGAACCAATTCTCCACATTCTGAACCCAACGAAGATTAACAATGAACTTGCGGTTGGTTCTGAAAAAAGTATGATCCAGCCTTTCTTCCAGATTGTTCAGGGACTTCAGAATTAAGGGCTTGTAGTTCTGGAAATACACCCTCACATAATTGCCTTCAGATTCGAAAATCCTTACCTCTTTTAAAGGAACAAACCAGCACTTTTCTCCGTCTTTCAAAAAAATCTGATCTTCTTGCCCCAAGCGAAGTTCGCTCCTGATGTTCGATAAATCATCCGACTCAAGGTCATCATCAGGCTCTTCTGACAATTTAGCAATCGCTTCACCGAGGCGGTCCTCCTCTACCGGCTTCAGCAGGTAGTCCAATGCATTCACTTCAAATGCCCTGATGGCATATTCATCATACGCAGTCACGAAAACAATTTTCGGAAGAAACTCCAAATCTTCAAGAAGCTGAAACCCATTTTTACCCGGCATCTGAATATCCAAAAAAATAAGTTCCGGTTTTAATTCTTCAATAGCCTGCTTGGATTCCAGAGCATTGGCACATTCACCCACGATCTCAATCTCAGGAAATTTTGACAATAATCCGATCAGCTCTTTTCTTGCCAACCTTTCGTCATCAATGACAATTGTTTTCATGATGTTGTCTGAATTATAGGTATGTATAGTCTTATAGTTACTTTGTTGTCAGCAGAAGTCAGCGAGATTTGAGCCTTTTCGCCGTACAACAGTTGAAGTCTTTTTCTTGTGTTGATGAGCCCGATTCCCTCACCCTGATGATTAGGACTGTATTGGCCTGTATTCGTAATAAGGACCTCCATATGGTCGGTATTCCCGGAAATTCTTATTTCCAGTTCTCCGCCTTCCACCTGTTTTGAAATTCCGTGCTTCACCGCATTTTCCACCATGGTCTGCAACATAAAAGGTGGAATCTCTTGCTGCATCATTTCAGGGTCGACCTGAATAGTAACCCTTAATCTTTCTTCAAACCTGATTTTTTCAATGACCAGATATTTCTCAACCAAATCCACCTCCTCTTTCAAAGGGATGGTTTGCTTTTTGCCCAACGTCAAATTACTGCGCAAAATCACGCTGAGCAGTGTTATAGCCTTCTTGGCCTTCTCCGGGTCTTCATCTACAAGCGCCCGAATGCTATTCATGCTGTTGAACATGAAATGCGGATTCATCTGAGCCTTCAGACTTTGTAACTCAAATTCAGTTTTGGAAGCTTGTAATTGTAGATTGATTATCTCTTCTTTTTTCCAATTCTCGAAAACATGCGCCGCGAAATAGATGATTTCCCAGAGCATGAAAATCACAGTAAAATTCAGAACGTTCTGCCAGAAATATACACTTCGTGTGCTGCTGACAAGCGGCACCTCACCTGAAATAATATCGGTCATCAATGTATTGAAAGTTGTAAAACAAAGGCTGAGTATCACAGCAGCCAGGATCATTCTGGGCAGCAGTTTGCCAACGCTCATCAAAGACCATTTCCATTGAATCACCAATGATCTGAATACATGTGTAGAAAAAATACCGATAAAAAATATAAAGAACGAAACGATATAAATCGTGGGTATGTCACCAACCGAAGAATGAACATTGCTGAAGGTAGTGTCCTGAAAAGAGGCACTGAGAATATTACCCAGAACGAAAAGGCCCCAACCCGCAATTTGAGCGACCCAATAAATCTTTTTCCTTCCGGTCATGCTGTCAAAGTTATAATGGACAATAGTTTGGATGTACCTTAATACACTGCAGGTCAAAAACAATGTTATCCGGCAGATGAACTTGACGAAATTTGAGCGCATTAAGTCATCCATAGAGAAATTCCAATGAATTACCTTGCCCATTCCTTTCTTGCCTTCGGTGAATCTGAGCTGCTGGCAGGTCAGTTTTTGGCCGACGATGTCAAGGGTAATAAATATAAGGATTACCCACTGCGTATTTCCCAAGGCATTCAGCTTCACAGGTTTATTGACCATTTCACGGATACGCATGAACTTAATCTGGAGCTTCGCAAGGTGCTAAGACCCGATCTTGGTCTCCTCTCTTCAGTGGCCATTGACGTTTATTTTGACCACATCTTAGCCAAAAACTGGACAAGCTACCACTATCGGCCACGCGAGCAATTTATTCAAGACGTATATGATGAACTCACCAAGTACACGGGCTTTATGAGTGAAAAAAGGGCGTATTTATTCAATAAAATGAGAGAATATGACTGGCTGAGCAGTTATCACAGCCTCACGGGAATTCAAAAAACACTGCAACAAATGGCCTCCAGAGTCCCGGGGGGCTCTTCACTGCTGAAATCCACTGATTTACTTGAAAAATACATGAATTTTATTGAAGAAGTTTTTGAAATTTTCTTTCCTCAATTAATTTCAGCCGCGAAATCGAAATTAGATACTTTTGCAACCTGACGATTTTTTTCGCACAGCTGATTAAATACTTAGATTAATTGAAACTGATTATCGGCTCAGCCGCAATAAATAGGTTAATTACGACATTGTTCTTTCAGACTTTTGTTTTGGCTTCCCTAGCCGGAACAATAGTTCTTGAGGGAAGATACCAGCAAAGAAATATTTTCGTCATCAATACTGCGTCTACTGACGGTGTGGGTTTCTGTGTCTATGAGGTCACCGTCAATTCTCTAGTGACGTCAGACGAGATTAACTCTCAGGCATTTGAAATCGACTTATCTATTTATGGGTTAAAAACAGGTGATCCCCTGACTGTTGTTATCAAGCACAAAGATGGTTGCACACCGAGGGTGTTGAATCCCGGTGCACTTGAACCCGCGCCCTCATTCATCTGTACCAAAATAGAATGTTCACCAAACGGCATGCTTACCTGGGAGTCGACAGGTGAAATGGGTAAGATTCCTTATATCGTTCAACAGTTCAAATGGAATAAATGGGTCAATGTCGGTGAAGTGATGGGGAACGGTACATCATCCAAAAACACCTACAAATACCAGGTATCCATGACCAGCGGTTTGAACAAGTTCAGGGTTGCTCAAAAAAGTTATGAGGGAGATTTGCGAAAGTCGGGGGTGTGTGAAGTCACCAGCACTGTTGCAGCTGTAACTCAGAAATATGACAAAAAGACCAAGATGATTAACTTCTCTGCCGAAACTTCGTTTGAGTTGTTCAACATCTATGGACAAATCGTAAAAAAAGGAAGGGGATCCTCCTTAGATTGCACCGTGCTCATCAAAGGAGAGTATTACATCAGCTACGACAATAAAACCGATAGAATATTCAAGAAGTAACGAATTTATTCGTTATAGTTTTTTTATAACCAAACCAACCCGCTTACTAAAGAACCCTGTCCGAAATGGCAGGGTTTTTTATTGCCGGAGCCCAGAGGTTGCTGAGAGATTTTCTCAAGTTCAGAAAACCTTCACGCCTTTGAATTTTCTCATCAGACGCTTCGCAAAATCGTCATGGACCAGAATTGAATAGCAGAATATCATGGCAAGGGCAAAGTCCCACAAATGCATAAAGATGCCAATAAACAGATGAAAGACAACCCCAACTATCAGATATAGGTGTCTACCCCTATTGATAAAAAGCATTACAGGAAAGACAATCTGATAAGCCAATGCAGTCCAAGTGAGCAGTTTCATTAAAAATGCCGAGCGTATAAATGCGCTACCTATCCAGAAATCAGAAGAAAACCTGTCGATATGCAATGTGTAATACAAAGCTGACCCTGAAAGCCACTGAGTCCCACCAAGTTTGTACAAAGAGGCAGCCAGATAAACCAGACCAATCTGGATAATACATGCCCACGCGGCCAAATTGGTAAGGACAATTCGGTATGGATTTTCTGATTTTGTATAAATGACAGAGCCATAAAACGCAAGCAGCATCATGATCATCATCCCCGAATTAAAGGCTTCTGCAGCAGCATAATAAAGCATCAATGCGGAAACCCATGCTGACAATCTTGGAATGAAAGACCAGCGGAATTCAAACATACCAAGGAATGCTGAAACAAGGTGAATTGCGAAAACAAATTTGAAAACGTTTGGAACATATATCAAATGATAAATAAAATTTTCAATCAGCGTATCCGTATGGCCCTGCCGGAAAAAAACATTTTGAATGTCCCACATGAAATAACGGTAAGGCCAGACTAAAGCAGCATTGATCAGAAACCAACCGTATACCAGCAAAGTAAACAACCTCAATGAGTTCGGTCTTTGAACCTCTTGACTTAATGATCCTGTAATTCGGGTAAGTAGATTCATCTTTGAGGTATATACACCGGAAACTCCAGATATGATTTTTGAAAATTATAAGCCTGATCCGGTGGAGGAGTGAATCTGTATTCCAACCTCAGCTGCACAGAATCTGGTCTCAATCCGGGTTGCTGTATCTCCTGCATTTTAAGCACGTAGAACAATGCACTTGCGTAGGCATTGCTCTGAACAATCCGGTCGAACTGCTTTTTTCCGCCCCTACTGTAAAGGTTGTCCATCACCTGCCAGGCAAGGGCCACATTGAAGCCCTGCTCGATTGTTTCCATCCTGGATGTTCTTCCAAAACCAAAAGAGGCTGTCACGTCTGCCCATTCCGACCAATTTCCATTACCCGAGATTCTGTAATGCAATTCAGCATTGTATGCCGGTAAATCCGGAGCGAAAAGTTTCCAGTTCTGATGAAACAACGGAACACAATAACTATCGGCTTTGGCCACTATACCGTGAGGCATATTCTCCCTGAAGCTATATGCTATGACCAAAATAAAGTGCCCGGTCATGAGCAAAATAAGGAACATGGTAAATATGACAAGACGTGTTTTCTTCAAATCAAGATATGCCCCTGCGATTGAAATTCGATCCCATTGACAGCACGAAATTACTTACGTTTGCATTAAAAGGCATAGCCATATGAGCGAAATCAAAGCCAATGATCCAAAACTGAAGTCATGGGTGAACGTACCTGATAACAGTGACTTCCCAATTCAAAATCTTCCCTTCGGTATTTTTAGAACTGAAAGCCAGTTGCCTCATGTATGCTGTGCTATCGGTGATCAACTCATTGACCTGAAGGCGCTTCATGTCATGGGCTACCTGGAGAATTTGCCATTCACTTTGGATGACATGGTCAGCGACTCTCTGAACAAATGTATGCGACATGGCAAACAAGCAATGCGTGATTTGCGCAACAGGGTGTCCAAACTTCTTCGTAGTGACATGCCTGATCTTCGTGACAAAGAACATCACGTTAGACAAGTTCTTTTTTCTCAAAAAGAAGTTCAATTGCTGATGCCGATAAAAGTTGGCGATTACACTGATTTTTACAGCAGCGAGGACCATGCAAGAAATGTGGGCATCATGTTTCGCGATCCTTCGAAGGCACTTCTTCCAAACTGGAAGCATCTTCCGGTAGGCTACCATGGCCGGGCATCAAGTATTGTCATCAGTGGAACGCCATTCCACAGACCAAAAGGACAGGTCAACACCAGCGATGAAACCCAGCCAACCTTTGGTCCAACCAAACAACTCGATTTCGAGCTGGAGGTAGCCTTTGTCACGTTCGATGGAAAACCCCTCGGACAAAGTATTTCTACTGCCGAAGCAGATGAGTATATCTTCGGATTGCTACTCTTCAACGATTGGAGTGCGCGTGATATTCAGCGATGGGAATACGTGCCGCTGGGCCCCTTTTTGGCGAAAAATTTTATTTCGACTGTTTCGCCATGGCTGGTAACTCTTGACGCACTTGAACCTTTCCGAACTTCAGGTCCTGTGCAAGATCCTGAAGTACTGCCATATCTGAAGTACGATGGCGACAAAAACATAGACATAAAACTTGAAGTGAGCATTCAGCCCGAAGCGTCGGTTGAGACTGTGGTCAGTCGAAGCAATTACAAATACATGTACTGGAACATGACTCAGCAACTGGCTCATCATACAGTCAATGGATGCAATATTCGATGCGGTGATATGATGGCCAGCGGAACTATCAGCGGTCCGGCTGAAGGATCATTCGGCAGTATGCTGGAAATTTCATGGAAGGGTACCAAACCAGTTGCCATGAATAATGGAAGTACACGAGCATTCATTCATGATGGCGACACTGTCTCACTCAAGGGTTATGCAGAAAAAAACGGCGTAAGGGTTGGTTTTGGCCTTTGCGAAGCAACTGTTTTACCGGCCAACTAAAATCTAAATCATCTAATTATATACATCCAAATGAAAAAACACATCTTATTCATTCTATTGATCTTCATGTGGATCAACTCGAGTCTATTCGCGCAAACAGAAGAAGCTGAGTCCAGTGAGGGAGAATCGATCGAAGTGTCTGATAGCCTGCTGCAAGCACTTATGATGGTTGACAGCATCGAAAAAAGTTTAACTTATCAAACCGGCAAAATTTCATTGTCTGGTGCTAATGCCACATTGGAAGTTCCGGCAGGATTCGGATATCTCGATCCCGCTCAAGCCAAACAAGTGCTGGAGGAATACTGGGGAAATCCACCCGCCGAAACACTTGGATTACTCGTGCCTGAAGGTGGTGGTGTTTTGCAGAATGGATCCTGGGTCTTCGAATTAACCTTTGATAATATTGGCTTTGTTGAAGACAAAGACGCTGAAGACATTGATTACAATGAACTTCTAACCGACATGAAAAAAGACATGGTAGAAGAAAATAAAATGCGCGTTGAAGAAGGATATCCTACCGTTGAGCTCGTGGGCTGGGCATCACCTCCATATTATGATGCAAATAATAAAGTGCTTCATTGGGCCAAAGACGTAAGATTTCAGGAAATGGATGTAAACACCCTGAACTACAACGTACGTATTTTGGGAAGAAAGGGTGTGTTGGTCGTGAATGCCATAGCAACGACAGACCAGCTTGAAGTTGTGAAAGCGAACATTCCTTCTATCATGAGCAATGTGAAATTCGACGAAGGATATACATATGCAGACTTCGACAGCAATGTGGATGAAGTTGCAGCGTATACCATTGGTGGCCTTGTCGCGGGTAAAGTTTTGGCGAAAGCAGGATTGTTTGCTGTTCTGGCCAAATTCGGTAAATTCATCTTCATTGGAATTGCTGCTGCAGGTGCAGGAATCTGGCGATGGATCCGGGGAAGAAAAGAAAACAAGGAAATTGCAGCTCTTGAGGAAAAGTCAAACTCGCAGGTCTGACAATTCAATTGATCTATGCCTTTGCAAACGCTTTAGACATTGACAGGAAAATTACAAACTTGAATTTCGTGTAGATTTTTTGCAATAATCAAAAAAAGGTAAGAGCGAAGACTCTTTTTTGGCTACGCCAAATTAAAAAGAGCGAGAATGAGAAAGAGAACGAGGAATTGCAACGCTCTCTTTTTCACTCTCGCTCTGTAGTGGACCCGGTGGGGGTCGAACCCACGTCCAAACAAGGAATTTCCTGGTTTTCTACATGCTTATACTGCAATTAATTTTCGATGCGGGTCAGGCCACAGTCAGCCAAACTTCGCACTTAGCTTGTGTTTTTTAGCAACTTCCTACAAGCTTTGGTTGTTGCGATCTCCCTTTCACGAAGCCTCATTGTACAGAACCAGGAGCAGGGTCGCTGTACGAGACTTTACTTGTCCCAACCTATCGGAAGGGATTAAGCGTAATCACATCCTGTGATTAGGCTGCAAGCGCATAAGAAGTGTTGTCATTTCTGACTTACAGTTTCAGATTTAAGAGCCTCACTGCAAAAAGCTCTGCATGCTTGCCCGGCTATTCTTCTTGCTGTCAAATCCAGGGACCGGGCCCTGTTTCCACAAAGAATAATTATCAAAGAACTACCCCAAAGGTACGACATTTCAAAAGATATTGCAAGGCCTGCTGACGAATGTGGGTTATTTCCCTTCAATGCTTAATTACTTTCGCCACCGCAAAAAAGTCTTGAAATGAAAATCAAAAAAATCGGTATTGTCAGGGAAGAAAAAATTCCATTTGACTTCCGGGTTCCGCTTTCCCCAAAGCAATGCGCGGAGGTTAAAAAGTGGTTTGAGGTTGATCTGGTTGTTCAGCCAAGTCCTATAAGAAAATACTCCGATACCGAGTATACGCAGGAAGGGATCACACTTCAAGAAGATCTTTCGGATTGCGACCTAATTATGGGTGTGAAAGAAGTGCCAGTGGAAATGCTCATAGCGGGCAAATCGTACATGTTCTTTTCCCATACAATCAAGAAACAACCGCACAATGCGAAATTGTTGAGGGCATTACTCGATCGCAAGATTCGTTTGATTGATTACGAAATTATCAAAGGCAAAGACGGTAAAAGACTTATCGGTTTCGGAAGGTATGCCGGCATTGTAGGAGCATATGAAGGGTTCCGTGCTTTCGGAAAGAAGCACAAATTGTATGAACTGAAATCGCCCAGCGAATGCGAAGACCGGAAAGAACTCGAGTTGGAAATGCTCAAAATTAAGTTGCCACCGGGTATCAAAGTTGTTGTTACAGGATTTGGCCGCGTAGGATCCGGCGCTGAAGAAATATTGCGTCTGTTACCAATCACTCGCGTTGAAGAAGAAGACTTTTACTCAGAGACGTTTGATCACCCGGTATACGTTCATCTTGATACTCATGAATATTACGTAAAGAAAGAATTTGGCGGTTTCGACAAAGCTGATTTTTATAACAATCCTGAAAAATATATCTCAACGCTTGCTGAAAATGTTCGCAAAGCTGATCTGTACATTGCATGCCATTTGTGGGCGGGCGGAAATCCAGTTCTGATAACAAAAGAAGATGTTGAACACCCGGATTGGCGTTGCATGGTCATTGCAGATGTCAGTTGTGACACCAATGGACCCATTGCTTCTACAATTCGTGCATCCAATATCATTGATCCGATTTATGGTTATGATCGCAAGAAACATGTGGAATGCGACTGGAGTGAAAAAGATGCTATTTGTGTAATGGCCATCGACAATCTGCCATGTGAATTACCTAAAGATGCGTCTGAAGACTTCGGAAATGAACTGATCGGCAAAGTGTTGCCTTTATTGCTAAGAGAAGATCCTGACCACTTGATCTGGAGAGCCACTGAGACCACATTGCAGGGAGAACTGACTCCTCATTTTGAATACCTGCATGACTATGCCTATCCAGAATTGACGAAAGAATAATTACTGGGCGCTGAAAGTAAACGTGATGGTTCCGTCCTGCTTTTTAGTGTCGCCTTTGTAGTCAAACTTCCATTTCAAAGCATATTTCTGCGACTCAGTTCTGATGCATTCGTCAAATGAAGATTTCGCTTCATCAATTTTTGCTTCTGTTACTTGTCCCAGTTGATTGATGGTAATGAGCAAAACTACCGTGCCATGCGTTTTACATCGGTAGGTTGGCAGAGGTTGATCCTGCGCATCGCGACCTTTCATGTTGTACGAAGCGGTCACCCGGCCATCATAACTTTTACTGTGTTGTTGTTCACGGTACCAGTCATAATCGCTTTTCTTAGCTTTGTCTGCGGCGTTGCCATTACCATCTCTTCTTTCCTGAACAGTGTAATCAGGGTGACCTTCTTTAAGCCTTGCGAACTCATCAGCCTCCATATTCTTCAGTTCGTTGTAGACCTGCTCATTGATCTGTGCGGATGACATACCACGGTAACTTCTCGCTTCCGAACTCCGTTCAGAATTCTCATTGGCCACAAGATTGCGCAACTCTCCGTCCTTTGGAACAAACTCCTGTGGATCAGGAGGAGGAATTAAATCTTCTTCGATCATGTCCATCTCCAGTTCCTGGTAAATCACTTCTTCTTTGGCCATTCGATTGTCCTGGGTGAGCATCTGCGTCACAAACAAGATGAAAATGTGTGCAATCAAAGAGACAATAATGGCCTGGAACATCATTTCTGTTCGTCCCTTGGGTTTGGCATCCAAAGACTTCAGAAATTCTTCTGTCCTCGACTTATTGAATATGACTGATTTCTCCTGAGCCATTGTTATTTGTGATAATGTTCACGGCTTCTCCTGAGTACAAGATATTGCCACTGCCGTTCAACGTAAAATCGGCATTTTCGTTAACCCGGCATTCGATATTCCCGGAACCGTTGAGTTCCGCCTTTATTGTGTTGAAGACAACACCGCCGAAATCGACTTTTCCAGAGCCTGAAAGGTTGATTGAGCCTGCCTCTGCTCTCCCTTTGGACCTTATTTCACCCGAACCTAGCAATTCGACCCGAATTTGTCCGCAATCAACAGTAAAATCAATATTTCCGGAACCACTGTGTATGATATCGACCAATGGATCGCTGAGGGTAAGTTCTGACCTGACATTGCCCGAGCCGGAAAAATTTATGGCTCGCAAATGATTGGTATAAATGATAATTTCCACGGACTCTGTAGCGTTATAGCAATCTACAGAACTGATATTCAGGGTGCCGTCAACCACTTTTGCCGAAATGAGGGGCACAATTTGTTGCTGAGCATTGATCAAAACTCCCTGCGATTGACGATTACCGACCGGACGGATGATAATATTGGCAGCTACATCATTACTCAGGGCCGAGAATTCAGGCATCAAACGCTCTTCCTCGTGCAATTCACCCCTGCCTGTGACACAATCATTGCAGGAAAAGATGAACAGTGATAGCAAGCATGGAATCAGTAATTTAAATAGTTTCCAAACCATAGGCTGGCGAAGATAGTTCGTGACTTAAGGAAAATTTGTATATAATTTACAGTTAATGCAACCGAAAAGTGTTCATTTTGGTATAAATTTGGCCTAGTAATAAGAATAATTAAATAATAAAAAATACAGAAATGAAAAAACTATTTGCGGTGATTGCGTTGGTTGCATTCTTTGGCGTTGTATCTCAGGCACAGACAACAAGCACTGAAACTAAAGCTCCGGCTAAAGAAGAAGTAAAGGTTTGTACGGAAGCTGAAAGAGCTGCTTGTGAAAAGGAATGTTCAAAGACAGGTGCCAAGTGTGTAACTACAGATGCAAAGGCTACTTCAAACGCCAAGACTGAAAAGTCTTGCAGCGGTTCAAACAGTGGTTCTTGCTGCAGCAAGGGCACTACTTCTGCCGGCAGTTCATGCTGTCAGAAAGGTGGAGCAACCGGTACTGCTGATTCAACCAAGAAAAAGGAAAAAAACAAGTCAGTTGCGATTGCAACTGAAAAGAAATAGTCCGATTTAAGGATTCCAATAAAAAAGCTGACCCGAAAGAGTCAGCTTTTTTTTGTGATCACATTTTTTATTTCCAGCCAAAATGTTTCTCGGCCATTTCACGAATATTATCTCCAATAGCAAGAGCCGCTGTGGCAGCCGGTGATGGAGCATTCAACACATGAATACTATGATCGGTATATTCAATGCGAAAATCATCACGTGTATCTCCATCCTCGCGCAATAGCAAGGCACGTACGCCGGCTCTTCCCGGATGAATATCGTCCATAGTGAGCGAAGGGACAAGTCGCTGCAACGTTTTAAGAAACAACTTCTTTGAAAACGCCCTGCGGTATTCGTCGATTCCGAACTTCATATTATTGAAAAATAGCCTCCAGGTTCCCGCATAACTCAATGCATCTATGGTGTCGGTCAGGCTGAAATCCGTTTTTCCGTATCCTTCTCTTTTAAAGGTAAATACTGCATTGGGCCCGCACTCAATTTCGCCATTTACCATTCTGGTAAAATGGACTCCAAGAAAAGGAAAGTCGGGGTTAGGTACCGGGTAGATCAAATGTTTGACTTTGTGTTTTGCCTGTTCGGTAAGTTCATAATAGTCTCCACGAAATCCCACAACCTTCTCTTTTAACCTGACGCCATCCTTTTTCGCAAGTCTGTCTGCCTGCAGGCCTCCACAAAAGATCAACTTATCAGCGCTATAAACTCCTCTTGAAGTGATGACACGCATACCACCCCCTGAGCGCTCAAAAGACAATGCTTCTTCAGATGTATGTACTTCGCTTCCCGGCTGTATACCAACAGCAATTTCAGCCATTTTTTCAGTTGCTCCGCGAAAATCAATGATTCCCGTGCATCCAACATGTATGCCTGTGATGCCTACACAGTGAGGTTCAATTTCGCTGATTTCATTGGCATTCACCCTGCGCATGTCTTCAATGCCATTTTGAATACCGTGGTCCCAAATTTTCTCCACATGCGGAAGCTCAACACTGTCGGTAGCAACAATAAGTTTTCCACATACATCATGCTTTACCCCATGAGTTCGGGCGAATTGCACAAGTTCGCGGCGACCGTTTACACAATTAACCGCTTTGAGAGAACCGGGCTTGTAATAAATACCCGAATGAATAACCCCGCTGTTATTACCCGTCTGATGATCTGCAAGGCCTTTTTCCTTTTCGAGCAACAAGATCTTTTTGTCGGGAAATGCCGACTGAATTTTGTACATCGACGCGGCACCTACAATGCCACCTCCGATAATGATGACGTCAAAATGTTTTTCCACGGCGCGAAGATAAGATTTAGAACCAGACGCAGGACACTTCGCCGGATATTGCAAACCACATCACTTTGCCTATGTTTGACTTATGAAAGCCACGAAAAAAATCCAGAATGCATGGGCCATGTATGATTGGGCCAATTCCACTTATAACCTCGTGGTTGGCACTGCCATCTTCCCGATATTCTATAGCGCTATTACAAAAACTGCAGATGACGGTGCAGAAGGTGATAATGTTCTTTTTTTCGGCAGTGTGTTCAAGAATACAGAGGTGCTCAGTTACGCACTTGCGTTGGGCATGTTCATAGTTTGCATACTCATGCCGATGCTTGCCGGTGTCGCTGACTATCTGGGACGTAAAAAGTTTTTCATGCGCATGTTCTGCTATCTGGGCGCCTTGTCATGCGCGTCGATTGCACTATTTGATGTTCATCACCTTGAATGGAGCATGCTCAGTATTGTTCTGGCATGCGTTGGTTTTTGGTGTAGTTACGCGTTTGCAAATTCCTTTCTGCCTGAAATTGCTGAACCGGAAGAGCAGGATAAGCTCAGTGCAAAAGGATTTTCATTCGGATATGTCGGTAGTGTGATTTTGCTTTTGATCAATCTTGTCATGATCCAGGTATTCGAAATAAATGTGAGATGGTGCTTCGTCACAGTAGGAATCTGGTGGATAGGCTTCGCGCATTACACTTTTTATCACTTACCGGAGCAGAGACAAAACAAAAAATTCGATACAGCAATTCTGGGAAAAGGATTCAGGGAATTGAAAAGTGTGTGGCAACGTATGAAACACACAAATCGACTGAAAAGTTATTTGTTGAGTTTTTTCGTATTCTCAATGGGGGTTCAAACTATCATGCAAATGGCATCACTTTTTGGTACTAAAGAGGTGGTTCGTATTGATGAAAATGGTGTGGCGGTTATCGGGCTTTCGTCGGGACAATTGATCACAGCCGTTTTGCTGGTTCAACTGATTGCCGTGCCGGGAGCAATGCTTTTCTCGTATACCAGCAAAAAACTTGGAAATCTGTTGACGCTGAAAATTGCTCTCATTATCTGGATAGGCGTTTGTCTGTTTGCCTATTTCGTTGTGCATACCCCGGTAGAGTTTTATATAGCAGCTGGTTCGATCGGATTCATCATGGGCGGTACACAATCGCTGGCCCGAAGCACTTATTCCAAGTTTTTGCCTGTCACGGAAGACACCGCATCCTTCTTCAGTTTCTATGATGTGACAGAAAAAGTTGGTCTCATCATCGGTCTGTTGTGCTTTGGTTATCTGGAAGGTGCTTTCGGTAGTATGCGCGCATCAGTACTGGCATTGATTATTTTCTTTGCGGTTGGATTTCTGCTAGTGACACTCATACCCTCGAAAGAAAAAGAAATGGAAGGTGAAGTTTTCAGCGTCTAAGTTCATCCTCTGATTCAGAAAACCCAGATCAGAAACATCAGTCCGCCAGCCATCATAAACTTAATGTATTGTGATGTCCGGTGATAATCTGTTGGAGTAACTGATTTCCTCAATGACCAAGAGGTATATAGAGCAGGTATGAGGACGCTCACAACAAATAAAATAAGATTCGTTGAATTCATTACTCTGCTCAATCCGGCTATCGCTGCGGCCATGTAAACGATCATCAGAATAAAAACGTATTTTTTTGTTTTGGTCACACCGTGGACTATCGGCAAGGTGTGATAATCGCCTTCGATATCTCCATTGATATCTTCCATGTCCTTCACTGCTTCTCTGATGAGGGTCAGGATGAAGGCAAAAAAACAAAGTGCGAAAATCCAAAGCCACATATAATTGAAAAAATCCTGAGGATAGACAAGCATGTCGGAATATGCTTCCTTCAAACCATGGATTTCGAAGACAGCCGCCCAAAGTGGGACTGATGCAGTACAGGCAGCCACGGTGATGTTGCCAATGAATATGCGTCTTTTCAACGCCGGAGAATACCACCAGAGCAATGTAATTACCAATACAGGAATGATGAGTGGCCAATAATAATCTGTTGCAAAACATACCAGAAGGGAAAGGGCAATAGCCAGCACATTCAATCCTTGATGAAGCACAATGGCAACCCTGCGCTTCACTTTTTTCCCGACCATGACGCGATCAGGCTTGTTGATTCGATCGACCTTTTGATCGAAATAATCATTGATGATATTCCCGGCAGCGGTAATTGCGGCAACAGCAATTACAGAAGCAACAAAAGCCCAGAAAGGCATGGTATATTTCATACCTATCGCCGATTTTGACATGATTTCACGCATGACTGAATACCTGACGATTACCATGGTCAACATGGCGATCACAAGATTTACCGGTCTTGTGAGTTTGACGATATTCCCTATTGCATTCAATCGAAGTAGATTTGCGCAAAGATGTATCAGTAAAACCGAATCAGAGTGGCTTAATCAATTATTCTGTGAAAACTGTGTTTTTGATAAAACCATCAAGTTGGTTTAACTTAGCACTTGGTGAAATGAAAATATGGAAGAAGAGAACAAACAAATACAGCCTGTAATTAGTATCAAGAAACATATCGTGGTTTATGGGAAGCACGAATACATTCTCATCAATGTTCAAAACTTGATTGACAAAGCCGATATGACTTCCATAGGTTTTACAGTACTTGAAGAGACATTAGATTATATACGCATGAACCCATTGGATGCAGTTCTGATCGGTGGCGGCGTCGATCCTCATGACAGGCAAAAAATTCTGGAAACCGCAAAAGCAGACCTGCCCCATGTGAAAGTGATTGAGCACTTTGGAGGACCAGCTACCATTTTAAAAGAGATTCGTGCAGCAATTGGCGAATAATCAACCCTGAATCAAACTTCCAGAATTGAAGAGTTTGTTTTCTCCATCTTTATACAGGGAGTAGGTAAAGCCCGGATGAATTGCGAAAGCGCCAACCTCACCGGCTTTGTTTACGGCAATAAAACCAACCTGAAAATCTTTGACGTTCTTGTTTTTAGCGACAATGCGGTTAATTGCCTCAACACATGCCTCTTGCGGACTGGCGCCCTGGCGCATCAATTCGACAATGAGAAAAGAACCACATGCGCGGACAACGATTTCCCCTAATCCGCTGGAGGTAGCTGCGCCCACTTCATTGTCAACATAAAGCCCCGCTCCAATAATTGGGCTATCTCCTACTCTTCCGCGCATCTTAAAAGCCATACCACTTGTAGTACAAACCCCGGCGAGATCACCTTGCTTATCCATTGCAAGCAGACCAATGGTGTCGTGATTTTCAATATTCACCACAGGCTTGTATTCACTTGTCTTAAGCCAATCCTTATAAGCTCTTTTCGATTCCGGACTTTCATATCCATCGTGTGGAAAGCCCTCCTCAATTGCGAACTGATAAGCACCTTCGCCGACAAGTTGGACGTGAGGCGTTTTTTCCATAACTCTTCTGGCTACAGAGGCCGGATGACGAATGTGTTCAAGAAACATTACACTACCCGCCTTACCATCGCTATTCATAATACAAGCGTCAAGCGTTGTATGTCCTTCTCTGTCGGGTAATCCTCCCAAACCAACTGTGAGATTGGACAAGTCGGCTTCCGTATCATTTGCTCCTTTCTCGACCATATCCAATGCAACACCACCTTCCTCCAGAGCCTTCCATGCAGCAGCATTGGCCTTAATACCGGCATCCCAGGTTGATAATACCAAACCACCCTTAAAGGTCTCTTTTGATTCCGGTTTGGCAACCTCGTCATTCTTATCTCCGCTTGCATTGTTGCAGCCAATCAGACCCAGACTAATAGCGGTGCCGCTGAGCGCGGCCGTTTTAATAAACTTTCTTCTATCAGCCATATTTAGTTTACCATTTCTCGTTGTAGCGTTTCCACTGTATCTGCAGGCAAGTTATGTAAGTCGAGGTACATCAAACCATCCAGAGCGTTGTTGAATTTGGGGTCGCAATTAAATGAAAAAATCTTTGCATTCTGTTGTAGATATTTCTTGAGCAGAACCGGCATCGTATAACTTGAAGGTTCGATGTCAGAAATTATTTTGTCCATCTTCTTTATGTCTGCCTGAGAGGACTGAACCAGTGCATCTGTATCGACATTTTTTACTGTCGGTTTGAACGCATTCCGAGGTTCAACAAATTCGGCAAGCTGATGATCAAAATGATGGCGACGGATAAATTCAATGATGAGTTCTTTGGAAACTTCCTGATAATTATTGCTGATAGAAACCGGGCCAATAATGTATCTGAATTTATCGTTGGAAAGCAAATAGTACAGAATTCCTTTCCATAACAAAAAGAGCGATAAACGATGACGCTGGTATTCCGGCACTATAAAAGATCTGCCCAACTCCAGAGATTGCGAAAGCATATTGTCGAGACGTCGATCCATGCGGAAAAGCGAAGAAATGTAGAATCCGCGTCGACCATATCGCTGAATAATTTCGTGACCGTTACCAACACGATAAGCACCTGCAATTTTTTTTGCTTCCCTGTCCCAAAGTATCAAATGATTGTAGTACAAATCATACTCATCGAGGTCGATACTCTTGTTGGTTCCTTCGCCTACAGCACGAAATGTCATTTCACGCAATCTGCCAATTTCCCTGAGAATATTCGGTATATAATCACTTCCAACTACGTAACAATCGAAGTTGTCATAGCTGAGTGTTTTAAAATCCGAAATGGAATTTATTTCCAAATCGATTAATCCGGAATCGACAGGAGGAACAATTTCATCGGCCTTTTTTTGAATCCTAAATAACCTGAAATAATCGCGCTTTACTTCCAATGAACTGCCAATCGCATATGTTTTAGCCCTAAGATATCTTCCGAATTGTTCTAGATTGGTAAACATTTCCACCTCTTTTGGCATGATGGGTTTACCAATTTTCATTTTAATAATCTTTCCCCTCTTCTTCAGCATTTCCGATGGAAGAGCCAGCGTGCGCAGGTTGGCGTGAATCAAACCCAACAAATGAAATATCCGTGAATTGGTTCCGTCAAAATAAACAGGCACAATTGGCACCTTAGCGTTACGAATAATTTTAATGGCCGATTTCGCCCACTTCTTATCCATAATGGTTCTCATATCTCCCTGGAAAGTCGAAACTTCACCGGCTGGGAACAATCCAAGCGGATGACCATTTTCAATGTGTTGGACAACAGCTTTTAATCCGGTGACATTGCTGTATACTTCTTTGCGTTCCTCGAACGGATTTACGGAAATAAAATGATCGCGAATGGGTTCTACATTCTGAAGAAGAAAATTGGCCATTACTTTAAAATCCGGACGAACCTTTGAAATTGCAAGCAACAAGGTGAGTCCATCCAATGCACCGAACGGGTGGTTGGCTACAACAATGAATGAGCCCGTTTTGGGAATATGTTCAAGCAACTTTTCATCGAGTTCAACTTCCAGGTCAAGCAATCGAAACAATTCCACAATGCAATCGATGCCTTGAGCTTCGCAGACCTTGCTGTAAAGATCGTTTACCTCATCGATTCTTGCAACACGAGACAACAAAGAGACAATCGGATTGTCCTTTGTGAGTCTTGTAGCTGTCGCCAGAGCTTCTTCAGGTATAAGTTTTTTCACTACAGTCTTTCGGTTATTTGACCATAAAGCTCATTGTATGAGATCCGCCTTCTGCCATTGCCACCACGTGATATACACCCGGCGCAAGGATAGAAGCATCGATAAAAAATTTATTCAACCCAGTTTGAATCATTCCACGTCGGATGTCCATTACCCTTCTGCCGGTCATATCAGTTAAAAATAAATCAACCTGTTGTGTTTGTTCTGCATTCAATTCAAAACAGGTAATAGCGTTGGCGGGATTCGGAAATATCCTCGAAAATTTGGGAGCCGTGATTTCGCTAACGTCAACTTCTTCACCAAGCACTGTAAAAGTCCAGAAAGCATCGGGAGCAGGCATCGGTCGATACTGTAATTTGCCACTTTGTGCTTCGGCGCTTACATAATATTCAATCACGGATCCAACAGGTTGAGCGGGTATACCGGCAGTCCAAACATCAGCATTATCCCCAGCCATTGATGACTCATTCCAGATTGCTTCTCCCTGAAGGCGCCAGAACACGGATGCTTCGGCAATTCCATCGCGGTGCTTGATATAAGCTCCGACAGTGTATGGCGCAACAGTTTCATACGTATCGACTAAAGGCTGATGAGAAATAAGCAAAGGATCCTGAACACCCACCGTATGTGTAATACAGTGAATTGCACCTGATAACGCAATGATGTTTTCTCCCTGATCATCGCAGTCGATACCTACCAGATTATAACCCGGACAAACCTCACCCCAAATGCGGAATGCCGTTGTGTCAAATTCTTCGCGATAAGTTGGAAAAATGATCGTCTTATTTACAAACACTGCATTGGTATATGTGCGATAATATCCGCCCTCGTCGGGATATAAACCGCTCTGACTGTCGGGCATCGGAATTCTAACCACGCGAAAAGGAGTTCCGAATTTGCTATTGAAATTAGAAAGTACATATTCGATATTGGCGTTGATTTGGGGTCCATCAGCAATTCCTGTTGGATACTCGCCGACCAGTATGGTCTCTTCATCCACCAACTTCATGTGCATATCAATGTGATGGATACCGTCAAAAGGCAATGTGGGCATTTTGATATAGCTATTGATGCCCATAAAATCCTGCATGATGTTGTCTATCTGCTGTTCATTCTGCACGGGATAGTAAATATTGTAATCGCCATCACCATCATTTTCATCCAACACCAATTCTGAAGCAAATGCAGTCCCAAAACCATCACTCATGAAATTACCACCAGTATTGAGCATCTCAAAAGGAGCTTCCGAGGTTTCATAGAGATCAAGGCCGAGGTAGTCAGCAATTGCGGCTGGTGAGGAATCATCTGCTGGTCTTGGGCGATTGTACATCCAGTCAACCAAAAAGAGTGAATCAACTTCATTGCCATAGACTGGATTAGCGGCATAGTCGCGCATCCATATTGAATTGTAATTCGTTTCAAGAATGGTTATATTGTTCAGGTTGCTGAAAGCATCGCCACCGTCATTATCGGACAACAAGTAGTTTTCAGTATCTCCGGGATCTTCGGATAGAATGATAACTTCAGCCTCAGTTCTTGCAGCAGCTACAATCTGCTTCAGGATAGCCGGAAAATCAATCCACGCAATGGTAAGCGCATCGACTTCTTCCCACTCAGCCATTGCCCTTAGATTTGACATATTGGGTGGGGTGGTAATTATCTGGCCATTCATGTTGAGCGATAGGCCCGCAATTAAGACAAAAGCTACGATCCTTGTTGTTTTCATTTTAATCATAAATCAGAGTAAAAGTATAACAAAATCAAATGATCCCAATATGTTCAAAGGCAAAACAGCAACATATAAAAACGGATAAAACGCCGGCCTTACAACGACTGAAGAGATTGTTAGCAAATCATTAATGTTCCAACACCAAATCGGTAGTTTGAAACGCAGGACACCAAATACTATCCACCAAAACGCTATCAACTTCAGCAGCACCCAGATTCCGCTGATATTTCAGCCAACGATTGCCATATATCCTGCAAGAAAAAGTAGAATCGATGTCTGCGCCTTGGAATTCACGCCAGCCATTGGAGCAACAGGCACAATCAAAATTCGCATTCAGAAAGGTGAACAAACAACGATCAGTTGCTGAGCTGACCCCTGTATTCAGAATTCGAACTGAAATAAAAGCCTCCGTATACATTTCGAGGTTTTTCAGCACAATTTCACCGGGTGCAAAATCATCCGGATCCATGATTATTTCGCGGGTCACATACTGGTTTCTCTCAGCAATCAGTTTCAGTTCCGCAAAATTCTCCCTTTCCCAAGTCAGGTTATACAATCCGTTTGAATTTGTCGTGGTTGAAGTTGCAATTGAATACGAACTTCCAAAAATTCCATTTTGCAATACTTGTTTGTAAACAGTCAACCGTACATCGGGCATGGCAATCTCATCATCTGCGTGATAGATGCCGCCTTGCAGATAGAAATTATTGTCATTTTTACGACATGCTTCGAGACTTGACAGAGCCATAACAACCAACAATGAGATTAAGCGCATTTTCATCAGTGATTAGGGTTTTGTTTCTGACTTGAAGTGCTCATAAAGTGCAAGGATCTTACCAACAAAATGATATGGTTCTTTGGCGTGACAAAATCCATGTTTGACGCAGGGCATGGAATAATACTTCTCCTGTTGTTTGAGAAGAAGCGCTTCAGCCACATGTCCGTCCCAAATTGTGTCGGCCATGCCAAGTTCCTTCGCCAGATTTTGTGCATCAATGATATGTCCCTGTCCAATATTGTAAGAGGCCAGTACGAACTTATCTCTTTCTGTGGGATTTGGCACTCTTTTTTTCCACAATCCTTGCAAATATTTGAGATATTTTGCACCTGCAGCAACACTGCAAGTGGGGTCAGGTGCTGAATCACAACCAAAGCGGATGGCTGTTTCAGGCATAAGTTGCATCAGTCCGAAAGCACCGCTTCTCGAGACCGCATTGGGGTTAAAACGAGATTCCTGATATGCCAAAGCGCTGAGCAAACGCCAATCCCATCCGATCTGGGGTGCATATACCTTGAAGAGCGAATCGAAAGGTGATATCGCACCCGGCGTGATCGGTGGCATTGCATAATTTTTATTGTATGGTTCGAAGTCGTCGCTTGAAAAATAATTCTTGTAAGTCGATTCAAGTTTGGATTTCGTTTTTTTGAGTGCGAGCCAGTCGTTTATAGAACCGAGCAACGATTTTGCGTTGGGTCGTAACGCCCAGGCAATATTCTGCAAGCTTGTAACAGGCACTGAGAAATCAATTTCCGAATAAGAAGTTCTTTCCATCATCGCGAGATTCTCATCAGTTACTGTTGCCGGTATTGAACCGTCGTCTACCAGTCTTATAAGATCATCCGTACTGATTTCTCCCGGAGCGTCCTGGATGTTGATGTCCACCCCAAATTGATTCTCCATTTCCGCCAGCCTTTGGTAAAAAGACGAATAGCGATGCACCCAAATAGGAAGCAAATTGATTTCGGTTGAATCGTGAACGAGTATTTCAGGAATATTAGAACTATCCCGATAAATTTTTCTTTGCACCAGCACCTGTCTCGTCTGATAAACCGGAGTAGAGAAAGCCACATGCCGGGTTCGTTCAGGAGTAACGGTCAATGAACTGGCGATAATATCACCTTGCCCGGTATTCAGCATTTCAAACATTTTATCCACGTCGTCCAGAATAATCACTTCCAGTCTTACGCCCAGATGTTTAGCATAAGCCCGTACCATTTCGAAATCGAATCCGCGCACCTGATTTCGATAGAGATAATAAGTGGAAGCGCTATTCTCGGTCAGGAGGATGATTTTTCCTCTTTTCTGAATGGAATCCAGATCAAACTGAACTACATCTCCGTAATTGATTTCCTGACTTTCAATTTTAGTTTCGCTGCATGATATGGATGCCACGACCATCATCAAGAGAACGAGCCACCGGATATTGAGGAATCTCACCATATAGGAATTGCAAAATACAACACTGTGAGGCTTATCTCATAGTTTCGTAACTGTATGAATAACTAAGGGAGGGAAAAAATCGTGTTAATTCAACGTAATTCTACACCTGATGTTACATGCAGTTGTTATTTTTAACCTCACGACACTTTTCCGGTTCAAGTCATTATGAGATGATTTAGATGATACCGGCATCATGAATGACTATCATATCGGTCAATACCAAATGATCTGCTGATTCAATAAATGCAATAAAATTTTGCCTCGATATTATAACAACTCCGAAATTATTTTTTCAACTGTATATCCCTCGGCCTCTGCTTTGTAATTGCGCACAATTCTGTGACGAAGAATAGGGATCGCAACTGAGCGCACGTCCTCAATATCGGGGCTGTATTTTCCGTTCAAAGCGGCGACACACTTGGCGCCGATGATGAGAAACTGAGAAGCGCGCGGGCCGGCACCCCAACTCAGGAAACTATTTACCATGGCAGGCGCTATTGCAGTATTGGGACGAGTCTTCGTTACGAGTTTCACGGCATACTCGATGACATTGTCAGTAACAGGCATTTTGCGGATTAACTGTTGGTAAAAAACAATTTCCTGACCACTGATCACTGGTCTGACTTCAGGAATGATGTTGCTTGTAGTGTTTCTTACAATCATCATTTCTTCTTCCAAAGTTGGATAATCAACCCAAACGTTGAGCATAAAACGGTCGAGCTGTGCTTCAGGCAAAGGATATGTTCCTTCCTGTTCGATTGGATTTTGTGTTGCCAAAACGAAAAATGGAGAAGGCAGGTCGTGTGAATGGCCTGATGCAGTGACCCTGCGCTCCTGCATCGCTTCGAGCAATGCCGACTGGGTCTTGGGAGGAGTCCGGTTTATTTCATCTGCCAGAATGATGTTCGAAAACAAAGGGCCTTTCACAAATTTGAAATGTCTGTTTTCATCGAGGATCTCAGAACCAATGATGTCACTGGGCATCAGATCGGGTGTAAACTGGATACGATTGAAAGACAAACCGAGTGAACGGCCGATTGAGTTGACCAACAAGGTTTTTGCCAGTCCCGGTACTCCGACGAGTAAGCAGTGTCCGTTACCAAAAATCGAGATCAGTACATCTCTTACTACTTCATTTTGACCAACGATGGCCTTTCGAATTTCAGTTTGCAGAGTTGCATAACGACCTTTGAGCGAGTCAATCGCTTCAGCGTCGGAGTTGAATTTTATTTCTGACATAGATTAATCTGAATGTTTGATCCGATGAATGATAACCGGAGCGGCGAAAATAAATGCAGTTGAGGAAAACGATCCATGCAACTTGTTAAGGAATGTTTTTAACCCAGTTGAATTGAGTTTTGCAGGTTTTATAATCTCCATCTACCATGATATATGTGGCTGCGATTTTCTTCTTAACCCATTTATCTGTCTCTTCCTGTTTTGCTTTGTTTTCTGCCACCTGACGGAAGATTTCGTAATCATCTTTGATATTGGCAGCGTGCGCAGGAATTCTATTGTCCAATCTGTAAACCGCATATGACTGTGTATTGTCATCGGCGGTCACAAGCACAGGATCACTGATATCGCCTGGTTTCATGGACATGAGGATGAGATTGAGTTCCGATGTCAGACCAGCTACATCATGTCGCGTTCCTCCCGTAGAAGGATTGATTACACGGCCACCCTGGTTGCGCGTACTTTCATCCGTGCTATACTTTACTGCAGCCTCCTGAAACTCCAGCGAATCGCGCAGGAGCGGAACAATATTCTGCAATTCCACTCTTGAAGTGCTTAAATCTTCGGGCAGGATTTTCGGAGACATAAGAATATGGCACGATTCATACATCTCACCGCGTTTTTCAACCACTTTGACAATGTGGTATCCGTAAACAGAAGAGAATACATTAGAATAAGTGCCTTCGGGCGTATTGTAAACGGCAGCCTCATACTCAGGAACGAAGGATCCTTTGCGCTGTAAAGGATAGCAGCCACCCTTGTATCGGGAACCAGGGTCTTCGCTCCATTTGGCAGCTTCAAGCGTCATTGAAGATCGGCCATTGACCAAATTCACACGCAGTGAATCGAGAACCCTGATGACCCTGTTGCGTTCAGATTCTCTAACTTTTGGATCAATCTGAATCTTTGAAAACTCTACCTGTTCACCTATCAGCGGGATCGAATCTTTTGGCACCGAATTATAATATCTCAATGCATCTGCCGGAGTTACCCGTACATTTTTTGTAATATTCTCTGACATCCGCTGAACCAGCAACTGATCACGAATAAGATCGAAATATTCGTCTTTCAATTGTGTCTGAGACTTGCCATAATATTTTTCGAATTCCTCAACACTACCAAACATTTGAACGAAATACTCCAGCCTTCTTTCAACCTGCGAATTCACTTCGGTATCCGACACTTCAATACTGTCAAGTTTCGCCTGATTCAAAAGTAACTTTTGATATATCAGATTTTCAAAAGCAAGACAACGATCTTCTTCAGTACCACCGCCTCTGCCCTCAGTCATTTCAAGTATCGACGACTCAAGCTCGCTGTGTAGCAAAATTTCACCTCCGGCAACACCAATAATTTTATCGATTAGTTTGCCTGGTGGTTGAGCATAAGAACTGCAGCATAGAATCAAAAACAAGATGCAAATTGAAGTTCTCATTTTTCTTTATAAAATTTTTTGACTTCCCCGTCCTGCAATGCCTTCGTTAGCAAATCCTGTCGCATACTTTCAAGTAACGCAAGTTTTCTTTTGTTGATGATCATGCTTCGGATTTTTTCCCTTTCAAAACTGAGTGGCGACTGGCTGCCGCTCAACTGATAGTCGGTAAAGTTTATTAAATATAAGTTGTTGTCTTTTTCAATCTCAACGGCTTTATTCTTTTGCAAGAATCGCTCAACATCAAACACATCCAAAGGCACTTGTTTGATAAATTCATCCCAAAGGAGCCATTTGTCTTCTTCGAAATAATAACTCGCTCCGACATCTACACACATCTGCTGCCATTTAACAAGATCCTCAGGTTTACTCGAGTAGAAGAGCTTTTTCAATGGACTGACAAACTTGCTATCCATGGCGATAGCGCTAAACTTCACTTTGACGATATAATCCTTGAGTTGAAAATTCTTTTCGTTCAGATCATAATAATTTTCTATTTCCGATTCGGAAATTGTAGTATCCAACTTCTGTCTGATCCATTCCTGTTCATAGGAGTATGTCAGCAATGACTTACGGTAATTTTCTATGAGTGATTCAAAGTTTTTTTTATCCTCAGGAAGTGACGATTCTGCGCGTGCAATAATCAGCTGGGCCGTTATCCAGTCCTGGATGTAATGCTCGGCCAAATCAGCGCTATCATTTGAGGAAGAGTTATCTGGTATTACATCCATCAGTTCATCGATTGTGAGCTGTTTTTCTCCAACCTGAACTATTACAGCGCCTTCATTGCCCTTTTTGTTACAGGCAATAACAAACAACACCAAGAAAATGCTGCCAATAATCTTTATGTTTTCCTTTATCAATGGCTACTTTATAGAGTAGAGGACGTTTTTGTCAACGCTGTATTTGTATTTGGAGCGAAGCTGACTGATCCATTCCTTTTCGAGATAATTCTGGTACTCAGAAGTGATCATTCCCTTTGCCTCTTCCAGTTTTTTAGGAGACGGAGGGATGATTGCTTTGATATCAACAAACTTTATCTGTCCATTGTCCGGGATGTCGCTGCTCAGACCCTTTTTCCACTCCACTGTGCCAAGGAGTTCTCTTTCCTCTTTGGAAAAAACACCCTCTTCAACCTGAAGATTAAGTTGTGAATCTTTATTGAGCTCGGCAGCAATTGCTGATTTGTCTTTGCCTTCGGATATCATTTTTCTCGCACGTTTTGCAATATCAGCATTGGCGCATGTATAGAATAATACTTCAGCGCGCTCAGGCCACATGAAATTAGTTTTGTTCTGATCATAAAACGCAGCCAATCCTGAGGAATCTTTGACTGCTTTTGACCAAACTTTCTGATCCGTCAATTCAAAAAGTAGTATTCCTTCTCTGTATTCCTTCATGAGCAACCTGAAAGCTGTGTGTTTTCTTTCAAGTTGCTGGTCTTCCAATTCAAGAAGTTTCTCTTCACCAAATTTATCCGCCATACTCATCACATGTCCGGCCGGTGTATTGGTCGGACGTGCTCTGCCTTTGTTGCGCATATATTCATTGAACTCACCGATAGTTACCTGAGCACCGTTCATGTAATACAAGGGTTTTTTGAGCGCCTTTTTCTTCACATAAATTTTACCTGCGAAGGCATTGGTATCGGCCTTTGCAACAATTTTATTCAGGGCCTTCTGATTCACGCTATAGTTGTATTCTTTCTTCAGTTTCTCTACGAAAGATTTACGTGTCTGCTCTGCCCGGCTGTCTTTGGATACTTTGTTTTTGATTTCCTTTTCCATTTCAGAAAGCGGTGCCAATGGCCGGTATTCCAGTCTTTTTACAATATGCCAGCCAAAGTCGGTCTTGAATGGCTCGCTGAAATCGCCGTCTTTTTGAAGAGAAAAAGCAGCGTCTTCGAATTCGGCCACCATCGTTCCTGTACCGAACCAGGCCAATTCACCTCCCTTCTTCGATGAACTTGCGTCATCACTGAATTTCGTTGCGAGCTCTTCAAAAGTCGATTCTCCGATTTTCAGTTTCTGGTGTATCTCTTGAATTTTAGTTTGTGCATTCAATTCACCATTGGCTTCGCCCTTCGGTTTCACCACAATGTGAGCTGTTCGTATTTCACCCCGAGCCTTGCGTTTGTCAACCACATAAAGAATGTGATAGCCATATCGAGTGCGAACCGGAGATGACACGCTGCCGACAGGGGTAGAATACGCTGCTTTTTCAAAAGGGTAAACCATTTGAAATGCTGTGAAATAACCCAGATCACCACCATTCTCTTTTACACTTGGATCATCGCTGCCGCCCTGAGATTTAGCGACCGCTGAAAAATCTTCTCCATTCACGACTCTTTCGCGAAGAGCCGTTATGCGGCTGAATGCTTTCAGGGTATCCTCAGGCAATGCATTTGCGGTGCAATTGACCAATATGTGCATTGCACGCACCTCCTCACCCATATTCCGGTATGCTTCCTGAATCAGATCGTTGAGTTTGTCAGTGTCGGTGAGGTATGGTCTTGCGAGCTGAGTTCTGTAGCCTTCGAGTTCAGTTTTGAATTTACCCACGGTGTCCATGCCGAGCTCACGGGCTTCTTTCACCTTCAATTTGAAATTGATAAATAACTCCATGTACTCGTCCAGAGACTGCTTGGAGATAACAGAGTCGCGGTTATTCTTGCGGAAAATGTTTTCGAACTCCTCAAGACTGGTAGACTCATTATCGATTGTCAGCACTGCTGCTGACTTGTCCTGAGCAAATACAGGCATTAGAGTCAACAAAAAAATAGAGAAAAAAGAAAAACCAACGAATTTCATACTACGAAAAATGATTTATTAAAGTAGCGCAAATGTAAGAAGGTAGCGGTTAGCCCACTAAATCCTATCCCTGTTATCGGAGTGTTAATCCTGAACTTTATTTGATGCTGTAATTAGGCGCTTCCCGGCTGATAAATACGTCGTGCGGATGACTTTCTTTCATGCCGGCACTGGTAATCCTGATAAAACGGGCACTGCGCAATGCTTCCAGATCTTTGGTTCCACAATAACCCATTCCTGCGCGCAGACCACCTATAACCTGATAAATGACCTCCTGCACGGTTCCTTTAAAAGGCACCCTGCCGGATATTCCCTCTGGCACAAGTTTCTTAATGTCGTCTTCGGCATCCTGAAAGTAGCGGTCTTTTGAGCCCTGCTGCATTGCTTCAACGGAACCCATACCCCTGTATGACTTGAAGCGGCGTCCCTCATAGATGATCGTATCGCCTGGTGATTCCTCAGTGCCGGCCAGCAACGAACCGACCATTACAGAGTAACCACCACCCGCAAGCGCCTTAACTATATCACCGGTAAACCTGATACCACCATCAGCAATTATGGGAACCGATTTATCCCTGATGCCGTTCGCTACATCCATGACAGCAGTAAGCTGCGGTACTCCAACTCCGGCTATAACGCGGGTAGTGCAAATTGACCCGGGACCGATCCCAACCTTGACAGCATCCGCGCCAGCTTCAATCAGGTCATTGGCTGCTTCGGCGGTAGCAATATTGCCGACCACCACATCCACTTTATGACCGTATGTATTTTTTACTTCTCTGAGCATTTCGATGACACCCTTCGAATGGCCATGGGCAGTGTCGATGACAATGGCATCTACTCCGGCTTTCACGAGTGCATCAGCGCGTTTCAATGTGTCGTGTGTAACACCAACCGCAGCAGCTACACGTAAACGACCCAGACTGTCCTTGCAGGAATTAGGGTACTTTTTGAGTTTGATAATGTCCTTGTAGGTAATCAGTCCGATCAACTTACCATTTTTATCAATGACCGGAAGTTTCTCAATCTTATGTTCCTGCAGGATTCCTTCTGCTGCAGCCATATCGTTGGTTTTATCCGTGGTAATCAAGCCATCACTTGTCATTATTTCCACCACCGGACGCAACATGTTTTTTTCGAATCTCAGATCACGGTTAGTGACAATCCCCCGCAAATTGCCCAATTCATCAACCACAGGAATACCGCCGATCCGGTGTTCAGCCATCAGTTTCAATGCATCACCGACCAACTGATTTTCTAATAAGGTCACCGGATCCTGTATCATTCCGCTCTCAGATCTTTTCACTTTCCGAACCTGAGCCGCCTGAGCCTCAATAGTCATGTTTTTGTGAATTACAGCGATACCGCCTTCTCTGGCCATAGCTATGGCCATTTCCGCCTCAGTGACGGTATCCATAGCTGCAGCTACAACCGGCGTATTGAGCACTATGTTTCGGGAAAATTTGGAACGAATGTTTACTTCACGGGGAAGCACTTCAGAATAAGCTGGAACAAGCAGAACATCATCATAGGTAAGACCATCACCTACAAATTTTTCATTGAAATACGACATGAACGTGCGAACTTATTTGGTGAATAAATTCATGCAAATGTACTACATCACAGCCAAACTCTCAGGATGAATCATCAGGCCCTTCAGCGTTGAATTTTAAGGACAAAATGTGCCGTAGACTCCATTAAAAATTTGGAGATCCGATACTCCGACTACATCGTTGCCATCGAGATCGGCCAAACAGCCCGTTCCCGAACAACCAAAATCCTGCAGCAAGAATAACAGGTCGACGACGCCGATAAAACCATCACAATTATAATCTGCAAGACAGCAATCGACAGCACCTTCTGTAACGACTACATTCGTTGTACATGAACTTGTATTACCTGACTCATCCGTTGCGGTAAATGTGACAACGGTAGTTCCAATAGGATAATTATCGCTGGCATTGTCAGTGTTGTTAAAATCATTGGTCAATGTATAGCCTCCGCAGTTTTCCTCAACATCAGGCGACAATACATTGACAAATACTTCGGGCTGACCGGTTGGTGCGGTTGCATTAACTGTTGGTGTGCAGGTCATCACCGGCGCATCGTCGTCAATAACCGTTACCTGAAAGGTACACGAGCTTGAATTTCCTGCCACATCGGTTGCTTCAATCACGATGTCATATGTACCCGGCGTGAGATTCGAGCCAACTTCGGGAGTTTGGGTAACTTGTGGAAAAGGATCCACGTCATCAACTACGACTGTCTGAAGAATGTAATCTTCTAAGATAGCGCAGAAGTCTTCCGTGAAAACTGTTTCACTGCCTGGACAAGTCACAACAGGGGGAACCGCATCGGTGGCAAAATCACCATTGAGTTCAATATCGTCGACCGCGAAACTTGGATCCGAAGCATCACCATCATCATTGTTGATCCAGCGGAATCCGATCTTTACGTTGGTGTTGTTGTTCGAACTGAAGGGAAGTGCAATAGAAAAAGCAGTCCATTCTCCCTGACCATTGGGGCAAACGGGAGTTTTCGGCATATCCGCTATTTCACTCCATGTTGTTCCGTCGAAATACCACAAAGTACAATTGTCAATTGCATTTCCTCCTTCAATGTATTTGAAATCGAGAATAATATTGGCTATACCGGAACAATTGATTACCGGAGATTCCACTCTTCTGTCCGTGCCACCGCAGCCAAAAAAAGCGCAGAAGCCATCAAGCCCTTCGAAATATGCTGCTCCGAGATCAGTGCCCACTATAGTTTGATCAGCACTTAAGTGAAGTGTTCTGTTAGAACCACAGCCCGTTCCGCATGCACCTACGGCATTTCCGTTTTCCTCAGCAGAAACAAACCAGTTGTTGGGTGTATCTGCCAGTGGCCCAGTATCCGTGATGGTCCAGGCACCGGTCATTGGTCCAAAATAAGTATCTGCATATTGACCAGAGTTGCAGCCTGAGCCGAAATCTTCTGTCCAAAACGTAACGAATTGCGCCGAAGCCATCACAGGTAAAAACACCATGGCGCAGAGTATTGTTTTTTTCATCTAATTGAGGTTAAGTTTCGCGAAATGTACTAAAGAAACCAAATGAACCTCATTAAGGTTGCATTTTCATTTGACGACATTTTCGAAAACTTCCGGTCATCTTTTTGGACCTCCAGAAGGATCGCACAAAAAAGGCCGCTCAAACTTGAGCAGCCTTTTTGTGCTAATTTCAAAAGATATTTTAAACCACGCCCTGATCAAGCATGGCGTCAGCAACTTTCACGAAGCCAGCAACGTTTGCACCCTTCACGTAATTGATGTGATCACCTTCTTTTCCGTACTTCACGCAGGACTCATGAATACTCTTCATGATTTGGTGAAGTCTCTGATCCACCTCTTCGCGAGTCCATGAGAGACGAAGAGAGTTCTGAGACATT
>JBEIHH010000012.1:0-41608 GCA_040381475.1 Crocinitomicaceae bacterium | reverse complement strand
GGCAGTTTTACTGAAAAGGTATCATTGCTTTTTTCTACCTCAATTTCCTTATTGAAAATGAGGCTATATCGGTTGCGAATATTTTGTAGTCCGGTTCCGGTTCCTTCAGTTGGAAGGGACTTAGGCTGAAGATTGTTGATCACCGTAATGTTTTCGCGGGTGCCAAAAATGTTAATAGTCAAAGGCTTTTTGGAAGAAACAACATTGTGTTTGATGGCGTTCTCGACAAGCATTTGCAGTGATAGTGGCGCAAGAAAACATGATAAGCATGCCTCATCGATGTGCATGTCAAAATGTATGTTCTCTCCGAATCTTGCTTTGATAAGGTAGTTGTAATTATCCAGAAATTCGAGTTCTTCACGAAGTGTCACAGCCGGCTTTTCTCTTAGGTCAAGTATAATTCTGTAAACATTGCTGAGTTTTTGAACGAAATCAACAGATGTTTTGGGGTCTTCCGGAATCAGGCTCGAAAGCGTGTTTAATGAATTGAAGAGGAAATGCGGGTTGATTTGGTTTTTCAGCGCTTCAAGTTGCGATTGCGTATGTTGCCTCTTGAGTTTTTCGGTTTCTGCAATACTCTGTTTCCAGTGATGAAAGAAATAAGTCGCTTCATAAATCGCCGATATCGTTATGGTTACAAACATGCATGCAACGAATGACTTGAAATATCCGGGATTCTCTGCATTCATAGCAAAGGTACGATCGTATACATGTTCGGTCATTTTCAGCGGAACGGCCATGATCGCTGTATATGCGAATATGGCAAGACTCTGATAAATCAACCTCCTGTTAATATGAGTAAGACCTGGAAGCCGCTTTCGAAAGAGTACGATGATGTATCGATCTCCCAACCAGAATACAAGCGTGCTCAAATTTGCCGGCAAAAAATTCAACCACATGCATTGAAATGCATTTTGAATGGTGATACCGAAAAAGATCATGGTCACAAAAGCGGCCACAATTGGAGTTCCGAGCACAATGAAGGGTAGGTCATTGAATCCTATCCAGGGATTGATTTTGTTTCTGAAAAGCTTCAAAGTCTCAGGCTTGATATGAATGTAAGGTGTGGATAATAAAAGAGGTTACGAAGGTAACTCACCCCATCGCAGGGTGAGCTACCGGCATCATATTAAAACCAAATCTGATACAAGAATATCGGGAAAAATCCGGTCTGATAAACGGTGTTGATTCTGTTGCTTCTGGGGTTGAAGGTTTCCATGAATATGTTGTCATGGTTGGTCACGTTGCGCACATCGAAGTAGATGGCCTGAGCAATGCGCGAACCATTCATACGGAAACCTGCTTTTATATCCGTCCTGAAGTATGGATCGTACTGACCAGAGAAGGCACGTGTTTCATCTCTAACCTCTTCACGGCTGGCAATACTTTCATCAAACAAAATAGGCGAGAATCTTCTGCCACCGGAATAGGTTGCTTTGAAGTCAAGTGTTATGGCATTGTTTTTACCAACCTTCCATTCTTTTCCGGCCAATACGTTCAGCACGTAATTGCCGTTGAATGCCGTGTTGCGTTCCACCCCGTCGCTGCCGGTGTATTTGCTGTCGAACAATGATACAGTGCCAAGGAAATAAAAACCTTTGTTGAGGAAACGCTCCAGTGTTACTTCAACGCCATAGTTAGAACCTGTCCCGTCATTTACCAGATTGGCATTGTTTGGTATAGTGAAATCTGCGCCAACATTCAAAATGGAGAATGAGGATGAATCTTTGTCAACTGCGATATTGAAGAGATGCTGGTAATACAATTCTGTTTTCAGTCGCATGTTTTTTCCCAGCTGCATATCATGAGCCAATACAAAATGGGCAGACTTATTGAAATCCAGTTGACGGTTGTTTTCATAAATCACACCATTATCTCCCTCTTCTCGGTTGAAGTATGCTGTTATAGGTTGTAGCTGACTGTGAAGACCTGTACCCAGACTTAAAGATTGTTTTTCGTTGATTTTGTATCGGGCTCCAATGCGCGGTTCCACGCTGGTTCTTTCATTGAAAACAAAGTATTGTCCATACACTCCTGAATTGATCGTCCAGCGGTCGGCCGGTCTGTATTGCCACTCGGTGTATGCGCGGGCAAGTGATGTTTCGCCTTCAAAGTCGTTTTGACGAAAGAAGTAATTGCCTATGTAGCGCAAGCTGTCTTCTACATCAAAACTATAATAGTCAAACATTCCACCAACTTTCAAAGTGTGTTTCGCATTGATTTTTGTGTTCACAAAATAATGTGCTTTGATATCGTTTTGTCTTTGAAAAACGCCATAGGTGCGGGTGGCGTTGTTCTCAGTGTCCAGTGTGTCGATGTATCCTTGTGTACCTCCGGTAGTTGTTGCCAATATCAGTTTACCGTATGTTTTTTCATTGAAAAAATAAGTGTGCGTCATACCTGCAACTCCTGTGGAGCTGGTAAACTGCTGGTTCTCTTTTCCATTGTTGTATAAGTTGTCTTCAGCTGCTTCATCTCCTTTGAAGTCAATGAACGAATTTCCGCCGACGCCGAAGAAGGTAAATTTCCCGGCTTTTTTTGTCGGAAGATCTACTTTGAATGTGATGTCTTGATATTCAGGAACGGCTGCTCCGGTTCCGAAATCAATACCGAGATTCGTCATGATGTTGAGGAATGAATACCTCGCGTTTACCATATAACTTGCTGATTTTCCTTTTTTGAATGGTCCTTCTGCACCAAGTTCAAATCCATTGAATCCCATCTGTGCCATGTATTCGCGTTTGTCGCTATTCCCGCTTCTCAGTTTAAGATCAAATACACCGCTGAGTGCGTTGCCGTATTCCGCTGCGAATGCTCCAGTTGAAAAGTCGGAATTTGAAAGATTGTTGGTGTTGATGAGTGAAATCGGACCACCTGTTGTGGCCAATGTTGCGAAGTGGTTGGGGTTCGGGATATCTATTCCTTCCAAACGCCACAGAACGCCGGTCGGCGAGTTACCTCGGATGATGATATCGTTGCGGCCGTCATTGGTTCCGCTAACACCGGCATAATTCTGCGCCATGCGCGCAATATCCTGGAGTGTTCCGCTGTATCGCTGTGCTTCTTCTATGCTAATGGTCCTGGTTGATACAGTACTCATTTTATTGATGCTTTCCGCTTTGTTGTCCGTAGCGATGATTTCTATTGCATTCAGTGTAGTTACGCTTTCGATCAATTGAACATTCAGGGTAAATTCTTTACCTGAGTTGAGCAGGAGGTTTGTGAATACCATGGGCTCATAACCTATCATTTGTACCTGGATGCTTTGTCTTCCGACTGGTACATTTTCAAGTCGGAAATTGCCGTCTGCGTCGGAGACATTGGCTTTCGGGGGGTCTGAATCCAGCAGCACGATAGTAGCTCCGGGAATGGGATACTGGCTTTGTTTGTCGACGATGTTGCCACGCACAGACGTGGTGTTGCTTTGGGTGGTTTGCGACCACATCTGGTTTGACGCAACCATCATGAGGAAAAGAAAGAAATGTTTCATTGGATATAAATGTGGCGCAAATCTGAGAGGGTTGAAAGCCTACTTTTTTCAATTTCGGATGAATTGACCGGAAATCGGGTTGAACTGTTTTGGTGCCGGATAAATTGAAAAACCCCTCTTGTGAGGGGTTATTCAAGTTGTTTCGATGTAGTCAGTTCAACAAAAACCTGTAATGTCTTTTGGACCTTTTAAACCTTAATCATCATGAGATGGCTCTCGTTAGAACCATATTCGTTGCTCTGTTCTACGGGATCAAATGTAGATGGATGGTTATGCTGCGGCTGTTAAAGATGGGTTAAGTTGCGTTAAAAGTCGTTAAGCATTTTTTTAACAAATCACATAGTTGGTTCTTTGGCGTTTCTATGAAAGCCCTATACCGATAAATAGATTTCCTGTTTGAAAGAAAGATATCTGCAACTCCTCATTGCTGTCAGTACCGTTGCCATCATCGGTCTGATTATGATTCAGGTGTATTGGGTTAACAATACATTCACTTTGCGTGAGCAGGATTTTGCCAGTGCTGTGAGCAAAGCCATGGCCAATGTTTCGCTGAAACTTGAGAAGGAGGAACTGAATTTACTTGCGCTCCAGCAAACAACTGCTTCATCCGTGAATATCTCTTCTCAGGACGACAAATCGGTTATTCTTAATTATGGTATGGCGGGAGTTGATATAGTGCCTGCAGCGGATAGTTCATCAAGGGTTGATTCATTGGTCAGTTTTGAATTGAGTACGCGGGGACTAGATGAAGGCATATTGTCTAAGTCCGGAATTCTGGATGATATCATGGGTGGGTTGTTCGAACTAGAGATTTATAAGGGAATCGAAGAACGGATTGATACGAGCAAACTCGATTCGATGCTGAAATCTGAGTTCGAGCTGAAAGGCATCAAAGCAAAGTTTTACTATGGTGTTTACAATAAGCTGCACCAGCCGGAGGTTATTGGTCCGGAAGCGCTGATCTATTCGGAAAATATTGTTTCAGCCGGATACAAAGCCCAGCTTTTTCCCAATGATCCTATCACAGATCCGAACTTCCTGCGTCTGTGGTTTCCAAATCAGAGCAGATATTTATTGAGCAGGATGTGGCTCATGCTGGCAACTTCTGCAGCACTGCTTGTCGTCATCATGTTTTTGTTTTCCTTTTCAATCAGGACCATTTATAGGCAAAAAAAGCTGAGCGAAATCAAAAATGACTTCATCAACAATATGACACATGAACTGAAAACACCCATTGCTACCATATCACTGGCCTGTGAAGCTCTTCATGATCCTGATATGCGCAAAAGCGAGCGTGCAGTTGAGAATTATGTAGGAATGATTCGTGACGAAAACAAACGTTTGGGAATATTGGTGGAGAATGTTTTGCGCACTTCTGTCTTCGAGCAGGGAGAAATGAAACTTCGTCTTCAGCCAATTGATTTGCATCAAACTATATTACAGGTAATTGCCAATATTGACATTCAGGTGAAGAAAAGGCATGGCGAAATAATCACGCACCTGGATGCTTCTCATGCTATCATAGAAGGTGACCAGTTGCATATTACCAACGTGGTTTACAACCTCATCGACAACGCCATCAAGTATAGTGAAAACAAACCAGTGGTTGAAATTTTTACCCGGGATGAAGTGAATGGTGTGGCTATAGCATTTCGTGATTTTGGAATCGGAATCAGCAAGGAGAATCAGGCAAAAGTGTTTGATAAATTGTACCGGGTTCCAACGGGTAATATTCATAATGTGAAAGGCTTCGGGCTTGGCCTCAGTTATGTGAAAGGTGTTGTGGAAATGCATGGTGGCAGGGCTGAAGTTGAAAGTGAATTAAAAAAAGGTAGTACGTTTACAATCCATTTACCATTTAAGTATGAAAAAGAAAACTAGAGTTCTTCTTTGTGAAGACGATCCCAATCTGGGAACATTGCTCAAAGAGTATTTGATCGCAAAAGGTTTTGAAACTGACCTGGCCACCGATGGCGTAGAAGGTTTGAAGGCATTTCGGCGCAGCTCCTTCGATTTTGTTATTCTTGATGTGATGATGCCATTGAAGGACGGCTTCACTGTTGCTAAAGAAATTCGGGAAGATGATAAACATACGCCGATTCTTTTCCTCACGGCCAAGAGTATGAAGGAAGACACTCTTGAAGGATTTAAAGCAGGCGGAGATGATTATCTCACCAAACCATTCAGTATGGAAGAATTGATGGCGCGTATGAACGCCATTTTACGCCGCACTTCCGCACTTCCCGATTCAGCAGAAGAGGCTGTGCATTTCAATGTAGGCAGGTATGATTTCGATTACAACAAGCAGAAGTTATCGTTGAATTCGAATGAAATTAAACTGACAACCAAAGAAAACGAACTGCTCTATTTGCTTTGCAAAAACAAGAACGGTATTATGGAAAGAGGCTATGCGCTCAAAGCCATTTGGGGAGATGACAATTATTTCAATGGCCGGTCAATGGATGTTTACATCGCCAAATTGCGCAAACACCTCAAAGAGGATAGTGCTGTGGAGATCATCAATATTCATGGAAGGGGCTTTAAATTGCTGGCGCCGTGAACCGTTGAATTATTACAGAGTGAGAATTCAGATCAATTTGAAAAGGAAATATGCTCATGAGTTTGGTACTTTTTTTTGTAATGACAGATAATCTCATTTGCTGTTACTTTAATATCCTATGATGATGTCAAAATTATTTGCACTTTATTCATCATGTTCTCCTTTTCAGGATCCAGTTTGACGGTTCGTTCGCTTACGAATCCCTGAACTTGTTATAAGCATTGAGCGCATCAGAGTGCCTTTTGGATGTCAATTCGGTTTTTGGTGTTGTGATTTTTATCGTTACCCATTGGTAACTTATGCAATCTCAATAATTCATATTCTCTTCTGGAAATCAATCTCTTAGATTTGGGCCTCCGGCCATACCAGCTTCAAGTATTGCAGGGGTACTCCTTTTCCTAAAAAAGTTTTTTCCTACCCGATTCCATGCATACTTTCGCGCCCGAATTTTAATCGCTCACAATGTCTCAAAACGTAGGAAAAATTGCCCAGATCATCGGCCCGGTTGTCGATATCAGTTTCCCGGCAGGCCATAAACTCCCAAATATCCTCGACGCGCTCGTGGTAAAGCGCCCGGGTGGTGACTTGATCATGGAATGTCAACAGCACATCGGTGAAGATACGGTTCGCGCCATTGCCATGGACGCGACTGAAGGTCTTCAGCGTGGTCAGGAAGTATTTGCAACAGGAGCAGGTATCACAATGCCAGTAGGTGAACAAATCAAGGGACGTCTTTTTAACGTGGTAGGTAATCCTATCGACGGTATGCCTGATGTTAGCCATGCAGGTGGTTATTCGATTCACCGCCAACCCCCGAAATATGAAGACCTGTCTACTTCTACCGAGGTTCTTCTTACCGGGATCAAAGTAATCGACCTTATTGAGCCATACGCAAAGGGTGGTAAAATCGGATTGTTCGGTGGTGCCGGTGTAGGTAAAACCGTATTGATTCAGGAGTTGATCAACAACATTGCAAAAGCATATGACGGTCTTTCGGTTTTTGCAGGTGTAGGTGAAAGAACCCGCGAGGGCAATGACCTTCTCCGTGAAATGATTGAGGCCGGTATCATCAAATATGGCGAAGAATTCATGCACGGCATGGAAAAGGGTGACTGGGACGTTTCTAAGGTAGATCCGAAGGAATTGGCCAAGTCTCAGGCTACATTCGTGTTTGGACAGATGAATGAGCCTCCGGGAGCACGCGCCCGTGTTGCTTTGTCCGGACTTACTGTTGCTGAATATTTCCGCGATGGTGACGAGAAATCTGGTGGTCGTGATATCCTTTTCTTCATCGATAACATCTTCCGCTTTACCCAGGCCGGATCTGAGGTGTCAGCACTCCTCGGACGTATGCCTTCGGCGGTGGGTTATCAGCCAACATTGGCCTCTGAGATGGGTGTGATGCAAGAGCGCATCACTTCTACCAAGCGTGGTTCGATTACTTCGGTTCAGGCCGTTTACGTTCCTGCAGATGACTTGACCGACCCGGCTCCTGCTACAACCTTTGCTCACCTTGATGCAACAACTGTATTGAGCCGTAAAATTGCCGAGTTAGGTATTTACCCTTCTGTAGATCCACTCGATTCAACTTCACGAATTCTTACTCCACAAATCGTGGGTGAAGAGCACTACCGTTGTGCTCAGCGTGTAAAACTTGTTCTTCAGCGATACAAAGAACTTCAGGATATCATCGCCATCCTTGGTATGGATGAACTTTCGGAAGAGGATAAGCTCACAGTATTCCGTGCACGCAAAGTGCAGCGCTTCCTTTCACAGCCTTTCCACGTAGCCGAGCAGTTTACCGGTATCAAGGGTACACTGGTGCCAATCGAAGACACCATTAAAGGTTTCAATATGATTCTCGATGGTCATTGCGATGACATTCCTGAATCTGCTTTCAACCTGAAAGGTACCATTGAGGAAGCCATTGAAGCTGGTAAGAAAATGCTTGCAGATGCTGCAGCCCGTTAATCTGATTTTTATAATTGAACGACAGATAGGTTCACATGAAAGTTGAAATCATCACCCCGGAAAAAACACTCTTCGAAGGAGAAGGTAGTTTCGTTTATCTGCCCGGTAGCGATGGCAGTCTTGGCGTTCTGAATCGCCATGCCCCGCTCATTTCTTCCCTGAAGAAAGGAACTGTGCGCGTAAAAGACAATGCCGGTAAAGAACACAAGTTCGAAGTGAAGGGTGGTACCGTGGAGGTATTCAACAATAAGGTGACGATATTGGCGGAATAAAGAAGATTGACTCAAATAAGCTAAAGGCAGTCTTCATGACTGCCTTTTTTATTTTAATATCATGATAAAATTTAACGGACATTATTCAATTGCTGGTTGTGATGTAGTGCAATTGGCTCAGAAATACGGAACACCACTTTACGTGTATGATGCAGAAACGATTCGCACTCAGTATGAAAAACTCACTGAGGCATTTTCCAAAACCCGGCTGTCGGTTAAATATGCCTGCAAGGCATTGTCGAATCTCAATGTGCTGAAGTATGTGAAATCACTTGGCGCAGGATTGGACACTGTTTCAGTTCAGGAAATCTTGCTTGGATTGCACGCCGGATTTAAAGCGGATCAGATTATTTATACGCCCAATTCTGTGGGCATGGAAGAAATTGATGAAGCTGTCAAAATGGGTGTCCATATCAACATCGATAATCTCTCTGTGTTGGAACATTTCGGTGAAAAATACGGATCAAATGTTCCTGTGTGCATTCGCATCAACCCGCACATCATGGGCGGCGGCAATATCAATATCAGCACGGGACACATCGATTCCAAATTTGGTATCAGTATCCACCAGATGCGCCATGTGGAGCGGATTGTGCGCAGTTATAACCTGCGGGTAAACGGACTACATATGCATACAGGCAGTGACATTCTGGATACGGACGTTTTCATGCGCGCTGCCGACATTTTATTTGAACAGGCGATGTTGTTTCCGGATTTGCAATTTCTCGATTTTGGCAGTGGGTTCAAGGTTCCTTACAAGCCCGATGATTATGCAACAGACGTGGAAGAACTGGGCCGGGAACTGACCAATAAATTCAGGGAATTTTGTGCTTCCTATGGACGAGAATTAGAATTGTGGTTTGAACCAGGAAAATTTCTTGTAAGTGAAGCAGGTACTTTTTTGGTAAAGGTCAATGCAATCAAACAAACCACCAGTGCCGTTTTTATTGGCGTTGATAGCGGGCTCAATCATTTGATCAGACCTATGTTTTACAATGCGTGGCATACTATCACCAATGTGTCCAATCCTGGCGGTAAACAGAGAATATATACTGTTGTAGGCAATATCTGCGAAACAGACACCTTTGGCTGGGACAGAAAACTCAATGAAGTGCGTGAAGGGGATATTCTTGCGTTCAGCAATGCCGGCGCTTATGGTTTCAGCATGGCGTCTAATTACAACTCCCGCTACAAACCTGCGGAGGTGCTTATCAACAGCGGTAAGGATGGCTTAATCACTCGTAGGGAGACCTTCGAAGATTTGATTCGAAATCAAGTGTTTGATCAGGAATAAGTATTTGGTAGTCAATTGAAAAGCAACCTTTCGCGTCTTTTATGGTCATTTGGTTATCTTTGTAATCCTAACTGATTACTAAGAATTTTCGTCCATGAAGCTTCTTATCCGGGCTTTGTATGTCTTTGTTTATCTGACTTCTGCAAGTTTTGTTGCGGGTCAGTCTTCTTCGGGCAAAGATTTCTGGATGTCTTTTATGCGCAACAGCAATGATGTTGCTGATGATCTGGTGACATTGCAAATCAGTTCGAAAGTATCTACTGCGGGCGTTATTGAAATTGGTGGTGGTATCTGGTCACAGAATTTTTATGTTTCTCCGAATCTTTCTTCGACTATCACATTGCCGGCCGACCTGGCGCAAGTTGTGAGCAGTCAAATCACGGAACAAAAAGGTGTACACATATTATCCGAAGACTACGTTGAGATCATCGCTTTGAACTACTCCAACAGCACTGCGGAGGCTGCACGAATCTTACCCATGGAACATTGTGGTACGTCTTATATGATTGCTTCGTATGCGGGAAGTAATTCTAATAACTCACAGGCTATGATTGTTGCCGTTAGTGATGATACTGAACTAGTTATTACACCTTCTGCTTCAACCCTTGAAGGCAACGCACCCGGAATTCCTTTTGTAGTCACTTTGCAAGAGGGCGAATGTTATCAAATCGTTGCATCCGGAAACGGGGATCTAACCGGAACAACAATCATGGGAACTGCCCAGAATGGTGACTGCAGAAAATTTGCTGTTTTCTCCGGATCTTCTTGTTCCAATGTTCCTTCGTCTTGTGCGTCTGCATGTGATCATTTGTTCGAACAGAATTTACCTTTTGAAAAATGGGGTACTCAATATGTTGTCACGCCACCGGCCTTTGATCCTGATCCTGATTACGGTATCACGGCTCCACGCTACAGTTATCGTGTAATGGCTTTTCAAAACGGAACGAACATTACGATCGATGGTGTATCTTCATTTGTGCTGAATGCAGGACAGTATCAGGAATACAACGGACAAACGGTTCCTCATTGTATTGATGCAAGTTCTTCAGTTTGTGTTATACATTATCTCGAAGGTGTGTCGTGTGGAGGTAATGGTGATCCTTCGATGACTATCATTGAACCTATTCAAATGGCTGGTAATTCTGCTTCTTTCGTCATTGAAGATACCGGTATGCTGCAGCATCATTTTTTAAATATGGTCATATCTGCGACTGCTATAGGCAACTTATTCATTGATGGTGTTGCGGTGAGTGGAAATGATTTTGCGACTATTCCTTCGTGTAACAACATGGTCTGGTATGGTGAAGAAATTGATCCCGGGGCGCATGTTATAGAATGTTCTTCGCCTGAAGGATTTGTCGCGATGATATACGGCCATGGTCTGGAAAATTCCGGCGTATCAGAAAGCTACGCCACTTCCGTCGGTGGCAGCAGAATTGAAGAGATACCGGAATTGACAGATTCGTTTTGTAGTCTGAATCAAATCGACATACCTACTCCACAGGATTATATCAATTCACAATGGATGAATACTGCAGATCCAGATGTCATCATCAGCCAGGATGAAATCCTAAGCATTTTATCTCCGGAAGGCAGTACACTTTACATGCTGACTGCTGCTTCAGAGTTTTCAGGTTGTGTTGATACTTTCTATTACAGTGTAGAATCGCCGGTGCCATTCAATCTGAGTATATCTCCTCAAGACCTGACACTGTGCGAACACGATGAAATTTTGCTTGTGGCCAATATGCCATTTGATCCAACGAATTATCAATTCGAATGGTCTGCCTCTAACTTGGAAACTATCGTATCATCAATGTCGAATGCGTTGATTTCGCCTGCTTCCAATACAACATATAATTTACAGGTGACATCAATGACCGGTTGCTCAGCTGCAACTGCCAGCACAACGATTACGGTGAATGACGGTGGAGTAGCTATATTCAGACTTGACGATAGGCACATCGATGTTTGTGAAGGCGCTGATTTTGTTCCGCTGGTAACGGCTGAGAAAAAGATATGGGGCGACAATTTTAATCCTTCTATATCCTGGGGTGATTGGGCAAGTATTGTTGGCGGTGGAGAGGCTACAACATGCGGTGTTGTTTCAGGTAACAGTCTCTATTTTAATGGAACCTTTCCGCGTGAGGCCATCACAGAGCCGATGGATTTAACTGCTGGGGGTAATATTTATTTTTCAATCAAAATTGCCAACGGAGCAGCGCCTTGTGATGATGCAGAGCCAGGAGACAATGTGATTCTGGCCTATTCAGTATCCAACGGTCCCTGGACCAATATCGAGACAATGTATGAAGCCTCATACCCCGATTTTACCGAAGTCATTGTGCCTATTCCTTTGGGAGCTATGAATGCTGATACTCGTTTGCGCTGGAGGCAATCGGGTTCTTACACCGTGAATCAGGATAATTGGGTATTGGATGATATGTATGTCGGGGTGAATGAAACTGACACGTTCATATTTCAATGGACACCTGATGACGGTGTTGACGACGATATAGCCATGGAGCCGATAATTGAACCGGAGCAGTCGGGATGGTATCATGTCCAGATGAATGACAATGCGACTGGTTGTCTCTATACTGACTCGTTGTATGTTGAATTGGGTGAGCCTTTTGATATCCTGGTTATTCCCGATACTGCTGTTTGCAACGAGGAAGGAATTCAACTTTATGCAATACCTGATGTGAACGGTTCATATTCTTATCAATGGTCTCCCTCGTCAGATATGCTGGGGTCGCAAACTTCACAACCATTAGTCAATCCAACTGTGTTGACAGATTATCAGGTTACGGTAGTATCGGCGAACGGCTGCGAGGCTGTGGGAAATGTTGATGTCAGCCCCGGTGTTGATTTGTCGCTGACACTTAGTGTTGATGACAATATTATTTGCGATGGTCAGGAAGTATTGCTGAATGCAATCACCCCATCTGCTGTTGGTGACTTGACTTTTGAATGGACAGGTGACACCAGTCTTGCTAATGGCAATTCAGCATCAGCCAATGCTAATCCTGTTGTTGATCAGTTATATATCTGCACGGTGACACACTCTCCGACTGGTTGCAGTTTGAGTTCAGGAATCAATGTAAGTGTTTTCCCTTCCTTCACTTTGGATCCTACACCGGATGAAGTAGAAGCATGCAGCGTAACTGATATTGTTGTAAGTGCATCACCGAGCGTGGCTCAGAATTATAACTGGCAGTGGAGCCCTGCCGAGATGGTTACGGATCCTTTTTTACAAACTACGACAATTGCGAGTGAACAAAATGGAGTATTGACAGTCACAGCGACGTCTGATGCCGGATGTCAGGCCAGTGTGGATATTCCGGTGTCAGTGAATGGTCCGGTAACCGATCTTGGAGAGGATATCAATGTTTGCATTGATGAGCCTGTGATGCTTGATTCAGGTTGGCCGGATAATTATGAAATTCTCTGGAACACAGATGAAACAGTTCCGGCGATTACGGTCACAGAGTCGGGTCTATATGCGGTTACGGTGTTAGATCCCAATGGATGCGTCTCAACAGATGAGATCATTGTTTCATTCTATGATTATCCTGTTGTAGATCTTGGAAGCGATACATCGCTTTGCGATAGCAGCGTATATACACTTGTGGCAGGTGATCCGGGATTGAACTATCAATGGAATACAGGCTCAGAGGGATCATCGATCCTTGTTTCTTCATCAGGTATATATGAAGTTGAAGTCGACAACGGCTATTGCTTTTCCTATGATGAAATTTCTATAAGCTATCATCCACTACCGCAACAACCTTTTGCTGCTGAGATCGAATTCTGTTTTGGAATAGATCCGCAAGGGTTCATTCTTGATGCCGGCAATCTGGGTTCAACATATCTGTGGAAGCAAGATTCAACGGACAAACGTCTTATAACAGTGATTCAGGAAGGAGAATACGAGGTAATTGTGACGACATCAGAACAGTGCACTTCAACTTTTTATACTGAGGTATCAGAGGTTTGTCCATACTCAGTTTATGCCCCCAATGCATTCACACCTGATGGAGATGGTGTCAATGATTATTGGTTTGTGCATGGAGTAAATATTGATAATTACCAATTACAGATATTCAACCGATGGGGTGAGCTCCTTTACCAGAGCGATGATATCACCATTCCCTGGCTGGGACAGCGCAGGGATGGTGATGAATATGTTGAGCCGGGCGCATACATGTATCAGATCACTTTTCAGGTGATTGACGGGGATGGCGATCCTGGTGATGCAAAAGTGATCACCGGATTTGTCGTGTTGATGAGATAGTTTATTCCGGCTTCAGAAACTCTTCTTTCGATTTAATGTTTACTGCGGGTAGTTTTTCTTTGTTGAGATCAGCTTCGAATTTTTTGATTTCAACAGTTTTGATTTTATCAAATTCTGTCTTTCTTCTTTCGAGTTCTGATGTCAACGTTTGAACTGTTGACAATTGTGAAGTAGATGGTGCACCGTAGTAAGATCCTATTGTACTGAAAATATCTCCGAGTTTTTCTCGTAGTTTAGGTTCTCCCTGACCAACATAGTTGTCGCCTTTTGTAACAACAAGTTGATCGCGCAGATTATCGAGTTTGGAGTTCAGCAACCCAATGTGTTTGCCAGCCTTCGGATGGGTTTTAGTGTATGCTTCGACTGCCTCGTCGTATGTGTCAATCTGATAAACCAGATATGCCAGATCTTCTGAAGAGTCATACAACTGCCTGGTAACTTTCTGCTGCGTCTGGCGCTCGCTAAGTGTAAATGGAGATTTAGGATCGTATTGTATTTCAAATTCGTGTTCGAATACATCGCTGCCTTTGGTGAGGCGTACCTTGTATTTGCCGGCTTCTGCTCTCGGAGAAAAAAGCGATGCTCCTGAAAGCGTTTTGCCTTTGGCCGATTTTGGTGATCTGGTGCTGAATCCCCATTCTACGACATTGATGCCTTTCTGCTTGCCCGGTTCAAGTTTGGTAACATAATTTCCTTTCGCATCGAAGAGCTCCATAGTCATTTTTCCAAACGTATGTCTCTTCGGCAGGAAGTATATGATCTGTGCGTTGTCACTTGGATTTGAACCAACGAACTGATGCTCTGTGCTTGTTCCACCGAAGGATGTTTTTTCGCTCATGATGGTAGGTTCGCTTTTGAAGAAATGAACTTGCTTTTGAAGCAACTCAGGCTTCATTTCACTCAATAGATCAGCGTTGTCGAGAATGATGATTCCACGACCATGGGTGGCTGCAATCAGATCGTGTGTTTTGGGATGCATTTCAAGATAGTGAATTGCAACTGCCGGCATCTTATTGGTGAATTTCGACCAGTTCTTTCCGCCGTTGAGTGAGATGTATAATCCCATTTCACTGCCTGCAAAAAGCAAGTCAGGATTGGTGATGTCTTCCTGAAAGCTACGCACAAAAGTTTTTATTTCGGGCGTTGCAATGGATGTCCAGGTTTTTCCGAAATCGGTTGTTTTGTAGATATACGGATTGTAATCGTTGCGCGTGTGTCCGTCAAAGATGGCGTATGCAGTCGACTCATTGAATCGGCTCGCTTCAATGTGATAACACCACGTATTGGCCGGCAGGCCAATGATGTTGGCTGTGACATTGGCCCATGTTTTACCTCCATCGGTCGTCAGTTGTACTAGACCGTCGTCTGTGCCGATCCAAATGGTCTTTTCATTTTTAGGTGATTCGGCAATGGTAAAAATGGTGCAATGATTTTCGGCTCCTGAATTGTCTGCAGACAATCCACCGGAATCTGCCTGATTTTGTTTTGTCTTATCGTTCGTTGTGAGATCAGGTGAAATTTTCGTCCACGTATTTCCCATATCGTTGGATAAGTGCAGGAACTGACTTCCGATGTACAATCTGTCGGGTTGGTGAAGACTTGTGGTCATGGCAGCGTTCCAATTGAAGCGAAGTTTTGGATCTCCGTCTGCCGCAAAAGGTTTAACTACTTTGATTTGGCGTGTCTCGGTATCATACCTCCAGACAGTTTCTGCTCCCTGCATTTCGGAATACACAATCTGTGGTTTTGTGGGATGAGGGTAAACACGGAATCCATCTCCCTGACCCACAAGTTCCCAGTCGCGGGCTTCTACACCGCCGGGACTTGACGAAGGTCCAAACCATGAATTGTTGTCTTGTAATCCACCGTATACGTAGTACGGATCTCTGTTGTCGACACTGACATGGTAGAATTGACTTACAGGCAGACACTCTACCATTTGCAGGGTGGAGCCCATATTCATACTGCGGTAAACTCCGCCATCAGTAGCAACAAACATTTTTTGCGAGTCATTCGGATCGAACCAGATGTCGTGAATATCGGCATGCATGGAGCCGAGACTACCAAATGATTTTCCACCGTCGCGGCTGAGTGATCCGAAGAGTCCTGCTTTGACAACTATATCCGGATTTTTAGGATCAATTGTAATGCGTGAGAAATAAAATGGTCTAACCACAAGTCCGAAATCGCCGTTCATAAACTTCCAGGATTTACCGGCATCATCGGAGCGGTAAAGTCCTTTTTGTTTGTCGTTTTCCGCTTCGATAACTGAATATAGGATATTGCCATTAGAGGGAGCTACTGCAACTGCAATGCGACCGAACTTTCCTTCCGGAAAACCGTTGTGGATTTTGGCCCATGTTTTACCGCCATCAGTTGACTTGTAAAGACCGCTGTTGGTTCCGCCCGAGCTGAATGAATAGGCGGTTCGTCGGAATTCCCAGAACGCGGCATACAGGATGTCCGGATTTTGTGGATCCATGATGAGTTCGGAGCATCCGGTGGTTTCATTCACGAATAGAATTTTTTCCCATGATTTGCCGCCGTCAACGGTTTTATATACCCCGCGGTGAGGACTATTTCCCCACAATGCACCTAGCGCGCCAACATAAATTACAGAAGAATTTTTTGGATGAATCTTGATGGAGCTGATTCGATCGGTTTTTTCAAGTCCCATGTTTTTCCAAGACTTACCGCCGTCTTTGCTGTTATAGATACCATCGCCGATTGATACACTGTTGCGCGTCCACACTTCTCCGGTTCCAACCCAAACATTGTTGTCGGGATCTGCAGGATCCAGTGCTACAGCACCTATAGATTGACAGTACTCGTCGAATACGGGAATGAAGGTCAATCCTCCATCGCCAGATTTCCAGACACCACCGCCGGCAGTCCCAACCCAGATGATCTGCGAGTTTGTCGGATGTCCTTCGATGTCGGAAATACGACCACTCATGAGCGCTGGTCCTATGTGACGTGCTCTTAGATCACCGGCATAATCAGAAGCCATGAACGCTTCGTTCTGGGCAATGAAGGGCAATGTCATTGCGAGTGCCGCAATGGTTATGAGAATTGATTTCATAGATGTATTTCTTTTTATTCGCCTTTATACTTGAAAATTTCGGCATCAACCGGTGGATTCATTTCAATTTTCTGAAATGTGATGCTTTGTGATTCTTCGCCTTTGATGCCGTACGAATTGGAGAATGGCATCATCACGCCATCCACTTCCTGGTAATCACTGAATTTGGTTTGCATCATCATGCCCTTCATTTCACCTGAAGGAATTTCCATTTCTGTCATGATCAGCGCTTTGCTGTCTGTGTCAATAAAATGGTATTCGATGTTAGGCACTTCCTTTCCTTCCACCAGATGCGTTTTTTTGTCAAGTTTGATTTTATGACACTTCACGCCATCAACATCTTCCTGGCCTTCGAGCGTGGCAGTATATCCAAGCTCTTTATAATTTGCCAACGGATTTGGAAACTCTTTTGCTGCTCTTTTGGTGTTTTCCAAATCATCAGTTTCCGCTTTTTCCGGTTTTTGAGTCATGAAATTGGTGCTCCAAACAACTTCGCCGTCGAAGGCACCCTGAATAATTTCCATTCCCTGAATGGTGATTTTACTATAGGTGCGTCCATCCCGCATACTCACAATTTCCATTGGCATCTGCATACCCCCCTGCTCTATGACGGTTGACATCTTCATGCCATTGATTTTGTCCCAATTTTTTCCGCCCAGTGCTTCCTGGCACTCGTTGATGATCTGGTCTGCGGTCTGAGCATATGACATGACTGTGAGGAAAGTCAGTAATGCTGTGGTGATGATGGTTTTCATATTTACTTTTTATTGTTGTAACAAAAGTGAGTCAAACCCTTGCTCAACAGGCCAAAAAATGTATAAAGTGATCCTATCAGGGATGAACGGTACGGCCATCATGGGAATTGACATGAAAAGAATGGCAAAGTTTGCTGAGCGTTTCAATTGCTACATACGATACGCTTTGCTAATTTTCTGCTGTCATCTAATTAAAACCTGTTGTTATGAAGAAAAAACTTTACCTCTTTTTATTGTTGTTCTCGCCTGTAGCAGGCTTTTCCCAGCAACAGTTTGGAGTGCTGGATGCCAACAACATTCAATGTCATGTTTCGTCAACCGGAGATCTGTTTTATGATTTCGGGGATACAAATCTGCCGGGATTTGAGGTTCCTGCCGATAGTGGTTTGAAATCTATTTATGGGGCCAATTTGTGGATTGGTGGAATCGATATCTCTCAAACGCTCAGGATTGCTGCTGAAATGTATGAACTGAATGGTCAGGACTGGTATTGCGGACCGCTCACCAACGACGGTACGGCCAGTACAGACGAACAAGTTATGGAAGCCTACAACCGCGTATGGGTAGCCAATTCAGCCGATGTGCAGTCTCATGTTTTATACCATTATCTTTTGGCTAATGGATTAAGCACAGATGAGAGTTTTCCGAATGGATATAACGTCCCTGATTGGTTCAATGAATGGCCCGCGCACGGCGACGTGTCTTTAGGTCAGGATTATTATCTGGCGCCGTTTTATGACTATGATGGGGATGGGGTCTATCAGCCGGAAAATGGTGATTACCCGCTGTTTTGCGGTGACCGCTGTGTTCTTTTCATGTTCAACGATAAGGGAGGCATACACTCCGATTCAGGAGGTGAGCAGATTGGTCTGCAAATCATGGGCATGCTTTATGGCTTTACGAGCATTGATGCTTATCTGAACAATACTGTTTTTGTTAAATATCGGATACTTAATCAGGGTTCGCACACTTTGCAAAATACGAGAATGGGAATGTGGTGTGATTTTGATTTGGGAGGTCCCCAAGACGATTTCATCGCAACAGATGTTGAACGAGGTGCTGTTTATGCTTACAATGGTGATGAGTATGACGAATACGGATTAACTAACGGATATGGCAGTGATTTGGCATTGCAGGGGTTGGTCATGTTAAGAGGGCCTTTTGCCGATGCCGATTTTTCTGACAATCCCATAGCTGCCAATGTGAATGAAGCGGTGGAATATTCAGGAATAGTTTATGAATCACATGGAGTTGGCTATGGCGATGGCGTATTTGACAATGAGTGTCTGGGAATGGGTGCTACACGTTATTATTACAATAACTCGAATCCAACAAGCGGATTGCCCACGATACCGATACACTATTACAATTACCTCGGGAATTACTGGAAGAATGGGCAACTGTTGACTCATGGAGATAATGGTACCAGCTCAGAAAGTGTTGGTTGCCGTTACATGTTTGAGGGAAATTCTGATCCATTGTTTTGGTCGACGAATGGTGAAGTAGTGAGTCCATGGACAGAAACCACTGCCGGGAATCAGCCGGGTGACAGACGAATGATTATATCATCAGGTGAATTCACCCTGGAGCCGGGTGAATTGAATTACCTGGATTTCGCATTTGTATTCGCCCGTGAAAGCGACAACGATCAGCCCTTGCAGGAAACATTTAATGCCCGTGTGGACTCCGTCAGGGCCTATTTTCTTGATGAACTGATCGATTGTCAGGTACAGCCCATTGTGCTCAGTACAAACCAAACAACGGGTAGCTTTGATTTCAGCATTTTCCCGAATCCGGTGGATGATTTGCTCACTCTGGAAATACCATCATTTCTTCAGCCTGAGTCGGTGGTGATTTATGACGCTGCCGGCCGCACCATGCTGCACGAAATATTCAAACCGGGCATGCGTGAGATCAATGTGTCGGCCATTCCTGCCGGGGCATATCTTATTCAGATCAATACGGATTCAGGAGCTGAAGTGAAGGCCTTGTTTGTGAGATGATCTGATGTGGCATGCGATTGCTGTTGCGCTGCCGGTTCCGACAATGATGCGGGTTGCAACAAAAAGGGCGTCAATCTGACGCCCTTTTTTATCAATAGGAACTTTAATTTAAATGATCGTCTATGTCGTGGGGTGATACATAGAGAATCATTATTTGGAATAATATAATCCTCGTCCAATGATCGTTTCGTTTCCAATTTTATGACTGCCGGAGGATTCGCTGAATATCCAAACTAACTTATAATTTTTGGATACAAACGAATTGAAATGATGAAATGAAAGTGTGGTGTGTGGATATGAAATTTTTTTGTCGATATAATATTTTGGCATTGGGCCAGGTCCATTTTCCGAGAGCAAAGAAGTTTGAATGGTAATTATTTCTCTAACATCATCATTAAACATCATTCTATTAAAGAGGATATAATTAGCATCTATTTTCAGAAGTTGTTCTAAAATGTTGTAAGGTTTCGATGTGTATTGTAGGGCTCCAGAGCTGTATATGAAGTCTATTGGAGGCAAATTTTCAAGGCTATCACGAAATGTTAATCCTTCTGTTTCAAGATTGTGCGTTTTTGCTGAATTTACCATCTGAGTTGTCTCAATAACTATCCACTTTATATCTAATGACTCGGGTAAAAACTTTTTGATTTCAAAATAATGCACTCCACATGCACCACCAAAGTCTAGGATTGTGAATGAGCTGGTATGATTAGTCGCTCTTATATTATTTATTGCTGCTAATAAAAATGAAACATTGGAACTTAATGGGGTTAACTGCAAACAAAGCTGATTCCTGTAATTTGCCGTTTTTTCTGCGACCATATCACAGAGTTCAATATTTTCATATGCGTTTTTTTGACACTCTTTTGAAGCTAATTCGTAGCTCGAGTATTCCTTTTTTTTATGAAAATTCGAGTCCTTTTGTCTAAAGAGTTTTGCAAATACCTTAGTGAATATAGGAGGGATGAAATCAAGATGAGTCATGATAAAAGCTAACTCAGTGAGAATTTATTTGCCAAAAAAAATATGGCTGTCTATTGCATAATTGGGAAACAAAAATTCTTGACCCAAATCGTCGAACAACTTCAGAATAGATTTGATTTAGAGATATTATTACTAGTCTTTTCATTGATAATGAGTTCTTAAAAACAGGGCGGTTTGTAATGGAATTGGTTCAAAGGAAATTGGACCTTATTGTGATACGTTTCATTCACTTGTTAGACAAATCTTTCGTCAAATTTTAACTGGTGGCTCATCGAAATGTTGATCTCATGGCAGTTAATTAATGTTGGCCTGATAAAACCTGCCATTCTCAATAATGTAATTGTAATAGCCAATTGAAGCCATACCTTCTGTTCCTGCCCAAACAATTCCGCCTAAACGTTGCCAGGTGCCATTGACAGGGGATACTTTGTGGTAGATGTCATTTTGAATAATATAAATAGAGTTGCCATTAACCGTCATTGCTGCCGTTCCTCCCCAAACTGCACTTCCTAATTGCTCATATCCACCTGTGTTCGTATTAACGCGGTAAAGTCGATTATTTTGGACTAAGTAGACATCATTGTTGTAGAAACACATAGCCTCGGTATTTTCCCATACGGCCCCTCCCAATTGAGTATAATCTCCCGTGTTGGGATTTACTTTATAGAATCTGCTATTCTGAACTAAATAAATATCAGTTGCCGAGGAGGTCATGGCATTAGTTGAGGCCCAAACGGCGTTGCCTAATTGGATGTAAGTGCCTGTATTGGAGTTGACCTTATATAAACGACTATTCTGAACGATATAAATATGTCCGTTTAATCCTGTCATAGCGTTTGTACCTGACCACACTGCGTTGCCTATTTGGGTATAACTTCCATTGAGGTGATTAATTCTATATAGGGCGGCATTATTAACTGCGTAGACCTGAGAACCCAATGTAGTCATGGCATTTGTACCATACCAGTGAACACCTCCTAATTGTGAATAAAATGCCCATTGAGGATAGATGAAATCAGCAGCTAATTGGTCATAAACACTGAATCCATTCCAAGATGGAACACTGGGTGATTCACTGCCTGAGTTCATCACTGAATTGGGATCTACAGAAGGTATGGTGTGACCAATTTCAATGGCTGCTGATTCATTATTAACCAACCAATTCGTATGTCTGTAACCGATACAGTGTCCAATTTCATGTGCAAGAATATATATTTTCTGCGCAGAAGAGAATGCGATGTTATCGAGCGCATCTAAATTGATAATTATTGATGATCCTGGCGCACTATTACTCACGGGAAATTCGGATGATGCAATAGTCTGGTTTGACAAGATGCCCCCATCACTTGCAACTATAATATGCGCATTTTGAACTAGAGTAGTTGTGGATAAGTGTATTACGGAATTCGGTAAATTATTCCAATGGCTCATCGCTTGCTCTAATTGATAGCGCCAATCATCAGGCCCGCCGAAAGGTATTGAATTTTGCACAAAGACCTTTATAGTGCTAACTGCTGATCGCGAAAGTGTTATATTGGTTATTGCGTGTTTGTTTTCAGGTGGTTGATAAGAATCTAATTTATCCTTAGAGAACCTAATATGTCCTTCGACTACAATATGATCACCAATATCTTGACACGAATCGACATTGAAGCCCATTGTCCTAATAATGGATTTGTATTCTTTCAGGTCAGATTTGTTGTCGTTTTTAAGTGTATGTTCTTGATCAAGTTTATTTGTATCGAGGTAGCTTTCTTGTTTTGAACAGGAACCTATGAATACTATAATAAGCACTGCCAAAGTGCTGCAAATTGTATTTTTCATAGCCATTTGAGAATTTGTTTAATTCAAGAATATTTACAATATTAGGCTAGAAGCACGATCTAAATGAGGTTTTTAACAATGTACACGTAAATCTCATGTATTATGAAAGATGCATGGTTATTAAGACCGGAAATGAAATGTTTGATAAGTTCATCGAGAATTTCACGGCATTGTAATTATGCTAATAAGCACAACAGACTGGTTGCAGTCATCAATTGAAGTTGATTGACTAAATGCACCTAACCTTTGGATTATTTAATGATGAATGCGGCTCTCCAAATCAAGCTCGCCTAGAGTAAATGGCAATATGGCTGTTATTTCAAATACTCCTATCGATCATTTTCCTTCGATGAGCTTGTATAGCTCATCCAGTTTCGGCTGAAGAATTATTTCAATACGTCTGTTTTTTGCTTTATCAGCAGCATCCACCGGGTGGTATTCGCTGCGTCCGGCTGCGCTGAGAATTTGTGGTTTTACTGTGCTGTTGGCGACCATGATTTTGATCACTTCAGTTGCACGCAGTACGCTCAGATCCCAGTTGTCTTTTGGATATGCAGAGGCAGCAAGTTTGTCTGTGTCGGTATGTCCCTCAACTATGATTTCCATATCCGCTTCGCTTTCGATGGCCTTGGCGAGATCGATCAATGCCTTTTTACCATTTGGATCAACAGCAGTGCTTCCTGTTGCGAACAAAAGTTTTGCCTCCATGCTCACGTAGACTTTGCCATCCTTTTCTGTTACAGTAAGTCCTTTGTCTTTGAATCCAAGTAATGCATTCTGAACTTTGGTTTTCAAAGCTTCACTGGCAGCCTGTTGTTCGGCAAGAAGGTTTTCCATGTCGGTTACACGCTTCTGTTTCTCTGCAAGTTCTTTGTTTGCAACATCAATGGCTGCTTGCTTTTCATTCAGATTTTTTTCCAGTCCTTTCAGCATATCTTCTTTTTTCTGAAGTGCCTCCTGGGTGCGATTCAATTCGTCGACCAGTTTTTTGTTCTCACCTGTGGCCTGACTCAAGAGTTCATTGCTTTTCTTGGAAAGGATGTCGTTTAACTCATTGATTTTATCATACTGTGATCTTAACTGGCGGTATTCCTTACCCAGCTGAGTTGTATCTCCTGAGAGTTCTGCAATGGATTTGTTGCTTGTTTCAAGGTTCGTGGTTAGCTCTTTGTTTTTAGCTTCCAATTGCTCTTTTGATTGGCGAAGTGCTTCGTTGTCCTGCTCCAATGAGGATTTGCGTGATTCAAGCTCTGCAAATTTGCGCTGTGGCACACAGCTCTGAAACATAGTTACTGCTATTACAGCACAAATGATGGTGAATTTATTCATGTCTGAAATTATTGGAATCGAAAATAGTGACGTTGCTTCTCTTTATTGCACATTATGCTATCCAACTTTGCACATCGTCAAGTTGAACAGCAGGAATATCAAGTTTGTTCTTTTTGCGGTATCCATTGAGTGTCTGATGAATGGATGTGGCTTTGGTTTCTTTCAGTTTACTGATGGAGTCAAAACCGGCCCTGATCACATGCTCTGCCCATTCTTCTGGAATTCCAATGGCCATAAAATCCTTAGGATCTGGTGCTACTTCAAATTTCTCAGGACGCATTTGAGGGAAGAACAAAACTTCCTGAATAGTTTCGTTGTTAGTCAGAAACATAACCAGTCTGTCAACGCCTATTCCCATACCAGATGTTGGCGGCATGCCATATTCCAGTGATCTGAGGAAATCCTGATCGATGAACATCGCTTCATCATCACCACGTTCCTGTAATGTAAGTTGTTCTTCAAATCGTTGACGCTGATCTATCGGATCGTTGAGTTCACTGTAGGCATTGGCAACTTCTTTTCCGTTGATCATGAGCTCAAATCTTTCGGTTAGTTCGGGATTGGTGCGATGTCTTTTGCAAAGAGGCGACATCTCGACAGGATAATCAGTAATGAAAGTTGGCTGAATGAATTGAGATTCGCATTTTGCGCCGAATATTTCATCTATCAGTTTTCCTTTGCCCATGGTATTGTTGACTTCAATACCTATGCTTGCAGCAAAATCTGCAAGTTCGCGTTCGCTTTTACCTGTTATATCATATCCGGTGTATTCACGGATAGCATCAGTCATAGTAACACGACGGAATGATTTTCCGAAATCTATTTGTTTGTCCCCGAATGTTACCGTTGTTGTGCCAAGTGCCTCATTGCAAACATGGCGTAACATCTCTTCAGTAAAATCCATCATCCAATTGTAGTCTTTATAAGCTACATAAATTTCCATAAACGTGAACTCAGGGTTGTGTGTGCGGTCCATCCCTTCGTTTCTGAAGTTGCGGCTGAATTCATATACACCGTCAAAACCACCAACAATGAGTCGTTTTAAATAAAGCTCGTTTGCAATTCTCAGATACATCGGCACATCAAGTGCATTGTGATGGGTGATGAAGGGACGAGCAGTGGCACCGCCGGGTATGGCCTGCAATACCGGAGTGTCGACTTCGAGATAACCTTTTGCATTGAAAAAATTGCGCATGGCATTCACTATGCGTGTTCTCGTGATGAATGTATCACGAACCCGTTCATTGACAACCAGATCTACATAGCGCATGCGATACCTCAGTTCCGGATCAGTAAAAGCGTCGTGAACAACTCCGTCTTTGTCTGTTTTTACAACCGGGAGTGGTTTAACGGCTTTCGCCAGAAGTGTCAGTGATTCAACGTTAACAGATATTTCACCCATGCGCGTGGTGAACAGCTTTCCGCTTACGCCGATGAAGTCGCCGAAGTGAAGCAAATGTTTGATTACTTCCTTATAAAAGGATTTGTCTTCTCCCGGGCAGATTGTATCAATGTTGATGTAAATCTGAATTTTTCCTGTTGAATCCTGCAAGTGAGCGAAGTTGGCTTTGCCCATATCTCGCATATTGTGCAGGCGGCCGGCAATCGTTACCTCACGGTTTTCAGTATAGTTCTTGAGGATATCTGAAGCTGTTGAATTGGTTTTGAATTCAGCAGCAGGAAATGGATCAATGCCTTTTGCTCTTAGTTTATCAAGTGATTCCCGGCGTACAATTTCTTCGGGTGAAAGATGATGGTTCATGTTGCAAATTTAATTCGGGATTGAGGCAGAGCCGCTAAGAGTGTGAAACCACTGATCAACGAATTATGAGCAAGAAAAAACCCGGCCTGGGCCGGGTTCATTCAATATTGTTTATTTTAAGATCAACGGCGCGAATAGCGGTCGTCTTCAATCTTTGCAGCTTCTTTAAATGAATTGAATATCGCATTGGCAGAGCGCTGCTGATAGGTCGACATCGTTTTGTCCTGATCAGAAACGTAGTTGTCAGTGGATGTACCCGGAACTATATCACTGTTGCGCTGGATAACGTAAACGCCACCTTTGCCGATAATGGCTTTGGAAATCTTACCTGAGCCAAGACCGAAGCATGCTCCGATTACTTTGTTCTCCTGAGCGTTCACTCCGGAACCTGGAATGTTGCTGTTTTTCATGGTAAGATTTTCTGCTTTCTTCACCTCACTAGCCACTTTGGTAGCAATATCCTGAAGGCTGCCTTCATTCATCATAGCGGCATATTTCTCTCCCTTTTTCTCCTTGATCACTTCTGCTTTCATTTTGTCAAATACGTTTTCCAAGGTTGGCACACCTTTTTCTTTCACTTCTGTAAGTGCGGCAATAACGTATTCGTTGTCTATCATCATTGGCTGAGAAATTTCTCCCGGCTCAGCACCATAGGCCCAACCAACCAATTCGCCCGCTGTTGTCAGTCCGGTAACGCTTGTCGCATTTGGACGAATGTTTGTGGCCTGGGTGATTTTGGTTCCTCCGTTTAATGTTTTAGCAGCATTTCTGAATGCAGCGGTATCTGCGTAATTCAAAGTAAATTCTTTGGCAAGCGCATAAGCCGAACGAACTGTCTGTGCGCTTGGCTCAATCATTTTAATTACCTGGGCAATTTTGGTGTACGGGAAATTCTTACCGGTAACCTCAATAAGGTGCCATCCGAAATCACTCTCTACGATGCTAAGAGATCCTACTGCACCATTGAAACAGGCATCTTCAAAAGGCTTTACCATGGCACCACGACCGAAACGACCGAGGCTTCCACCCGCTGATCCGCTACCGGGATCCTCTGAGTATTGTTTGGCCATTTCTTCGAAGTTTTTGTTCTTGACAATAACTGCACGAAGTGAGTCGATTTTGGCTTTTCCTGTCAATTTATCCTTTATCAAAATGTGACGTGCTTCAACCTGGCTGTTGTCTACTCCACGCTTGCTTGACTTTACAACCATGTATCTATTACCATTGATGAATGGTCCGATCACTTTACCAAGCGAGTCATTTTTGATCTGGCTTTCGATATCTGGAGTGAGAAGACCGTCGTTGTATGATACATAAGCTTCGGCGGGTTGAGATGAATTCTGTGCTGCGAACACAGAGTCATTGGCCGCACTGCGGAAATCAGCAACAAGCTTTTCGATTTCTGTTTTGATAGTGGCGCTATCCATTGCAGATGCCTGAACAGGGAACTTAATGAATTCCACGCTGCGGCTGGTTTCCTGCTTGTATTCACGGTCATTCTTGTGCTTATTGTAATAAGCCTTTACGTCGCTGTCAGTCCATGTTATGGTGCTGTCAGGGATGTCGTTGAAAGACTTCACCACGAAATCAATGGAAACTTTGTCATTGGCCTGTTTGAATGCCCATTTTGCATCCAGACTGTTTGCATATACACCTTTGCGGAGCATCGCATCATACTTCTCACGTTGACGTTTCTGTGCGATCAGCTTTTTCCAGTTAGCAGCCATCTTGGCGTCCATTCCGTCAAAGCCTTTGCGAACCTGTTCTTTTAATGCAACAGAGTCTTTACCTCCATAAATTGTCTGAAGTACGAACGGTGAGAGCTTTTCTCCGAATGTTATTTCTTCATACTCTTCATCAGTCACCTGGATGCCGAGCTTATCGTATTCGTCCTGATACAAAAAGTTCTCGGTCAGTTGAGTCCACGTGTCATTGGACAGGCTCTGCTCATTGCCCTGGTATTGGAATAAAGGTTCGCGGTCCTGAAGGGCTTTCTGCCATTCTGCGGCGCTGATGGTATGACCATCAATTTCGCCAACTGTGTTGTTGGTTCTTCCGAACATCGCCATTACCGCGTCATAAGGAATCAGGAAGGAAAATAAACCCAATCCTATCATGATCATCAGCAACCAACGGTGCTTGCGGATACGTTCAATCATTGCCATAAATCAAGTCTTGTCTTAAAAATTTGGGGTGCGAATATCGTAAATGAATGGCTTAGTTCAAGCATTTCATTACAAAAAACAGATAATCAACATGTTAACTATTGGTTTGGGCCGATTTAGCCCTCAACTTCCACTTTGACCAGGTCTATCCGGGTTTCACTCACCTTGAGGGAGGTAAAAGTGAATTTTTCATGGTTAATGGTTTCATTTTCCTCCGGAATATCTCCTCTGAGAAAAAGGATTAGTCCTCCGAGGGTATCGTATTGTTCATCGTCTACCGGCAGCTCAAGATTGTATTTCTGATTGAGATAGTCTATTTCAAGTCGGGCTGAAAATTCATAAATCTTCTCGCCAATTATTTTCTCGATCGTTTCTTCTTTGTCGTGTTCATCTTCAATTTCACCAAAGATTTCCTCTACGATGTCTTCCATGGTGATTATCCCTGCGGTACCTCCGAACTCATCAACGACCACGGCCACATTTTTCTTTTGTTTGATAAACAGTCCGAGAATTTCGTTTGCCGCCATGGGTTCGGCAATGATGGAAACGGGTCGAAGCACATGCTGAATATGTTCGGGCTTTTTGAATAATTCGTATGAATGCACATATCCGATGATGTGATCTATGTTGTCTCTATATACCAGAATTTTGGACAACCGGGTTTCAATGAAAAGTTTGCGCAGATGTTCTACCGTATCCGTGATTTCAATGGCCACTATTTCATTTCGCGGTATCATGCAGTCGCGTGCTTTGACGCTTGAAAAATCAAGAGCGTTCTGAAATATTTGAATTTCGTGGTCAATGTCTTTGCTGTGGTCAATATTGCCGGTTGCCTGTTCCAGATAATGGTCAAGATCAATTCTGCCAAACTCAACTACTTCTGATTTGATTTCTTTCTTGAGAAACAGTTTTATAAACATGTCTGAAATTCCTGTTACAAGCCATGCAAATACAAACAAAACAGCGTACCAGACTGCCAGTGGTATGGCCATCATGTTCAACCATTTATTTGGATTGATACTGAAAAGTGCCTTCGGTATGAACTCGGCGAATACAAGTACAATGACTGTCGAGATAATTGTTTGTGTGAGAATAATTCCAAATTGTCCGATGCTTGCTTCAATGGAAGGGAATAGGTAGATGAGATTATTCTCAATAACTTCTCCCATATATAAGCCATAAACAACAATAGCCGCGTTGTTTCCAACAAGCATAGTGCCTATGAAAAGTTTTGGTTTTTGTATGAAACGGCTGATGATGTTGGCTGCGAAAACGCCCTGCTTTTTATCCAGCTCGATTTTAAGTTTGTTGGCTGTGATGAAAGCGATTTCCATTCCACTGGAAAATGCTGAAGCTACTAAAGCCAGAATAATGATCAAAAGCCAATTAGAATTCATTCTAAGATCAATCGGTCATGGATATTGATCCAACTGAGATGGATGCAAAAGTATAAAATAGTAACTACTGACCTTTGTGAATGTTTTGATTGCGCTCAATGCGCAATCTCATGAACCTTCTGAAAAACCACCAGCAGAATGAAATTCCGGGTATTACAAAATTGACCGCACCTTTAGGCCAGCCATCGACCGCCAGCAAAGCATAGCATGCGTATAGGAAGGCGGCAATGGTAAATACGAGCCAAAAGTTTTCAATAACCCTGCTAACTTTATTCATTTATGCTGTCTTGTTTTTCATCAATAACCAGATCCCCTGTAGGCTCAAGTATTTTGTAACGTGTGAATGACTCATTGCTTACCAATCCACGTCCACGGATTACACTTCCGTTCATAGTTGTAATAATTACCGGTTTGGATGATTGAATACTTGCACTGTCTTGTTTGTATATAAGTTCTGAGGTTTCCAGTTTCTCTCCTTTTGTATTGTATAATACTACATTGTCCCAGGCAATCAGCGTTTTCTTTTTCTCAGTATACTTACCTGATACTGCAGAAAGTCGGGCCTCTTCATTTTCAAGAGAGTCGAAAAAAACCATGGTATAACCACCTGACGCTATGATATACTCGCCACTATCGTTTATATACTGATCGAGTTGCTTTGCCACCAACTGATATTGCTTTTTTCCTTTCTCCGTAAAAGTGTATGTTGCTTGATAACTAGTTTGAACCGGCTTGCTGTTGTCATCAGTGATTGCACGTATATCGGAAATTTCATTTTGGCAGGCTGCCATGCATACTGCGCCTGATAATAAAAAATATTTGCGCAACAAAGGTGTCATTAATCATATTTGGTTTGCACAAACCAGCGATCGAAAGCAGAAGGAGATAATGACACACCGGCCATAATGGCGATATAATTTTCACGCACCATGCCGTTGTCTGTTGTACCTGTATTTCCGAATTCAGCACCGATATGAAGTTTCGATAAAGACTTGATAATCGGGATTGAAACGCCGGCGGTCATTCCGCTCTGCAGAATTCTTGTGCTGTTCAACTCAAGAGGACTATTGTAGCTTCTGTATCCGACCCGATAATGTATCCTGTGGAGCAGATTGTTATTTCTGTCCGTGGATGGTCTGTATTCGATACCTGCTGAAATTGTTGACGAAGATACCAGTCCTCTATCAAGATTTGCTTCAGTTGCCAGATTCAATTTGTAGGTCGACCAGTCCTGAATCCGGTACTCACCTGTCAACATGAATATGCCTGTATTCTTGCCGTAAACCCTGTATGCGAATCCGGCAGAGATACGTTGCGGTATAGTGAGTCTTCCTTTTTCACTTTCCAAAATGAACGATGTATCGCGGAGTGCACCCGTGCTGAAAATTCTGATCGAACTGATCAACTCGGAATAGTCTGCGAAAAGATTTCCGTTTTTCACGTAATCAATACCGATCTGAATTGAGCTGCCGCCGATAATTCTTTTTTGCTTGTCATATCTGGTGCTGACATTGGTCTTATAAATCAGACCCGCTTCCAGAATAATTCCGTTGGCAAAAAGGTTTTTAGTAGCGATGGTAGTGTAGGTTTCTGAATTATTAAAAACTATCAGATTCTCCTGACTCAGATTTCCAAAAATATAGTTGCCATTTACACCAAGTGATATTTGATGTGAGCGGTATTTGGTTGTATCGCGGCGGACCTCCGTTCCTGTGGAATCTTTGATTGTTGTGATCAGTGAGTTGGAGGAGGGATCCACCGCATAAGATCTCAGTAAAGTATTTTTTGGTTTGTTATCAATAACTAAAAGGCGTGAAGTACCTACAGTTAATTTGTTTAATCCACCAGTTCCCTTGTATGTGAAATTAGCAGTGAGTGTATCACTGAGCACATTCTGAGAAACAAATGTGTAATCAACGCTGCTATAAGGTGCAATTCCAAATGCAATTCCCCATTTGCTTTTAGGTTTTTTAAGTCCCATGGAAAGTTCATTAAATTGCCCGTAGCCATAATTCGATTGGGTTGAACTGTTTTGAGCTCTGGTAAAACCTCCTTTCCCCATCATCTGAAGATTTGTAACATCCAGAAAAGAATACGATGCGGGATTGGCCATATTCAAAGAGATTCCATCAGTGATGGCTGAGGTGCAACCGCCCATTCCGAAGTGCATGGCATTTCCCGGTAATTCAAGTTGACCCAGACCAAATCTCGAATAAACTGAATTCGGGGTTGCCTGCCCGAAAACTTTCGAAGCGGCAAGAACCAACACGGAGATGATGAGTAATTTATTGATTGAGCAGAAGAATTTCATGAAGTCCCTCGTGGGTTAAATACGGGACGGCAAAAATGGGGCTTTTGAGGTACTTCTCAAAAAATGGTCTGTTGCCTCCGGTCAGTATGACGTTCAGGTCATCGGAAATACTACAGTAATTCTGAATCATACTGTCAGTTTCAGCAATAATTGCATTCAGAACGCCACTAATCAATGAATCTCTGGTGTTTTTTCCCGGCAGTTCCACGGGCATGATGGCATCTTTGATATAAGGTAGTTTGCCGGTGAATCGGTGGAGCGCTTCAAATCGCAGGTTGATTCCAGGTGCAATTGTTCCTCCGATAAGCTTGCCTTCTTTCAGGAGTGTGTAGGTCAAGCAGGTACCACAATCTAAAATCAGGACATTTTTGCCCGGAAAAAGTTTTGCCGCACCTGCAGCGTTGGCCAGTCGGTCATGACCAAGTGTTTCAGGTGTTTCATATGCAATTTCGAAAGGAAATCGAAGAGCTGAATCCATCAAAGTAGTCTGTGTTTGCTCATTTAACACTTCCAGAAGTTCGTCGGCTGAAGCTCTTACTGACGAAAGGATTGATTTTTCCACACCATGTTGACGAAGTATTTTTCTTAATTCATTCGCAGGTTCCGTATTCATCAAAGTCTCTGAAACCCTGAGGGTATTGCCTTCAAAGATTGCGTACTTCACATTGGTATTTCCGGCGTCTACGGTAAGATGCATGGTCGCAAATTACCGACTCGAACGGGAATTCCACCGCCATTGTCAACATCTTGGCATTTTTAAACGTTTGGAATCGTTGGGCTGATATAATTTGGCTCCGAAATATTAATCATTTTATCATGATCAACAGAAAAGAATTTCGTAAATACGCAGTAAGCAACAGAGGTATCAGCGGCACAGTTGTCGATGATGTGGTGAGCCATATGTACGGTCCGGAAATGATGACGCGCACGGTGATTGAGGAACGAAACATGCCTTTCCGAGAGGTAGATGTTTTTTCCCGATTGATGGCAGATAGAATCATTTTTCTTGGTACTGAAATCGACGATTATATAGCCAACATTATTCAGGCTCAATTGCTCTTTTTGGAAAGTGCCGATTCGAAGAAGGATATCCAGATTTACATCAACTCCCCAGGTGGAAGTGTTTATGCCGGATTAGGCATTTACGATACCATGCAGTATATCAATCCCCATGTGGCAACAATTTGTACCGGCATGGCGGCAAGCATGGGTGCAGTATTGCTATGTGCCGGTGAAGCGGGAAAACGCACTGGTTTGAAGCATGCCCGTGTGATGATTCATCAGCCTCTTGGTGGTGCCCGCGGTCAGGCCAGCGATATCGAAATCACAGCCAGAGAGATTCAAAAACTCAAAAAGGAGTTGTACGAAATTATTGCCGGCCACAGCGGCAAAACCTATGAGCAGGTATGGGCCGATAGCGATCGCGACTATTGGATGATCGCCAGCGAAGCCAAAGAGTATGGAATGATTGACGAAGTGCTCGAGAAAAAGAAGCCGGCCTAATCAAGCTGGAAAAATTTATTTAAAGGCCTCCATCATTGAGGCCTTTTTTGTTTCTCTGGAAGGAAAATAGCCATAGACCTGCGTCAGTTATTTTTCAATTTGATGGCTTTAGTGTTGCATTATGTTGCTTTCATAAGAAACGTTCGTTAATTTGTCGATTGAATTAGAAAATACCTTTTATTTGTTGTGACTTTTATCCCTAGGGGATCTTGCTTAACATATTTAATTAACCTAATCTTTTTCTGCGTGAGAACGTTCTGCCTTAATCTATTCCGTAAATTGAGTCTTTCCGCTGGTATCTGTTTGTTTGCAGCTGCCATGTTATTGCTGTCACAACAGTCATGGACTCAATGTCAACCTTTGTTTACGTCTTCCTCTGAAGATATCAGCTCCGATTGCGGTGGTGAGTTACCTCCGCTGGATGATTGCGCCGCCATCAGCAATTGTTGCGACGGTCTTGTTGATGTTAGTTCGTTTACCAGCGAGTCTGGAGCTCGTCTGAGTGCTTGTGATCTCAGCACTGCTTCCGGGCCAGGTGTCGATTGGTCCGTTTGGCTGCCTATGATTGATGCTCCATCAGTAGCCTGGAATTTTGTTGGCGACGGATATTTTGAGACATATGCCGATGGCACGGCACACATCTGGGGGTTGGTGGCCAATGCGGGTGACGCGTCACTTCAACTCGAAGTAGAAATGTGGCTGGAAAACGGCACCGACTGGGCCGGTTGGTCAGCTCTTGGAAGAGCTTATAAAAATGACTTGGGATTTGCAGGAACCAATTACCTGAACTGGAAATATTTTGAGCTGGTTGCCGGATTCTCCAGACTTACCGGTGTTGGTGTGCTGGAGGGTACGCTCATTGAATTGAGCCATCAACCTGCGAACTATTTTTATGGATTTCAATCCGGTATCGGTGCGAACAACAGAAACGGTAATGATGGTCTGAGTGGCTGGTTCACTTATGAAGGAAATTACGACGGGGAGTCTGTTAGCGGACATGGAGATATCAATGTGGATCAGTCATGCGAGAATTTTCCGGACGGATGCGCAACAACTGCTTTTACAAGGGTTTGCCGTGCTGAAGATGCATGCGGAAACATAGCATTTCAGGATCAGACTGTAAGCGTTACAGATGATGAGGCGCCAGTAGTTGATCCTTTTGAATCTATCATTACTGTTCCTTGTTTGGATTCAGACGATGTTTTCATCACTGCAACAGATGCTTGCTCTACAGTTATCATAACTTACGAAGATGAGGTTATTGTTCCCGGTTGTCCGGGTGTTGTCATTCGCCATTATCTGGTTAGTGATGCTTGTGGAAATTCAGTTGAAGTTTCCCAAACAATCAATATTCTCAGTGAAGGAGAACTTGAATTTACAGAGTTCCCTGATGATACCGAAGTAGAATGTGATCAGCTGGAAGGTCTTAATCCTGTTATTGAATGGAATGCCGTTTGCGCCAATACCGAGTTGACCATTGCCGAAAATATTATTCTCGGATCTTGTCCAAATTCATACACTGTAGAGTATACTTATACGCTTACCGATGGCTGCGACAATGAGGTTTCACAAATATGGACCGTAGTAGTGAGTGATACTGAACCTCCTGTATTTTTTGATGTTCCTGCCGGTCTGACAATTAATTGTGGCGACGATATACCACAGGCGCTTCCTTTTGCTGCAGATAATTGCGGTGAAGTGAATATCACCATTTCGGCAGTTACAGAGCAGCTTTCCTGCGGATATAATTTCATCCGTACATGGACTGCAACAGATGCCTGCGGCAATTCATCCGAAGCATCACAGTTAATTTATGTTTCAGACAATGTTGATCCATTTTTCACCTTCTTGCCGCCATCAGTTGTTGTGGAATGTGACGAAAATTATGTATTGGATCTGGCCTTGTTTGAAGATGCATGCTCTGATGTAGACTTGTCTTGGACTGATATATCACTTGGCGATTGCGCAGGCTCATATCTCCGATTATGGAGAGCATTTGACGGCTGCGGTAATCAGGCACTCGAATCGACTACAGTAACAATTGTTGACAATGACGCTCCAGTGATGACTTCGTTCCCTGAGGATGTTGTGGTAAACTGTGATGATGTTCCTGCGGTGGAAGAAGCTGAGATTGAATTTGAAGATTTTTGTTCCGCTGTGGAAGTGGACTTTGATGAAACAACCACCAATAACGAATGCGGATATACCATTTTCCGTACCTGGACATTGACCGATGATTGCAACAATTCCTCGGAGTGGACCTGGGAAATTGCAGTTTCTGACAATCTTGCTCCGGTCTTGACGGGCGTGCCGGCAAACAGCACCCTTAGCTGCGGTGATGAAATACCTGATGCAGTGGTAGAAGCAATTGACAATTGTGACTCAGAAATTCAGGTAAGCCTGAATGCGGAGACGATTCAGAATGAATGTGGATATTTATTTGTTCGCACATGGACTGCGGTCGATGATTGTGGCAATCTGGTGGAAGCGTCGCAAACTATCACAGTAACAGATGATGATGCTCCTGTATTCACTTTTGTGCCTGCTGATGTAACCCTAGAATGCAGCGGTGGAGTAGCCTCTGTACTCGACATAGCTGAAGCTACTGATGAATGTTCTGAAGTTACCATCACATTTGAAGATGAGTTCACATCAGACGGTTGTGCAGGCGGTTACACTCGTCATTGGTTTGCAACGGATGGCTGCGGGAATGTAGCAACTGCAGATCAGCAAATTGTTTCTAATGATGAAGAGGCCCCGGTTATTACTCAGTTCCCCGTTGACGTGACTGTAGATTGTGACGAAATTCCTTCTATAGAATCTGCAGTTGTGGAATATGAAGATGATTGCGGTAATGTAGTTATCCTTTTTGACGAAGAAATTATAGATGGTGATTGCCCTAACTCATACATTATTGAAAGGACCTGGTCATTCACTGATGGTTGCGGAAATAGTGTAAGTGACACCTGGACCATTACTGTTGAAGATGATTCAGCACCTATCCTTATCGGCGTGCCTGAGAATACAAGCTCCGATTGCGGCAATGAAGTTGACGACGCAGTTGTAGTTGCGATCGATAATTGCTCGTCACCAGAAAATATTGTCATTGCGATAGATGCGATCACCGTTCCTTCGGAGTGTGGTTATGAGTTCATTCGCACCTGGAGTGCAACTGATGAGTGCGGCAATACAGCAGAGGCTTCTCAGGTTGTCCTTGTGGAAGACAATGTTCCTCCGGTTTTCACTTTTGTACCTGCCGACGTAAACATCACCTGTGATGGTTCAAATCCGGATGATGCAGAACCTGCAACCGCAACGGATGATTGTTCTGAGGTTACAATCACTTTCGATGATGAGTTTAATGGTGGTGATTGTGCCGGTGGCTTCACCCGCACCTGGATTGCAACTGATGGATGCGGCAACTTTGTTACTGCTCAGCAGCAAATAACTTCAAGTGATCAGGAAGCACCTGTGATTACCTCTTTCCCTGATAATGTTACTGTGAGCTGTGACAATATTCCATCTGCGGAAGAAGCAAGTGTTGAATATTCTGATGATTGCGGAAGTGTAATTACTTCTTATGATGAAGAAATCATTCCTGGATCTTGTCCGAATAGCTATAACATTGAACGTACCTGGACTTTCACAGACGGTTGTGGCAATAGTGTAAGCAATACATGGACCATATTCGTAGTGGATGAAGAAGGCCCGATTGTTTTTGGTGTGCCGTCAAACGTAATGATCTCTTGTGGTGAGGAAGTCGACGACGCCGTTGTTACTGCAATTGACAATTGTTCTGCTCCTGAGGATATCACTATTTCTCTGAACGCGGTAACTGAACCAACTGATTGCGGATTTGAATTTATCCGCATATGGACTGTGACAGATCAGTGCAGCAATTCAACCACCCTTTCTCAGGTAGTAACAGTTGAGGATAACAACAATCCAGTTTTCACTTTTGTGCCTGCAGATATCAATGTGGTTTGTGGTGAGGATTATGTGTTGGAAGATGCGGTTGCTACGGATGATTGTTCTATAGTTACTGTTACAGCAACTATATTGGATGGCAGCGCTTGTCTTGGTGGCCTTGTGCGTGTATTCACGGCAACAGATTTATGCGGCAATAGCGTAAATGCCCAACAAGTAATTACTTTCAATGATGTAAATGCTCCTGAAGCAATCAATCCTCCGCAGGAATTCATGTTCTTCAATTGTGATGAGTTTTTTGAAGTGACATCAAGTTATGTGCAGTTCGAAGATGACTGCAGCAATGTAGATGTTCTCTTTGAAGAGTTTGTAGTTCCTTCAGATTGTCCGGGCAGCTATTCTATCTTCTACAGCTGGACAGCAACGGATGAGTGTAATAATATGACACAGGAAATCATGGAGGTATTTTATGTGGATCAAACTCCTCCTGTGTTTACCAGCTTCCCTGATGATCTTTTCCTTACCTGTGGTGATGAAATTCCTGACTCTGACGTCCAGGCGGAGGACGACTGCAGTGAGGTAATTATTTCGATTGATGATGAACTCCTAGGAACAGGCTGTTCATCACTAATTGTTCGCACCATTACGGCTTCTGATGCCTGTGGAAATTTCACCAGTAATATTCAGTTGATTACTCAAGAGGATGAGACGGCTCCTGTATTTACTTCCATTCCTGATGATATCACGGTGTCTTGTGGGGATGCAGCTCCTGAGGTTGTTTATCCAACCATTCAGGATGATTGCTCTGCTGCTGTTGTTACCTTGGTTGAAATGATTATTGACGGAGAATGTCCTAACACCTATACTATTATTCGTGAATTCACGGCTTCGGATGTTTGCGGTAATTCTAATACACATGTTCAGAGTGTTTCCGTAGTGGATGATACTGCTCCGATCTTTGAGAATTTTGAACCTCAGATTTCTGTTGAGTGTGGCGAATCAAGTGGTGTTTTTGTATTTGCTTCCGACAACTGCAATACCACTACAGTTACATACACTGATGGAATTGCTCCCGGTGCTTTTGGGGATTGCGGAAACGCAATCATCCGGACTTATACCGCTACTGATGCCTGCGGAAACTCCTCTGAGATTGATCAGTTCATTAGTCTGAATGACAATGAAGCACCTCAGTTTTTGACTTTCCCTGAAGATGGAAGTTTTTCTTGTGATGAAGTGCCATCGCAGGATGATGTGGTGATTGAATACATCGATAACTGTTCTGAAGTGATTGCTGATTACAATGAGGTGATTACTCCTGGTGAATGTCCGAACGCTTATGTGATGGAGAGAACCTGGACAATCACAGACGCATGTGGTAACAACACAAGCGAAACATGGACAATCAATGTAACAGACACTCAGGCACCAATAATCCTGAATGTTCCTGCTAACATTGAGGTTGATTGTTCTGAAGATATTCCGGCTGTAGCTGTGTTTGCTTTTGACAATTGCACTGCGGAACCAATCATTACTCTTACTGCAACTCAGGAAGTCATTGGTTGCAATACCCTATTCACGAGAAGATGGAACGCAGAGGATGAGTGTGGCAATTCATCTGAAGAGATTCAGGTGGTAACTGTAACTGACTTTTTCCCTCCTGTTCTGTCAGACACGCCGGATGATTTGATTCTGTTCTGCGGAGATGATATTCCTGTAGCGGACGAAATCACGGCTACTGACAACTGTTTGGGTGACGTGCCCGTATCGTTTGAAGAAACAGGTAATAATGGAGGTTGCAGCACAATCACACGCACCTGGTGTGCTACCGATTGTGTTGGTAATGAAATTTGTCATACGCAAAGCATATTCTTTGTGGATGGTATTTCCAACATCATGGTTTGGCAGCAGTCCGATGCAAACGCTGTAATTCGCGTTACACCTGAAACTTCGGGAAGATGGAACGTGGATGTTTACGATGTAAACGGTAAGGTAATTGCCAACGTTTATTCAGGCGAAATGAAAGCAGACAGAATGATGACATTTGACCTCAATATTGCACAAATGGGTACAGGTATTTACTATGTACGCTTCAGCAATGACGAAACCATGATGTCGAAAGGATTTGGCGTGATTCGTTAATTCTTCATGATATTATTTGGAAAGCCGCACCTTATGTGCGGCTTTCTTTTTTGACACAGGGTATTCGTCCGATATCTGCTTTTATCCCGCTTTTCGCTTTTGACATACTGTCGAATATAAAACGACCAAGATGATCTAACATTCCGCTGATATCTGCATGTAAAATTTTCTATGTCTGGATAACCCGCGTGCCGCCCAATGGTCAGCGCACTTTGCATTCATTCGCTGCGCTCTCAATGCAAAATGTGGGTTTATATTCGCACTAATGGAAAGGACTACTCTGTTTGCTGATGTGATTGTGCCGCAAGCTTTGCCTTTGCCATTGACTTATAGAATACCACAGTTGCTCAATAAGCAAGTGCAGAGAGGTATTCGCGTTGTCGTTCCGCTCGGTAAGTCGAAGCTGATCACAGGAATCGTCAGGCACGTGCATCAGTCTCCGCCTTCCAGGTATGAGGCCAAATACATCGATTCGATTCTGGATGAGCAGCCCATCATCAACGAGCACCAACTGCTCATGTGGGACTGGATGGCCAATTACTACTGCTGCACGATGGGAGAAGTGATGAATGCTGCTCTACCTTCAGGATTGAAACTTTCCAGCGAAACGAAGTTTGTCTATACAGGTGAAGATGAACCGACCGATCTGACCGATCATGAACAAACCATCATTCGCATTCTGAAAGCCAGGAGCGTTATGACTCTGAACGATATCAGTGAAGCGCTCGAAATAAAAAATGTTCAGCCGTACGTGAAGTCTTTGATTTCGCGCGGCCTTGTAAGAAGTGAAGAGGAGCTGAAGGAAAAATTCAAACCGCGAACGAAGGAATTTCTGACGCTCGGTATGAATGCCAATAGTGAAGAGAAACTACAGAAACTTTTTGCTGAACTTGAAAAGCGCAATGCAGTGAAACAAAGCGACGCATTGCTTACGATGTTGAGGTTGTCGGAGTGGGACAAAGGCAAACAGAACGAAGTAGAAAGACTCACTTTACAGAAAAATGATGTTGCGTCGGCTACGGTATCTGCTTTGATTGAAAAGGAAATACTGCGATCAGAAGTGCGCGAAATAGGAAGACTCTTTTCAGGGCTAATCAGTACCAGTCCTACCCATGAACTCTCCGAAGCTCAAAGGAATGCTATGCTGGAAATACAATCGCACTGGCGGGAGAAGGACATTTGCTTGCTGCACGGTGTTACCTCCAGCGGTAAAACTGAAGTCTATGCTTCGCTGATCGAAGATCAGGTGAAGAAGGGAAAACAGGTACTGTTTTTACTTCCTGAAATTGCACTTACAACACAAATCATACATAGGCTGAGGAAGTTCTTCGGCAAAAGGGTTGGCGTTTATCACAGTGGTTATAGCGACAACGAACGCACAGAGGTATGGAACAAAGTGCTGACTGACACACCCGGTGAATGCGACATCATTCTTGGTGCGCGCAGTGCAGTTTTTTTGCCATTTAAAAGACTTGGTTTGGTGATTGTAGATGAAGAACACGAACAGAGCTACAAACAATATGATCCTGCTCCACGGTACCATGCGCGTGATACGGCGTTGTGGCTGGCCCGTCATTTCGCAGCGAAAGTTTTGCTCGGCTCGGCTACACCTTCTGTAGATACTTACTGGAACGCCAATGGTGGCAGGTATGGATTGGTGAAGCTATCTGAACGATTCGGCGGAATGGAATTGCCGGAAGTGAGTTTTTGCGACCTGCGTATTGAAAAGAAGAATAAGAGCATGCGTGGAAGTTTCAGCAGTGTGCTGGTAGAAGCCATGCAGCAAGCCATAGAAGCCGGAGAACAGATTATTTTATTTCAAAATCGCCGTGGTTATTCTCCACTTTGGGAATGCCAGTCGTGCGGATGGGTGCCGATGTGCACCCGCTGCGATGTGAGTCTGACTTACCATAAACACATCAACCAGCTTCGATGTCATTATTGCGGATACAACACGCCTCCGGTGGAGGCATGCCATGCCTGCGGAAGTGTTGATATGAAAATGCTTGGTTTTGGCACAGAGAAGCTGGAGGAAGAATTGCAGGAAATATTTCCGGATGTTCGTGTACAACGCATGGATCTTGACACCACACGCACCAAAACAGGATATCAAAGAATCATTTCAGATTTTGAAGATGGTGTAACGAAAATTCTTGTGGGTACACAAATGGTAACGAAGGGACTTGACTTCGATAATGTTTCCATCGTTGGCATTATGAATGCCGATAAGATGATGAACTATCCCGATTTCAGATCCATGGAGCGCAGTTTTCAAACTATGATGCAGGTGGCAGGAAGGGCAGGGAGGAAGCACAAGCGTGGCAATGTCTTGATTCAGACATACAATCCCGATCATTGGTTGTTGCAGTTAGTCCGTGAAGGAGATTATCTTTCCTTTTACAACAAAGAAATTCACGAGCGCCACCAGTTCTCTTATCCGCCATTTATGCGTCTGATGCGCATCACGCTGAAGCACAAAATTGATGAAACGGTTTATCGCGCAGCCCAGGAAGTAGCTTCAGTTATTCAACCCATGTTGGGTG
>JBEIHH010000011.1:0-42541 GCA_040381475.1 Crocinitomicaceae bacterium | reverse complement strand
TTTTCTCTTAACCCATACTTTATTTCAATTCACTAGCAAGCAGCGCATCCATTTTTTCCTGCTCTTCACGGGCCAGATCAGCATCAACAAGGATACGGCCACTGTGCTCATCAACGATAACTCTCTTTCTCGCGGCAACATCAAGTTGCTTTTGCGGGGGCAGCTGGATAAATGACCCTGCAGAAGCCTCACGTTCGATTGGCACAACCGCCATTCCGTTTGGAGCTCCTGAGCGGATTCTTTCATAAGCCGAAAGCAAACGTTCTTCAATTAATTTCTTAGCCTCATCACTTTTCTTTCTAAGAAGTTTTTCCTCCTTTTCAGTGCTGGTAACGATATCGTTGAGTTCAGCGCGCTTAAGACTAAGGTCATTTGAACGATCCTGCAGCTTAACATCAGTGGCTGCAAGCACATCCTTTTTGGCATTCAACGCCATCTCAAATTCTCGAATTTTCTTGTTGTGCAATTGAATTTCGAGCTCCTGATATTCGATTTCTTTGTTCAGTGAATCGAATTCGCGGTTGTTCTTCACATTGTCGAGCTGCTCTTTGTATTTTTTGATCAGCGCTTCTGAATTTTTAATGCCATTCTTTTTACCAACGATTTCTTCGTTCAGATTCTTGACATCTTCATTCAAGTTCTTGATTCTTTCCTGAAAGCCCGCAACATCATCCTCAAGATCCTGAACTTCGAGAGGCAGTTCTCCGCGCATTGCGTGGATCTTGTCAATTCGTGAATCAATCAATTGAATGCCGTATAGTGCCCGTAACTTTGCTTCAACACTTATGCCTTTTTTGTCGTCGCTTTCATTGAAAGCAAGACGCGGTGATGCTTTTGAACTCATATCTTCCTCTTCCGATTTATTGGTTTTTTCTTTTGGTTTTTCAACTATTGCAATTGGTGCGAACTTAATACCTGGTTTTCCGTCTGGTGCAGGGGGCACATAGATCGGGTTCGCAACAGGTTTTTGCGGAGCATCTTCCAACACTGTCGGAGGTTTCGGACGCATAGGACGCACAACCTCAACTGGCGCAGGGAGCTGGTATTTAGGAACAAAAAGCTCCTCTTTTGCCTTTCCTGCTTTAGCTGCAGTTGTAGTCATTTCCTGTTTCTCTGCAAACTGTTGCTCTACAGTCTTTACTGCTTCCTTTTTGATATCAGCAACCGGAGCTGCCTCACTTTTGCCTTTCTTGTCGTCAACAACAGCAGGCTTTATATCAGATTTCCCCAGATCCTTTTCTTTGGAAGCAACAGGAGCTGGTTTTTCTGCTTTTTGGATTGGTTGCGTTTTCGCCGCCTGAACGGACTTTTTATTTATTTCCGGTGCACTCTTTTTCACTTCGATTTTAGGAACCGCCTGAGCCTTGGTTTTGGACGTCAGTTCCTTTGGTGCTTTAGTCTTTTTCTGCTCAGGCTTTGGCTTGGATACGGGCTTCGCAGAAGATTTGACTTTGGCAACAGTCTTCTTGACTGCCGGAGATTGAACCCTGGCAGTCGCTTTTCCCTTGGTAACAGGCTTTACCTTACCAACAGGTTTCTTAGCAACCGGTTTGGATTTGGCTGCCGGTTTCGCCTTTACAACCGGTTTCGCCTTAGCCACGGTTTTGGTATTCGTTTTGGCCTTGACCGCAGATTTAGCCTTTACAGCAGGTTTCGATTTTGAAACAAGCTTCTTGGCTGGTTTCACAGACTTTGACTTAGATGCGGTCGAGTTGTTTTTTTTAGACTTGGCAGCAGCAGGCTTGGCAGCTTTTTTCTTTGCTACCGGTGCCTGTTTCTTAGCTGGTTTGGTCTTCGAAGGTTTTTTAGCCATCGTGCGTTACAAATAATAGACAGGGTTGGTCACAACCGCTGTCAAATGGGTCGCGAAATTAGCGAATTTTTGGCTAAACCAATCATTTAAAAGATTCATCGTGAACTGTTCACTTTCATAATGACCAATATCGGCGATGATTATCCTGTTATCAGCATCAAAAAACTGATGGTATTTGAAGTCAGCAGTGATGAGCATATCGGCTCCGGCCTGCACAGCCTTTTCAAGAAGAAAACCGCCACTGCCGCCACAAACAGCAATTTTCCTGATGTGGGTTTTGTGAGGTTTGGTATAACGGACGGCTCCAGCCTTCATTTTCAATTTAATTTCCTTCAGAAAATCAAGAACCAGAACATCGTTTTCTAATTCTCCGATAAGGCCGGCACCAAAATTATCCGATTCATTTTCAATCCTATAAATATCATAGGCGACCTCTTCGTATGGATGAGATGCGAGCATTGCATTAACTACCCGAGCTTTGGTCCAGCTATTCGTGACAACCTCGATGCGGGTTTCAGGTTCCTGATGAGACTCCCCCAATTTACCAACATAGGGATCAGCTCCATCCCCTGCCCTGAAAGTTCCGGTTCCCAGAACGTTGAAACTGCACTGATCATAGTTGCCAATGTGACCCGCACCAGCACTGAACATTGCCTCACGAACTTCAGAAACGTGACTATGCGGTACGTAAACCGCAATTTTCAACAAATGACCAGCTTTGCGGTCAAGAACGGCAACATTATGCAACCCAATAACTTGCGCTATTCGCATGTTCACTCCCTGCTTCACATTATCGAGGTTGGTGTGAATAGCATAGATGGCAATGCCGGATCGAATTGCTTCAATCACTGTGCGTTCGATGTAGTTTTTTCCGGTTAATTTTTTGAGCCCCGAGAAAACAATCGGGTGGTGTGCAATTACCAGATTACAACCTTTGGCTTTCGCTTCGGCAATGACTTCAGGAGTGCTGTCAAGACAAATAATAGCTCCTGTAATATCCATTTCTATGTCACCGGTAATCAGCCCCGAATTGTCATAAGCCTCCTGAAGTGATGGAGGCGCTATTTGTTCGAGGAAAGAAATGATCTCTCTGAGTTTCATGGGTCGAAAATACCATCTGAAGGCTCTTTGTTCAACCCCCAAACTACCTGGTGGGGGAACAACCGGCCTAACAACACATAAATTGTGAAAAGCGTCATACTAAAAGTAAGAACAGTGTTCATTCATAACTTCGCAGCGATGCACCTGATCCGAATCTTACTGTTGCCCTTTTCCGCAGTTTACGGGAGCATTGTTTACCTCCGAAACCGCATGTATGATTTGGGTATTATGAAATCATGCAAAGGCGCATTGCCCGCCATAGTAATCGGGAATCTTGCTACGGGAGGCACTGGCAAAACACCATTTACAGAATATATTCTTCGTGTGCTTGGAGGAAAACAAAAAATAGCAGTTCTTTCCAGAGGTTACAGAAGACAAACCAGAGGATTCATATTGGCAGATAAATATTCCGATAGCAGACAGATCGGTGACGAACCTTGTCAGATCCATCAAAAATTTCCGAATATTCCACTGGCGGTTTGTGAAGACCGGCTTGAAGGGATAAGAAAGCTGAACGACCAAACCAACGCCGGCCTCGTGTTATTGGACGATGCATTTCAACACCGCAGATTGAAAGCGGAATTGAGCATTCTTCTGACCGACTATTCCAAACCATTTTGGAATGATTTTGTGCTACCCGCAGGTAATTTGAGGGATAACCGCCACGAAAAAAGAAGAGCAGACATTATCGTTGTAACGAAATGTCCGGAACAACTGAAAATCAGCGAAAAAGAAAAAATAATTACTGAAATTGACCCTTCGGCTTCTCAAATCGTATTGTTCTGCAGTTTGAAATATGGCAAGCCCTATCAGGTGAGTGGCCCGGTCATAAAAGACTCATTACCAGGCAGAATCGCCGCGTTTGCTGGCCTTGCTAACACCAGTCAATTTGAAGATCATCTCAGAAAAACCACTGATCTTGTAATTTTCAAAAAATTCGCAGATCATCACAATTTTTCACCAAACGATATCCTCGAGCTATGGGCCGAATGTGATAATTTCGCAGGTGCATTGATGACAACGGAAAAGGATGCAGTGAAGTTGAAGAATCTTCAAGGAATTTCAGCGGTACCCATTTTTGCGTTACCCATAGAAATCAACCTACTTGATGATGAAAACAAACTCCTGGAGAGAATTTCTGCAGCAGTAAAATAAATGTTTGCATTCTTGTTGTCTTATCGCACATTGAATATTAAAAAATGAAGTTCATTAGTCAATTAACGATCGGTTTAGCAGCACTCTCAGCAGTAACTGTATCCTGCAACAAACAAACCAGTGGTACCATCAGTGGAAAGATTGACGGGGCGCAGGGCCAGACAGTATATCTGGAAAGCTATGTAAACAACCGAAGTGTATATATAGATTCCACAGTAATTGGTTCCGACGGATCGTTTGCACTCGTTCCCGGATCACCATTGGAAATGAATTTTTATCGGCTTGTTCTGGATCGAGAGAATTTTGTAACACTGATAACCGACAGCACGGAGAGTCCGAAGGTTGAAGCATCCATTGATGAGTTCGATAAGACGCTTCACATAGATGGATCAGCATATTCAGAATCTTTACGTGAACTGGAAACCAAGACCCTTCCGTTTAATGAAAAGGAGCAGGAAATGAGAGGCCAATTGACAAAGCCTGGCGTATCAAAAGAAGAAAAAGACATGATCAATCAACGCGTCGTTGAAAATCGACGCGAGCTGAACAAAACGCTGAAGGAATGGCTTCAAGTCAACAGTTCCACGCCTTCGGCACTTCTGGCTTTGCAGCAACTGGATCCCAGAACAGATATCGCGACCTTCAACAAGGTCTTTTCTGAATTAGAAAAAAGTTTTGGTCATACCATGATATACAAAGGCATGAAGCAACAGGCGCAGATGTTGAGCAAGCCGAAACAAGAAGAAGCACCGAGCAATGCGTTGGTTGCAACTGGAAAAGCAGCACCGGAAATTTCACTGCCTGACCTTACAGGTAAAACCAGAAAATTATCATCGCTTCGAGGTAAAACAGTGTTGATTGATTTTTGGGCGAGCTGGTGTGGACCTTGCCGAAGAGAAAATCCGAACGTTGTAGCGGCATACAACAAATACAACAAGGATGGATTCGAAGTCTTTTCGGTTTCACTTGATAAAACGAAACAGGCCTGGGAACAAGCTGTTAAAGCCGATGGTCTGAAATGGGCGAATCACGTAAGCGATTTAAAATGGTGGGAAAGTGAAGCTGCAAAGGCTTATGGAGTGCACAGCATTCCGTTTACTGTGCTTGTAGACAAAGAAGGAAATATTCTAGGCCAGAATTTAAGAGGCCCGGTGCTTGAGGAAAAGCTCAAAGCGATTTATGGTCACTAGCTGACCCATATTAGTAACAGTTGAACAGCAGCGCCTCTCAAAAAGAGGCGTTGTTGTTTTGTTACACTTTTGAAAAAAGTTTGAGGGCGTTGGCCGTAGTTTTTTCGGCAACTTCATTGATTGTGATATCTTTTACCAGCGCAAGCTTTTCTGCAATAACTTTTATATACATACTTTCATTCCGCTTGCCCCGGTATGGTTTTGGTGCCAGATAAGGCGAGTCGGTTTCCAGCATCAGGTATTCCATTGGAATACCGGCCACCACTTTATCCAAACCTGACTTTTCGTAAGTAAGCACACCTCCTATTCCCATCATGAATCCACCATACGCCATTACTTTCTCTGCCTGTGTTCTGTCACCTGTGAAACAATGAAATACCCCGGTCAGGTTTTGGTCGTTCAGTTCATCGAGCACCGAAAATATCTCGTCAAATGAATCACGTGCATGAATTACAATGGGCAACGACAATTCCTTCGCCCACTCAATTTGAATCCTGAATGCTTGGCGTTGCAGTGCCAAAGTGGACTTATCCCAATACAGGTCGATTCCTATTTCACCAACTGCAATGAAATCATGTGCACCAAATAAAGGACGCATAGTGTTCAATATTTCCAGAAAATCTTCCTTAACATCACAGGGGTGCAATCCCATCATGGGAAAACACACATCAGGATAAGCACTGCAAAGCCCCAACATTTTGGGAATACTTTCCATATCAATATTTGGAAGAAAGATTCTGGCAACACCATTGTCGACCGCACGCAGTATCATTTCATCGCGGTCTTCGTCGAATGCAGGCTGATAAATATGGGAATGGGTATCAATCAATAACATGACCGCGAAAATAAACGAGGATAAGAGCTCAAACGCTTCGATTACATTTGCCGCATGCAGGTGAAAATTTTGGTCATCCGGTTTAGTTCTATAGGAGACATTGTGCTCACAACACCTGTTATTAGGGTATTGAAGACACAGCTCGAAGGAAATGTTGAAGTTCATTTTCTGACTAAGCAGAAATTCGCAGGCCTTCTGGAAGCGAATCCTTATGTCGACAGGATTCACAGCATGGACAAAACCGTACAGGAAGTTTTACCTGAACTCGAAAAAATCGGTTTTGATTACATCATCGACCTGCACAAAAACATTCGCACGTCCATTGTAAGAAAACGACTGAAGACGCTCACATTCGAATTCAGAAAATACAATCTGGAAAAATGGTTGTGGGTGAATTTCGGAATCAACCGCATGCCGCAGTTGCACATTGTGGATCGTTATCTGGAAACATTGCGTGCTTTTGGTGTTAAAGATGACGGTCAGGGGCTTGACTATTTCATTCCTGAAGGAAAAACATTGAGAAATGATCAATTACCAATCACGCATCAACAAGGTTTTACAGCCATCGTGGTTGGCGCCATGCATGCGGGTAAGCGCATGTCTGCGAACAAATTGGCTGCTGTGTGTAGTCAGTTAAAAAGTAACGTGGTGTTGATCGGAGGTCCTGAAGACGAGCAAACGGGGGAAGAAATTGTCCGCAATTCCGGTGATTATGTTTACAACGCCTGCGGAAAATTCAGTTTGCATGAAAGTGCTGATTGTCTTCGCAGATCAGAACTTGTAATTACCGGTGACACAGGAATGATGCATATAGCATCAGCATTTGGGAAAAAGATAATTTCATTGTGGGGATGCACAGTACCCGGATTTGGAATGTTTCCATACCGGCCTCATCCCGCCAGCATTATTCTGGAACCAACCGGCCGGAGCAAAAGACCATGCAGCAAATTGGGCAATCGCTGTAAATATGGAATTGAAAACAAGTGTATCGATCAGATTCCAAACCAGGAACTTTTCACAGCTATTGAAAAGCTTTTGGCTCAATAAAAAGCGCCTTCAATTCAGTGGCCTCTTCAGGCTTCATTTTGCCAGCAAGTATGAGTTTGAGTTGTCTTCTGCGGAGAGCTCCATCGTATCTCCGTTTTTCCTCGTCGGTTTCCGGAACGAGATCAGGAACGTTGATAGGTGATCCCAATTGATCTACTGCGACGAAAGTGTAATTGGCTTCATTGCATTTGGTGCGTTCGCCTGTTGTAGCATGCTCCACAAATACCTCCATATAGACTTCCATTGAAGAGTTAAACGCACGCGATACTTTGGCCTCAATGGTAACAATATCGCCTAATTTAATCGGATGTTGAAAGGAAACGTTATTAACCGCAGCTGTAACCACAATACGACGGCAATGTCTGTGAGCAGAGATTGCAGAAATGACGTCCATCCAGTTGAGGAGTTGCCCTCCCATGAGGTTGCCCAATGTATTTGTGTTCTCCGGTAAAACCAGGTGCGTAGCGGTAGCCAGTGTTTCACCGGCGAATTTGGTGTTTTTTCCCATGGCACAAAATTAACTTCGTTTAGACAGCGATCGTGATTTTCAGGACCCGCATTTCACAAACATTGACCGCAATAGTTTACTTATAAGAACGAAGGAGCGGAATCATGGCAATTAATGTGCATGCTGATCGGTCAGACATTGACCAAACAGAATAATTTTGGCAACCAAACGGAACAGGCATCATGGAAAATTATCTGATCATCAAATCGCTGCACATTATTTTCGTAGTTACCTGGTTTGCCGGTTTGTTCTATATGTTCAGGTTATTCGTGTACCACGCGGAAGCGGCACGCAAGGAGCAGCCTGAGTCCGGCATTTTGACAAATCAATATGGTATTATGGAAAGAAGGTTGTGGTATGCCATATCCTGGCCATCGTGTGTGCTCACTCTGTTTTTTGGTATATGGCTTTTGTATTTGCAACCCGGATATCTTAAATCGCCTTGGATGCATATCAAATTGTTTTTCGTTTTGCTCTTATTTCTTTATCAGCTGTATGGGCAGAAAGTTCTAAAAGAAATTCAGATTGATCCGCTCAAGTTCACTTCCATGGCAATGCGATTCTGGAATGAAGTACCTACCATCATACTCATAGCCGTAGTATTTATTGTTGTGATGAAAGACAGCGTATCTTGGTTGTGGGGAACTGCAGGTATTCTTGGGACTGCAGTAGTGCTTACGCTGGTGATCAAAGCCTACAAAAAACGCCGCGATCAAAATCCGGCAACATAATAAAACCGGCCAGAAGCCGGTTTAAATTTTTTCTTTTATATCCCTTGCTGATCAGACTTCGCCTTCGAACGGCATTCATCTACCAACACTCAAGAAATTAACTGTTCAACATAACGGGCATCACCAGCATGAGAATATCTTCACCAGGGGTATCACTTTCAACCTGCGTAATGATTCCAGCTCTGTTGGGTGCGCTCATTTCGATATTGATATTTTCAGAATCAAGATTATTCAACATTTCCGAAAGGAAGCGTGAATTGAATCCAATTTCCATGTCATCACCGTTGTAGGTGCATGTCAGGCGTTCCTGAGCTTCATTGGCAAAATCAAGATCTTCGGCTGAAATCGTAAGCTCGCTGCCACCCATTTTCAACCTCACCTGATGTGTTGTTTTGTTGGCAAAAATGGAAACACGTCGGATTGAACTTAACAGATCAAGACGGTCTATTGTTAGCCTGAAAGGATTTTCTTTTGGAATTACAGCTTCGTAATTCGGGTATTTACCTTCGATCAGTCTGCACATGAGAATCACATTATCGAAACTGAACTGGGCATTGTTCTCGTTGTACTCTACACGAACATCTGTTTTCAATGAGGAAACAGCTGACTTCATGAGGTTGAGAGGTTTACGTGGCACGATAAAGGAGGCAGAAGCCCCTCCGGTAACATCATTACGGGTGTAGCGAACCAGTTTGTGCGCATCTGTAGCAACGAATCGAATTTCCTTTTCATGAATTTCAAAAAACACCCCACTCATAACCGGACGCATGTCATCATTGCCTGATGCGAAAAGTGTTTTGTTGATGGCTTTACCCAAAATTTCGCTGGAGATATTGAGAGATTTGGCACCTTCCAATGCAGGTACTTTTGGGAAATCATCACCATTCTGTCCGGTGAGTTTATACTTACCGTAATCACTGGAAATTTCAATACCAAGTGTTTTCTTATCTACGCTGAAAGTCAATGGCTGCTCGGGCAGATTTTTGAGGATATCAAGCAAAAGTTTCGCAGGAATTGCGATCATACCTTCATCCTTGGCCTCGATGGCCATTCTGGTGCTCATAGCAGTTTCCAGATCACTGGCAGAGAGCGTTAGTTCCTTATTTTTTATCTCGAATAAAAAGTTGTCGAGAATTGGCAAAGTGTTGCTGCTGTTCAGCACACCACTGAGCGACTGCAATTGCTTTAGAAGTGCCGTACTGGTAACGAGAAATTTCATTTTCTAATTGAATTAAGACGGGCAAATATAGTCGGAGAATGCTTGGAGAAGGGACAAAAAATCCCGAATTGAAAATTCAGATTTTCCGACGCTTGTTGTGAATAAAAGCCCATAAAGCATGGGGTAAATAAGACAGAAACCCCGCTGGTGCGGGGTTTCTGTGAAGATTCGATCAATTTAGGTTAAGCAATCGAAAGCTTTTTCTCGAGATCATCGAGGTATTTGCGGAAATGTTTGTCTGTTTCCTGGAGGTTATTTACAGTGCGGCAGGCGTGCAAAACAGTTGCGTGGTCTTTGCCACCACAATGTGCACCTATGCTGGCCAGGCTGCTTTTGGTCATTTTCTTGGCGAAGTACATTGCGATCTGGCGGGCCTGAACAATTTCGCGTTTACGGGTTTTGCTTTTCAGCAACTCAATAGGCAAATCGAAATAGTCGCAAACAACCTTTTGGATATAATCGATGCTGACTTCGCGTGCAGTATTCTTCACAAACTTGTCAATCATCTGTTTTGCCAGCTCCAGAGTGATAGCCTTTTTATTCAATGAAGACTGAGCAATCAATGAAATGAGAGCCCCTTCCAGTTCACGGACATTTGAAGTAATCGAATAACCCAGATACTCCACAACCTCATCAGGAAGTTCGATACCATCGGCATACATTTTCTTCTTGAGAATTGCAATGCGAGTTTCGAGTGATGGTATTTGCAGATCAGCACTGAGTCCCCATTTGAAACGGCTGAGGAGACGCTGCTCCATTCCCTGCATTTCTACCGGAGGCTTATCACTGGTGATAATGATCTGTTTGCCTGTTTGATGAAGGTGATTGAAGATGTGGAAGAATACATCCTGTGTTTTTTCCTTACCACTGAAGAACTGCACATCATCAATGATCAAAACATCAATCATTTGATAGAAGTGAGTGAAATCATTCAATGTATTGTTCTTCACAGCATCAATAAATTGATGAGTGAATTTTTCACTGCTCACATAAAGAACCGTTTTGTCTTCAAAACGATTTTTGATTTCAATTCCAATTGCATGAGCAAGGTGTGTTTTTCCAAGACCTACACCACCATATATAAGAAGTGGATTGAAAGCGGTTCCGCCCGGTTTATTTGCCACGGCATAACCGGCGCTTCGAGCAAGGCGGTTACAATCTCCCTCAATAAAATTATCGAATGAATAATTTGGATTGAGATTGGAATCGACCTGCATCTTGCGCAAACCCGGGATGACAAATGGATTTTTAATTGGTGTTTCCCCTAGATCAAGCGGCATGGTAACCAATGAATTCTTCACTGCCTTGCGATTGCTTGTAGGAACTTTGATGGTGTATGGATTCGAATTGTTGTGGTTGTTCTCCATGATGATGGAGTACTCAAGACGGCCATCTGCACCAAGTTCTTTGCGGATAATTTTTTTTAGGAGTGACACATAATGTTCCTCCAGCCATTCATAAAAAAACTGCGACGGAACTTGAATAGTCAGGATGTTATCATCGAGTTTAACAGGTTTAATGGGTTCGAACCAAGTTTTAAATCCCTGCGGGCTAACATTATCCTTTATTATTTCAAGACAATTCTTCCAAACCTGGTTATGATCTTTCTTCATGTAGTAGTATAAAATATTTTGGTTAATTACGATCGCGCCTCACCCTTCCGCACAAATATCGTGAACTCATCCGGATCGGCGACAAATGAATGATGAAAAAAGTGAAAAAAAAAGCGCTCAGGGTATTGACTTGTGAAAAAATTTGATTCTTCCACATTATTTCAGAAACCCTTGTTTGGACAAAGGTTTTGACAGTTAAAAAACAACCACTTCATCTTAGACGACCTAAACAACTAACCATCAAACTATTAATATTACATGTCGAAATTCAGCAAATGTTCGCCCTTCGACACAATTAGTAGGCATTCACGCAAAAATGTTCAATTCATTTTTTTTGAAAAAAAATAATCTCAACAGAATTACCGACATTGCACAAATGTTTTGTAAGGAAACTGAAATCAGAGTCCGGTATGCTGAAACAGATCGCATGGGCTATGTCTATTACGGCAACTATGCCGAATATTTTGAGGTTGCGAGAGTTGAAATGCTACGTAACGCTGGTATCACATATAAGTCGCTCGAAGACGAAGGCATCATACTTCCTGTTACACAATACAACATTCAGTATCATCTTCCTGCCTTCTATGACGATTTGCTTACCATTAAGACTTGCATACCTCAGAAGCCCGGCGTGAGAATACGCTTTGAATATGAAACTTGGAGAAATAAAGAACTCCTCAACATCGCCTGGACAGAATTGGTTTTTGCTGATAGTAAAAGCGGTAAACCTGTGCGTTGTCCCGCAGATGTTGCCAATGCGCTACTACCCTATTATCTGTGAACAGAAAGTATCGTGAGCAAGATCAATCGCAACTCCCACACACTTGGTTTCTACTGCAGCTCCGTTGCGCGGGGCGGGCTTGAGATGAATTTCGTTCGCTATGCATTTTGGATGTCGCAGAAGGGATGGAAAGTAATTGTCTTCTGCATTGACAACAGCCCTATAATGGAAATGGCGAAACGATATCAACTGCCAATAGTCATGGTCAAACGCAACAAAAAATATCTCAATGTTTTTGGCGCATTGCGTATCTCCAAACTGTTCAAACAGCATCAAATAAATATATGCTGGTTTCGTGACACACGTGATTTTCAAATTCTCGGTACTGCGAAAAGACTATCAGGAAATTCTTTCAAACTTCTTTATCAGCAGGCGATGCAATTTGGTGTGTCAAAAAAGGATTTGTTTCATACCATTAGATTTCAGCCAGTCGATGCTTGGGTGAGCACTCTTCAGTTTCTTGCGAGTCAGGTGCGCAATCAAACGAGATTTCCACATCAAAAAATTCATGTGGTGCCGCTTGGGTCCGACGACATAGCTCTCAGACATGGAGAAAATCTCAAAGCAGAAGTTAGGCAACAATTGCATTTACCTCCCGATGCCTTCATAGTAGGTATCATAGGCAGAATCGATCCACTGAAGGGACAGCACAACGCGATCGAGTCCATAGCACATCTTCACAGCAAAGGTATCAGAGCGCATTTGCTGATCCTTGGTGAGTCGACATTGCATGAAGGTAATGTATATCACGAAAAAATTAAGCGACTGGTCGAAGAATCAAAACTATCAGACTATATCCATTTTAAACCATATACCTCTGAAGTTTATCAATTCTATCATGCCATTGATGTTTTCACTCTTTGCAGCAAAGGAGAAACATTTGGCACGGTGACAGTAGAAGCTATGGCTAGTGAAATTCCTGTAATAGCAACCAACAGTAGTGGAAGTCCGGAAATTCTTCAGCACGGCTACTGTGGTTTGTTATTCACACCAGGCGACAGTATCATGCTAGCTGCTGCTATAGAACGCTTCTACTCGGACCATGATTTGGCAGGGAAACTTGCGAAAGCCGGCAGAGAGCGATATTCAGCAGAATATTCCAAAGCCATCAGTGTTCAGCGCATGGACGACTTGCTTCAATCCATGTTGTTGAAGAAGACTGATTAATCGCAAACTGAACCGAATTGTCCCAGAAACAGAATGAGGTCACTTACTGAAATCAATCCGCTGCCATCCAGGTCAGCGGGACAAGGACATGCGGCATCGAACAAACATGTTCCGTCATCCACTTCGGCATCCTGATTATAGTTCAATGCGTTCACATAAGTGCATCCACCTATTCCACCTGTCACAACCCAGCTGAATGAATTCGTTTTGCGTGTACAAGTTCCATTTGATACATGCGCATGGTATATGCCTGCCGAGGTAGGTGTATAATCCTGAGCATTTGCTCCGGGAATGATTACATCATTTTTGTACCACCAGTATTGGCTACCGGAATCAACCGATATGGAGCCATCACCGTTGCTATTGATAGCCGGATAGAACGGGCATGTATCTTCCATTTTGTAAATCGGACCTGAATTTTTAGCGACATATACTTCGCCATCCGAGTCGTGACCAAAAGCAACGATGCTTCCACCCGCTGCATAAAGATTTGCGGAAGTGAAATTACCGTTACCATCGGGGGTAAGAGAAAAGACGTCACCGTCGCAATAATCACTATAAAAATATATTCCGTCCAGAGCAGGGTATTCAGTACCCCGGTATACTACACCTCCGGTTATAGAACAAAAACCTTCATTGTGATTGTGAACTTTAACCGGAAAATCATAAAATGAAGCAGGCTGGCAAGAACTGGCATTGTATGTGGCATTGCCTTCATAACATCTCCAGCCCCAATTGGAGCCTCCGGGAGAGCCCGCTGGTTCAAAATTTATTTCCTCCCAGACATTCTGACCCACATCACCCATCCACATATCTCCTGTTTCAATATCGAAACTGAATTTCCACGGATTGCGAACACCGAAAGCCCATATCTCGGGAAGAGTATCTGATTGACCGAAGTAGGGATTTGTTTGAGGTATCGCATAAGGCGATCCACCATCGACATCAATGCGCAGCATTTTGCCAAGAAGCGTGGTAGGAGTTTGTGATCGGTTTTCCGGATCACCACCACTGCCTCCATCTCCCATGCCGACGTACAAATATCCATCATGACCAAATTCGATATGGCCACCATTGTGATTGGAATAAGGTTGCGTGATTGTCATAATTATTGAAGCAGAATTTTCATTTGCAACATTTGGATTACCGCTGACCTGATACCGTGAAATCACAGTATGACCCTGCGTATTCGTGTAGTTGATGTAGAAGTATCCATTTTCCTCGTAGTTTGGGTGAAATGCCAGACCAAGAAGACCTCGCTCACCTCCAATAGAAATGAGAGATGTGACATCAAGAAATTTGCCGATGTATACCCCAGTCGTATCAATAATCTCAATATCACCCTGACTTTGCTCCAATACAAAAAGGCGATGGTCACCACAATTGTATATACCAACCGGCACACTCAATCCTGTGTAGAATGTTTGTAAAGTAATATCAGGAGGAGTCAAGGTTTGCGCCTCAGCATTTTTCTCTGCAATGATGAAGACCCAAGCAAAAAGCGCTATTGTTACCTTGCAGATAAATGAATACGTATTAGGGTTGAAAGAAGAATACTTGTACTTGCTTTTCATGGTTATTCAGAATTTCTCAAACCGCAAAAAAAATCAATTCAATGATTATTTTTCGACCTGACTTGCTTAATTGGTTTCGATTCAAATATACAGAGAACATCAATTGACGATCAAACGCTATTAGTTTTGCTGGCAGGGTGAAAAAAATTTTGACCATCATATGGCTGCTTCTATCATCGACCAGTTTTTGTCAGGTTAAAGACAGCACTAATCATTGGATGTGGCAGGTTTCGCCTCATTTCGGGTTTATGGTACCACACCGCGAACAGATGAAGCATCTGATTCAGGGACATTCCTTCGGCACCCACCTGACGATTTCACGCAAGGTATCAGGCAAGAGCTACTGGCATTATGCATACAATTTTCCGGAACAAGGTTTCGATTTTTCTTTTATCAATACCGGTAACATGCGACAGATGGGCGTGCAGATGAGTGGATCCTTCCTGCTCAATCTTCCGTTGCGAAAAAGAATCCGGAATCACATCATTGAAAGAAGCGATCCCTCATTCAAGCACTGGCTTGGCCTCGGAATAGGTATGGGTTATGCTACAAAAAGCTGGGATCTTGAAGGAAATCATCAGGCTGCAATTCTTGGATCAGCCGGAAATAATGCGCTGACAATACAATACAGCGCGCGCATTGTTTCTTTTTCATTCGGAGAAATCAGAACCGGTCTAAGAATAAGTCATCTTTCCAATGGCGCGTTTCAGCTCCCTAACCTTGGCACAAACAATATCGGAGTGTTCATCAGTTATGTCTCTATGAAAAGAGAAACAGCGCATTCAATACAAGTGGAAAAACCGAAGCTTGAAAATTGGCGTTTTAGTTTGTCATTGTGCGCAGGACTAAAAGAAATTCCACCACCAACAGGAATTAAACATCCAGTTTTTACGAGCACTTTGTTGGGCGAAAAAAGGTTAACATATAAAAGCAGTGCTGGAATTGGTCTGGACTTTCTCAATAACACCTCATTGCAAGATTTGATTGAACAACGTGATAATACTTCAGTACCGGCGGGCAGTGCCATACAATTAGGTGCAATTATTTCATACACCATGCACTTCAATGACTTCGAATTAAAAATGCAGCAAGGCTTTTATCTTCTCGACAAGTGGAAAGTGGATGGTTTGTTGTATCATCGTTTCGGGTTGCGCTATAGAATTTCAGAGAGCGGGTGTACACAACTGACAGTAAAGACACATTTTGCGAAAGCAGATTATGGCGAGTTTGGATTTGGTTACAGCCTTAACAGATGAACTCACTATTGCACATAACGAGGAGGTTTATAGCCGTTGGAGCTGTTTTTGCATTGCTCCTGATCTTCAATTCCTGTAATAAAGAAAACGCCCCGGACTGTTTTCAGAAAGCAGGAGAGCACAAATTAATCAGCAGGGAAGTTGATGAATGGAACAGCATTGAGTTGCGTGATTACCTGCAAATCGAACTTGTTGACAGCTCAGCGCAATTCATCGAACTTGAAGGCCCGGATAATTTGCTTTCAGATATTGAAACTTCGGTGAAAGAAGGCAAACCACTGATTAAAAACAACAATACTTGCAACTTCGTAAGATCCTTTAAACACCGAATTATAGTTAGGATTTTTGCACCGGCATTTCCTGATATACAGAATTATGGAACAGGAGACATTACGAGTGTGAATACAATTGAAGCCACGATATTCAAAATTGACAATCGTGATGCAGCCGGGCAAATTTCCATTTCAGTTGATGTTGACACGCTCACAATTGCTACGCATACCGGAGTATGCGATGTAAACATTGGAGGCAACAGTCAGATTGCGAACATATTCAATCAGGGATTGGGCAAAATCGATGCAAGAACACTTTCCAATACGGATGCCTTCGTAAACAATTCGTCGATAAACGATGTGTTCGTGAATTGCAACGGATATTTTTACGGACATATCACCTATTCCGGTAACATTTACTATTCCGGGACTCCCAATTACATTGAAAGCAACATACTTGGAAATGGTCGAATTCTGAAATTAGAAGAATAGTTAGAAAGGAGGCGGCTCACCACCTAAACCAAATGGTTCATCATCATCATCCATTGTGTTCAATTTGGATGAAATGGTAATGGTAGTCGGAGGTGCCTGATTTTGACCAGAGCTACCTCCGAAAGAAGTATTGGCCTTCATCGCTTCACCATATTGCGGGTTGTCGTAATCAAAACCTTCCAGATTTGTGAATTTGGCCAGTCTTCCGATGAAGCGAAGTTTGACATCAGCAAGAGCACCATTTCTGTGCTTGGCTACGATGATCGTACCTGTTCCCTGAGTCGGATTGCCATCCGGATCAGTGTCAATGTTATAGTATTCCGGGCGATAGATAAAAGCCACAATATCTGCGTCTTGTTCTATTGCACCTGATTCACGCAAGTCGGAAAGCAATGGCCTTTTATCACCGCCGCGTGTTTCAACCTGACGCGACAACTGTGATAGTGCAATAACAGGAACATCGAGTTCCTTCGCAATTCCTTTTATGCTTCTGGAGATAGTTGAAATTTCCTGTTCACGATTTCCGGATTTGCTTTCTCCTCCAACTGTCATCAACTGCAAATAGTCGATGATAATCATCTGTATGCCATGCTGAGCTTTTAACCGGCGGCATTTAGCTCTCAATTCGAACACTGAAAGACCCGGAGTATCGTCAATAAAAATAGGAGCTTCAGCGATTCTTGAAATCCGCTGATGGAGTTGATGTACTTCATGGTCCTGGAGATTTCCTTTCCGAAGTTTTTCAGCATCAATTTCCGTTTCGCTGGATATCAGACGTTGAACAAGCTGGACACTGCTCATCTCCAATGAGAAAATGGCAACAGGAATTTGAAACTCAACAGCCATATTCCGAGCCATTGAAAGAACAAAAGCTGTTTTACCCATACCCGGACGTGCCGCCACCACAATCATATCTGATCGCTGCCAACCACTTGTAACACGATCCAATTCATTGAAGCCAGAAGGCACGCCGCTCACACCATGGGTATTCTGTCTGGCATTTTCTATCTGGTCGAGCGCTGTTTTGATCAACACGCTCATTTTATCATAATTCTTTCTGATATTTCCTTCAGCTACCTGAAAGAGATTGCTTTCTGCTTTGTCCAGCAAATCGAATACATCGGAAGTTTCATCGTAGGAATCACGGATAATTTCATTGGAAATCCGAATCAGTTCCCGCTGAATGAACTTCTGCGCAATAATGCGTCCGTGTGTCTCAATATTAGCAGTAGACGCCACACGGTTGGTCAACTGAGAAATATAAAGCGGCCCGCCGATCACTTCAAGATCACCCTGTTTTCTGAGCGCATGGGTGACAGTGAGGATGTCAATTGGTTCACCTTTCTGAAACAGGCTCATAATGGCCTCATAGATTTTCGCATGGGCTTCTTTGTAAAAGCTGCTTGGCTTTAAAATATCAATGACTGTATTGACCGCGGTTTGCTCAAGCATCATAGCGCCAAGCACAGCCTCCTCCAGATCGACTGCCTGCGGTGGTAATTTACCCATTTCAACGCCCATAGCCTGCCCCATGGCATCGCGAATGCCTTGAATTCGTTCTCTTCTTTTCTGTCTGTTGTCCTGATCGCTGAATGCCATGTGATAATAACCGTAAAAAAATCGGGTTGTAAAGATGACTCTCACTTGAACATGAAAAGCAACATTGTTCTGAACAAATCAAAGAGTGTTGCTAACTTCATGTGTTCACATCTCATCAACCATTGAAATACAATGTAATTTCGGGTATATACTCACAGAAATGTACTTGAAACCGATATAGTTTTCAACTGATATTTCACCAATAAAAATTTGTGCTTATATGCCGAAAAGTCTCTCAGTCATTCTGCATCTGATTATCATTGGTTTGATCAGTTGCAAGAAGGAAAAAGATACCAATGCACCTTCTATACATATTCATCAGCCTGCTGATGGAGCCTCTTATTTTTACTTTAGCCTGATACCCGTTGGAGCACACATTAAAGACGACAAAACCATTGAACGCGTTGAAATAGAGGTCACCGATCAACTGAATCGCAAGTATTTACTGACAGATCCGGTATTTCCCGGAAGCAAAGACTACGAGCTAAGCATTTCCATACCGCACGATGACCTTTATCTGGAGTCAGGAACTTACTTTATTCGCATCACGGCAGATGACGGCGAGAACCGAACAACTGCATATCGTGAAATTCAGCTTTTTGAAGCTCCCCGACAGCTTTTGAAAACTATGGCAATTCGCCCGAACGGTTCTATCACTTCTGTCGACAGTGTAGGTGTCAATTCAGTATGGCCATGGTTTAACATGGATGGCTTTGACCATTGTGGTATCAATTCCAGAACCAAGGAGCTAGTTGTGAGTGATAATCTGCAACACCACATTTCGGTTTATGATCTTGCAGATCAGATTCCATTACCACAAACCACTTTTGATATAATATCCGGAGCAACAACATCGGCGTATGCCTTGGATGAAGAATTGAGGGAGTTCTATTTTGGAATGAGCAACGGTGAGATCGTCAAATTTGGTCAGACCGGATTTCAACTTATGGGAAATATCACAGGAGAAACAACAAGAAATATGCTCATCACGGAGCACTGGATTTATACCATTACCTCCCCGCTCCTATTTCCGGCACAAAGCCAGATCAATGTCTGGAATAAGCAGACCGGAAGTTTTGTTCAATCACAACCTGTAGGATTTGAAGTGTTCGGTCTTGCGGAAGCAGAAAGCGAAGAGGAAATATTCATTGCAGGCAATGGTAGTGATGAGTCAGTCTTCAGAAAATATTTTAAGTCATCGAATGGTATCAATGACGTTTTTTCGTTTTATGAAACAAGTCCGATGGTTGGATTTGCGATAGGTGAAGAAGATAACTTCTATGTAATTCATGAATCAGGAGTCGCATTTTACGTGAATGATATGCAATCATATCAGCTCAATAGTTCTATATCCCCGCTCAGTATCTTCTTTGAGCAATTAGGTTCAAGAGTTTTTCTTCTTGAACCGAATGGTGTGCGCATCATGAATGAATCATGCACTGCACAGCTCAATTATATCGCCGGCGATGATTACAGCGATGTACTTTTTCTGTATAACAAATAAGATAAACTGACACCTGTGCACAGTTCACCATTTCAATTTGCCATGAACAATTTGAGATAATTCGAATCACGGCAACAAAGGTCCACGCCAGATGCCTCTTCCGAAAGACCCTACGAATATGTGGTTGGTTTTATAATTGATGTCAAGCGCCCTGATAGGCGTACCAGGCAATCCATGCAATCTGGTCCATTTTTTTTCGTCAAAGCCTTTCGTGAACAAACCATGATTGCTACCTAGATAAAGTCGCTGAGAAGCGCTTTTCTGCATGATCATCGCTTCACCTTTGGCATATCCAAGATTGAAAGAATGATCTTCATATCGACTGCCATTGAAGTACCAAATTTTACCTGCAGACTCAGTTCGGTTGTACAGCAACCAGAATTTTTCCGGAGAAAGCTGATCGACGCAAATGGATACAATCCAACCATCGGAAGGAATATAGGGTACTTTTTTCCAGATAATTTTTTCAGGAACCGGTTCACGGAGATTCTGCGTCCACCAAATCTGAGGATTAACGCTAGTCTTAGAATCCAGTGCATAGACGTACATGACATCTGGATGGCTGTCGGATAGAAAAAAACGGTAGGCAGTATAAATGGCAGAATCAACTTCTTCGCATCGAAAAATTGTCTCCCATTTCCTTCCGAGATTATTCGATCTTATAACATTCGCACCGGAACAATAAATGGTCTGATGATCTTGTGGATGCATTCTGATCCATGTGTGCCATTCTGTTTTGGAGTTTGATCTGAAAAAATGATCGAAACTCAGTCCATTGTACGTTGCCTGAATATTACCATTCTGCATGGTTGTGAATACGATATCAGGATCAGACGGGCTGATGATGGTTTCAAAACCATCGCCCCAGGAAACATGTTTCCATTTGCCGTGTCTTAACCAATTTCCTCCAGTATCATAAGCACCGAATGCTACCTGTAACTCGTCTGTCTGCGAAGTAGCCAAGCCAAATACATTGGCAGCTCCAATGCCTTTATCCCGTGCTTCCCAGTGCATGCCTTTGTCAAAACTCACACTCACTCCACCGTCGTGTGCTGCCCAAACAGTTGAGTTGTCATTTGCAATAAGAATATGATGCACATCATCGTGCATTTGATTCTTTTCAACTTTTTTCCATTTTTCGCCGCCATCCTGAGAAATATTGACTGGCTGAACATTTGCACAAAGCATGTATTCCGAATTAGCCTGATCAACCTCAAAAGCTCGTCCCCTGGTTGGTATAACGTTGGTGACGTCGCCATCCATATCGCGGATCTTTTTCCATGTGAATGTCTGCATATCTAATAAATACAAAACCGCCTGACCTGACCTGCTCTGTGTTGCAGATTCGCTGCAGGTGAGCAAAACGTAAATAAAATTCGGAAGTGCTTCAGAATATTCAGGATTCATTCTGACAAAAGGAAATTTCGACTGATCGTTGTAATCAGGTGCATCAATGGTTTTCCAGGATAAACCATCGTCGCAGCTAATCAAAAGCTTTTCACCTCCGGCGATGATGCAACGCTTCATACCCGGCGTATTTATCATTTCTATATCATAAAACTGATACGGGCTTATTAGTTTCCATTTCTGAGTTGCATTTCTTTTTTGTCTGAAAAATGGCCATCGCGAGATACCATCCTGAATGTTATCACAGACCCAAAACCCTTGATTGGACGCCACGAAAACATGGTTGAAATTATCCGGCATACTTTGCACTTCACCAATAAAAACCGGGGAAATAGCATTCAAAAAAGGCAGTGAATTGGAAGGATCGACGCCATTGACCCTGAGGTATTTTTTTCCGGCATTGCGGGTAATCCATAATCCGTCGGAATACATAAACTGATCGTCACCATCACCTGTGGCAATAATCCACTGATTATTGCGATCAGGATTCACAGTGATGCTTGAAACGCCCGAAACCGGCAGTTTATCCGTACCGCCCATGTTCCATTGCTTTCCTTCATTGCGCGTATACCAAAGTCCACCTGTGGGTGAACAAGCCCAAAGATTCGACTTATTTTTTGGATCAATGTAGAGGTAGTTGATCCTTCCGGATCCGTTTCCTCGATTTGCGGCATAAGCGGGTATCGACTTTCCCCCAGGATTCAACTCTTCAGGCTGCACATCAGGTCCAATGCACTCCCACTTCCAATCTATGTCGTCAGCAGATTCTGTGCGTTCATTCATAGGCGAACTCCATCTCAGCAGCGCTTTCCAGAATCCTGAAGCATCATCAGTTGTTGCAAGCGAATCTGATTGTGCTTTACCCGATGAGGTAAAAAAACAAATCAGCATAAACAACAACAATTTCCTTCGAAATGCCATTCCACGAAAATAAAAAACCCCGGAGAATAATTCCGGGGTTAATATTCAGAAAACGAGATTATTTCAACCCGAATGTTTTCTTCACCTGAGCTACAGCGTTAAGTTCTTCCCATGGGAAAAGTTTCACCTTCACTTTTCTCTCATTGTTTTTCCCTTTGTTGAAAGTCTTGACAACTTCGCGGCATTCACGACCCATGTGGCCATATGATGCAGTTTCGAGATAGATCGGCGACCTTAAGTTAAAACGTTTCTCGATGAAATATGGACGCATATCGAACTCAGGCATTTTCGCAATTTTCCGTGCGATCTCACCATCATTCATTTTTACTTTAGAGGTGCCGTATGTATTGACATAAAGGCCTACAGGTTGTGCAACACCGATAGCATAAGCAACCTGAACCAGAGCTTCGTCGCAAACACCTGAAGCAACAAGGTGTTTGGCTATATGTCGTGTTGCATAAGCAGCCGAACGATCCACTTTCGATGGATCCTTTCCGGAAAATGCGCCTCCACCGTGCGCTCCCTTTCCACCGTATGTATCAACAATGATCTTACGACCAGTAAGACCAGTATCTCCGTGAGGACCACCGATAACGAACTTGCCCGTTGGATTCACGTGATAATTGATTTTATCATTGAATAAAGCCTGAACACGTTTTGGCAGGCTCTTCTTCACACGAGGAATCAAAATATTGATGACATCATCCTTGATTTTCTTCAACATTACTGCATCCTTATCGAAATCGTCATGCTGTGTAGAAATAACGATGGCATCGATAGCAATCGGCTTGTTATTGTCGTCGTATTCAATAGTTACCTGGCTTTTCGCATCCGGACGCAGATATTTCATCACCTTGCCTTTACCGGATTCTGCCTCGCGGCGGATGGCAGAAAGTTCGCGCAGCAATCTGTGTGCAAGTTCCAGAGGAAGCGGCATGTAGTTATCTGTTTCGCGACAAGCGTAGCCGAACATCATACCCTGATCACCTGCGCCCTGCTCTTCCGGCTTCTTCCGCTCAACACCCTGGTTGATATCAGGAGACTGCTCGTGAATAGCAGAGAGAATACCGCACGAATTTGCTTCGAACATGTATTCACTTTTGGTGTATCCGATCTGACGAATTACATCGCGGGCGATGTCCTGAACGTCGAGATATGCGTTAGACTTCACTTCACCGGCAAGCACTACCTGTCCGGTAGTAACGAGGGTTTCACATGCAACTTTTGAACTTGCATCTTGTGCAAGAAAGTTGTCGATAAGCGCATCTGATATCTGATCCGCTACTTTGTCGGGGTGTCCCTCCGACACAGATTCTGATGTAAATAGATATGGCATTTCTTTTTTATTGGCGGCCAAAAATAGTCAGTTGATTTATATTTTTCGGCATCAATTTCATACTTGTCGGTTGTTTAATGCACAATACTCCGTTTTTTATGCATTAAATCACGCACCCCGATTACAAGAACAATGAGCCATGCGAGCAGACTCAGGTAAAAGGTCGGTAAAATCCCGGGTGAATCATATTTAAACAGGACTTCTCCGGAAAAACCGGGTTGAACAACCACTCCCATCAGCATATCGTTGATAACGAAAACCGGCAAATTGTTGCCATTGACCGAAGCCTTCCACAAATGATGATAATTCTGATTCAGAATCAGCCACTGGGGCTTGCTGCTGTCGTTGGTCACCTTGGCGAGGAAGTTATTGAGGCCTGCACGAATTTCATGAACTTCACACGAGTCATCAGTGAAACCATAATTCACCGGCATATTCCAAACCCACCCGGGCCCCTTGACCGTATCACTTTCAAGCAAGTTTCGGGGAAAAAAGAAAAGTGGATTTTCGAGATTTAGTTCCAGGGTTCCGTTTTTCCAGGCATTTTCAAATGCCGCAAACCGCAACGGATTTTCACCTTCCCATGATAATGATTTGTTGAACGTTGAGACATTGACCCAAATACCATCAGTTCCTTTCACACCATTCTTGTCGTCATAAACTTTCATGGGCACATTCAGACCAGACTGAACAATAGAGTCTGGTAAAGAAGTGAAGTATGCCTTCATCTTGTCGTATTCGAAAGAATAGTACATCGTTGTCGGACCTGTAAGACGGACAAGTATGAGCAACTCGGCTGCAGTAAAAATGGCCATTGTATAAAACCAGGACAAGTTGAAAATTCGCTTCAACAGCAGTGCGAATAAAACCAGGATCGTCACCATCGCGCCATTGAAGGCGATCATCGGCCAAACGCCCGTCGAAACAATTTCTTTCTTTTCGATGATTTCACGAATCAGAGTTTGCCACGAACCAACCGGTGAATTGAACATCGCAAACGTTGCGAAAATCAACATGGTGGAACCTACAAGTAACAAACTGATTTTATCCGTCACCGTCCATTCCTCATGTTTGAAAAAATCTTTCAACCGAAAACCTGCCAGCAACACAATACAAAAGATGAAGTAGGACCTGAAAAAAGAAGGATGGCGAAACAATCCGAAACCAGGTAGGTTATAAACCCACTTGTACAAAAAAGTCAAATCACCAAGAGCCAACCAGCAAGCCAAAAAAGAGCATAACAACAGCGGCAGATAATATTTGGTTTTGTAACGATATGAAAGCAGAGCTGACAATCCGGCAATGAGCACAGCCAAACCAAAATAGATATTTCTCAGAGAGAGATCAGTTGGTTTGAACCATTCAGACTTCACATCATTTACCGCATAAGGGAATATCAATGAAAGGTAGTTGCCATAGCTGAGAGGGTTTAATATCATCTCTTCATAAGGACGTTTGCCCAATCTGTTAAAATACGGGGCAAAATCAAGAAATGACAACGCATAAGGTGCGATCAGCATCAGCAAAAAAAAGGCTGCTGGCCAGCCAGCAGTCAGCATTTCCAAAACTGAGCTTAGACCATAGGTTCTGCGGACGATATGGACCACAGTCATTCCAACAAGAATATAGACAAGCAGTATGGTGAAGGCAGGACTTGCACCAGTGACGTTCATCGCGATAAAAGCTGCAGCATAGATGGCATACCTGGTCTTGTATGAGTCAAAAAACGCCAATACTGCCCAGATAATCCAGGGGAGCCAGGCAACACCAATCAAAAAGACCATTAGGTGAGTTGATCCAATCATGAAACCTGAAAGCGAATAACACAAACCCAGCAGGAAAGCAGTTTTGCGGCATTCGTGGAGATATAAACTCAAACGGTATAAGCCGAGTGCTGCGATCAAATAGCAACTCAGCAGTTCAATAATTAATCCGGTTACATCATATTGCCCGAACAACATGATTATTCTGGTGACAGGATACCAACATCCGCTTTGCAAATCAGAATAACCGGGATATCCCAATCGCTGAAATGGATTCCAAAAGGGAGGCTGATCGTTTTCAAGGTAAAAGCTGATGAAATATCGGTATGGTAGAAAACCATTCATGCTGTCCCATTTCGGCATATGCATGAAAGCCGTAAACGGATATAAAATCGCCAGTACTATCAGACACAACACCAGCGGATATATCAGTGCATGTGCTATTTTTTTGTCATTCAACATTGATATAAGTCAAGGGCAAACATAACTTGCAATTGTCAGTGAGATTTGATTACTTTTGCCTCACTTATCCAGAAAGACGGAGGGATCAGGCCCGATGATGTCTTGGCAACCCGAATCAAACGCCGGGTGCCACTTCCTGCTCTGCCAGCCTTGTGCTGAAGAGAGAGATGAGTCAGTCTTCTGCTTTTCTCCACGACTTTCTGGATAGATATTAGAAGTATCTATGACAATCAAACAATCACTTCAGCAACTTGCTGATCAGAGAATTCTTATTCTTGATGGAGCCATGGGCACCATGATTCAGCGCTACAACCTTGGCGAATCAGATTTCAGAGGTGAGCGCTTTGCCAATTACCCATCTGATCTGAAAGGCAACAATGATTTGCTCAGTATCACCCGCCCGGATGTGATTACCCAAATCCATCTCGATTATCTCGAGGCCGGGGCTGACATCATTGAAACAAATACCTTCAACGCCCAGCGAGTTTCGATGGCAGATTACCAGATGGAAAATCTTGCCTACGAAATCAATGTTGCGGCAGCGAAATGCGCAAAAAACGCTGTCCTTAAGTACCATGAACTGCATCCGGACGATCAATCCAAAAAGTTTGTTGCAGGAGCAGTTGGTCCCACCAACAGAACGGCTTCACTCTCGCCGGATGTCAATGACCCTGGATACAGAGCCATCACTTTCGACCAATTGGTTGTTGCATACAAAGAGCAGGTTCTCGGCCTGATGGAAGGCGGTGCGGATATCATCATCATTGAAACAATCTTTGACACCCTGAATGCCAAGGCCGCACTTTTTGCAACCATGGAAGTATTCGATGAAAGGAATACAGAATTACCGATCATGATCAGTGGCACTATCACAGATGCCAGCGGACGCACACTCAGCGGACAAACAGCGGAAGCGTTTTTAATTTCAATGTCACATGCACCCTTGTTTAGTATAGGATTTAACTGCGCTCTCGGGGCAGAGCAATTGGAACAGTATGTAGAAATTCTTAGCGAAAACGCCGATTGCTACGTAAGCGCCTATCCCAATGCGGGACTGCCGAATGCCATGGGTCATTATGATCAAACTCCGGAACAAATGGCTTCGCTAGTCAAAGAATATTGCGAAAGGAACATCATCAATATTCTCGGTGGTTGCTGCGGAACAACTCCCGATCATATCCGCGCCATCGCAAACATGGCCAAGAACTATGAACCAAGAAAAGTAAGTGTAAGCACTATTTGATCATGGAATCTACTATAGAAAAAAATACCATAGACCAGACATCTGAAAACGCACATCCGGTTAAAATTAAGCTGAGTGGTCTTGAGCCATTGATTGCGACTTCCGACACCAACTTCATCAATGTTGGTGAAAGATGCAATGTGACAGGATCTAAAAAATTCCTTGAACTCATTAAGGCCGGAAAATTTGATGAGGCGGTAGCCATTGCAAAGGAGCAGGTAGAAGGAGGAGCCCAGATACTTGACGTAAATATGGACGAAGGTCTCATTGATGGGGTAGTTGCCATGACGCGCTTTCTGAATCTCATTGCGAGCGAGCCTGATATTGCCAAAATCCCAGTCATGATCGATTCTTCCAAATGGGAAATTATTGAAGCCGGTTTGAAATGTGTTCAAGGCAAATGCGTCGTCAACTCAATTTCACTTAAAGAAGGTGAAGAAGATTTTCTTGTAAAAGCTAAAAGAATTCGACGATACGGAGCAGCGGTGATTGTGATGGCCTTTGATGAACTGGGGCAGGCAGATTCTTACGAAAGAAGAATTGAAATCTGCGAAAGAGCATATCGGGTGCTTGTCGATAAGGCAGGCTTTAATCCGCATGACATCATTTTTGATCCGAATATTTTCCCTGTCGGCACAGGCATGGAAGAACACCGCGACAACGCCATGCACTTTTTCCAAGCTACAAAATGGATCAAAGAAAACCTTCCGGGAGCCATGGTGAGTGGTGGTGTTTCGAATGTTTCGTTTTCGTTCCGAGGAAATAACAGGGTGCGTGAAGCGATTCATTCCGTATTCCTTTACCACGGTATAAAGCATGGAATGGATATGGGAATCGTCAATCCTTCGCAGCTGGAGGTATATGATGAAATTCCTCCTGAACTTCTCGAGCTCGTTGAAGATGTCGTGCTTAATCGCAAAGCAGAAGCAACAGAGCGATTACTCGAATATGCAGATAAGAACAAGGAGTCTTCAAAAAAGGAAAGCAAACAGGATTTATCCTGGCGCAACGATACTGTTGAGAACCGATTATCTCATGCGTTGATCAAAGGCATTATTGACTTTATCGACGAAGACACAGAAGAAGCCAGACAAAAATATGGCCGTCCGTTGCATGTCATAGAAGGTCCGCTCATGGCAGGCATGAGTATTGTCGGTGATTTGTTTGGCAGCGGTAAAATGTTCTTGCCTCAGGTAGTAAAAAGTGCAAGAGTTATGAAGAAAGCAGTAGCTTTTCTTGAACCATACCTCAATGCAGAGAAAGCTTCAGGAGTAGGAAGTAACAACGGCAAAGTGCTGATGGCAACCGTTAAAGGCGATGTACACGACATTGGCAAAAACATTGTCGGAGTGGTTCTTGCCTGCAACAATTACGAGATCATAGATCTCGGGGTAATGGTTCCAACAGATAAAATTATCGACACAGCAATCAAAGAAAACGTTGATGCCATTGGTTTGTCTGGATTGATCACACCTTCACTGGATGAGATGATTCACGTTGCAAAAGAAATGCAACGAAGAAAGCTTAGCATCCCACTGATGATAGGTGGAGCAACAACATCCCGGGTTCATACCGCCGTGAAAATCGAACCGCACTATAATCATCCTGTGGTTCACGTGCTGGATGCCAGTCGGGCTGTTACAGTGGTGAGCAGTTTACTCAGCGAAGACAACAAGGCTGATTTCATTTCAAATACCCGCATCGATTATGCGAAAGTGCGAGAGAATTACCTCACGCAAAATTCTGCAAAGAGCATCTGCACCCTCGAAGAAGCAAGGAGAAACAAACTTAGAATTGACTTCCGTAAAGAAGACATAGCGGCTCCTGTAAAGACAGGAATTCATGTTTACAACGAAATTGACCTGAAACATCTTGTTGAATTCATCGACTGGACACCATTCTTCCAAACATGGGAGCTTGCGGGAAGATTTCCAAAAATTCTGAATGATGAAGTTGTTGGAGAGCAGGCTCAAAATCTTTTCGAAGATGCAAAGCGCATGCTCAATGAAGTGTTGACGAAAAAATCTCTTACAGCAAAGGCAGTAGTTGGCATATTCGAATGCAATAGTCGTCAGGATGAAATCGTATTGAATCACAAAAACAAAGCTGGTAAAAATTTCGTTTTTCAAACTCTGCGTCAGCAGACACGCAAGGCTGCAGGCCAGCCTAATCTCGCACTTTCAGATTTCATCGCACCTGCTGAGTCTGGATATAAAGATTACATCGGTTGCTTTGCCGTGAGTGCCGGTTTTGGAATTGAAAAGTTGATTGCGGAATACGAAGCAGGTCATGACGACTATTCTTCGATCATGATCAAAGCACTCGCCGACAGGCTCGCGGAAGCGCTTGCTGAATACATGCACCACCAAGTAAGAACCAAAATCTGGGGTTATGCTTCAGATGAATCTTTGAGTACGGAACAATTGATCGATGAAGCTTACAGAGGCATCAGGCCTGCACCAGGATATCCTGCCTGTCCTGATCACCTTGAAAAAACAACCATCTGGGAATTGCTTGAAGTCGAAAAGAACACCGGCATCACACTGACGGAATCGCTTGCCATGTATCCAACCGCGTCAGTGAGCGGATATTACTTCTCACATCCGCAATCCAAATATTTCGGACTGGGAAAAATAACTGAAGAGCAGGTAAAAGATTATGCCCAGCGCAAGGGTATCACACACGAAGAAGCCTCAAAATGGCTTTCACCTAATATTATATAAGAAGGGAATATGAAAGTAACAGAACACATAGAAAAAGCAAAGTCAACATTATTTTCAATTGAGATACTTCCACCACTGAAAGGTCAAAACATCAATTCCATTTTTGAAACGATGGATCAGTTGATGGAATTCTCACCAGCCTTTGTTGATGTTACATACCACCGCGAAGAATATGTATTCAGAGATGCCGGCAACGGACTTCTGGAAAAACACATTGTTCGCAAACGTCCGGGAACAGTGGGCATTTGCGCTGCCATAAGCAATCGTTACAAAGTAGATACCGTTCCGCATATCATTTGTGGTGGCTTTTCGAAACAGGATACTGAAGATGCACTTATAGATCTCAACTTTGTCGGACTCGACAATATTCTTGTTCTCCGCGGCGATCCGATCAAGAGCGAAGGCCGATTCAAGCCGGAGCCGGAAGGACATGCCTATGCTGTTGACCTGGTGAAGCAGGCTGTCGAAATGAACAATGGCAAATACCTCGATCCGGATCAAAAGGATGTACAAAAAACCAATTTTTGTATTGGTGTGGCAGGTTATCCGGAAAAACACTTTGAAGCTCCAAACCGCAAATCAGATTTGAGATATCTCAAGGCTAAAATTGATGCCGGTGGTCAGTACATCGTTACTCAGATGTTTTATGATAATCGTGCATTCCTGAGATTCGTCGAGGAGTGCAGGGAGATTGGAATCAATGTGCCGATCATACCAGGATTAAAGCCACTAAGCACCAGATCTCAACTCAGTGTAATTCCACATCATTTTCATATCAATTTGCCTGATGAACTCGTGCAGATGGTTGAAAATGCAAAAACGGATGAAGAAGTCAGAAAAATAGGTGTTGAGTGGTGTATTCAGCAATCGAAAGACCTCATGAAAGCAGGCGTACCTGTCTTGCACTACTACTCCATGGGCAAAGCGAAAAGCATCAAGGAAATTGCAAAAGCCGTTTTCTAAATACAACACAGGCTATTGTCGAACGTTCTGCTCCTGATACCGCCTCTTACACAACTGAATACTCCGTATCCGGCAACAGCCTATCTGACCGGGTTTCTGAGATCAAAAAACATCTCAGTGCAACAGGGAGATCTGGGGTTAGATCTTGTACTCCGCGTTTTCAGAAAGGAAGGATTCAAATCTCTTTTTGACAGTATCGCGACAACAACAGGGCAATTGTCATCTGCTCATGCGAACATGCTAAGCAACCGATTCCAATACGAGGAAACAATTGATGCGGTCATTTCATTTTTACAAAACAAAAATTACACCCTCGCCTATCGCATCGTTGGAAGACAGCTGCTGCCTGAGGGACCAAGATTTCAAACACTCAAAGATATAGACTGGTTCTTTGGCCACATCGGTGTTCAAGACAAAGCAAGATATCTGTGTACACTTTATCTCGAAGATGTTGCAGATCTGATCCAGGCTACTGTTGGGCCTCACTTCGGCTTTTCAAAATACGCGGAACGCATTGCGCGAACGGCAACTTCTTTTGATCAGTTGGAAAAAGCACTTAATGAAAAAACCAATTTTTTCGACCAGATTCTTTTGGATGTACTGAATGATTACTTTGCTAATGGAGCACCTGCCCTCGTTGGCTTTACTGTTCCATTCGGCGGCAACCTTTATGGTGCATTGAAGGCGGGTCAATGGATTAAAGAAAATTATCCGGACACCATCGTTGTGATGGGCGGTGGATATCCCAATACAGAGTTGCGAGAACTGTCAGACACACGGGTTTTCGACTACGTAGACTTTATTACTCTTGACGATGGCGAAGGTCCGGTATTAGCGATATGCGAACAACTCGGCGCTACTTCATTTGACAAAAACAAACTAAAACGAACCTTCATGCGCGATGCTGACAAGGTTGTTTTCATGAACAATGCAAGCACAAGAGACTTCGGTCATTCTGCTTTGCCCACACCGACCTATGACGGCTTAAGAATTCACGAGTATTTGAGTGTGATTGACCTTCCCAATCCCATGCACCGATTGTGGAACGACGGGCGATGGAACAAACTCACGATTGCTCATGGGTGTTACTGGAAAAAATGTAGCTTTTGTGATATCTCTCTGGACTACATCAGCCGGTTTGAACAATCGCCGGCAGCGACTTTGGTGGACAAAATGGAAGAGCTCATCAGAGAAACAGGAGAAACCGGATTTCACTTCGTGGATGAGGCAGCTCCTCCCCTTGCGATGCGCGACCTGGCAATTGAAATATTGCGCAGAAAACTGAAAGTATCGTGGTGGACGAATATCCGCTTTGAAAAAACATTCAGTGAAGACCTTTGCAAGCTTCTGGCGGCATCGGGATGTATCGCTGTAACCGGTGGCCTTGAAGTAGCAAGTCCGAGGTTGCTTGAGTTGATGGAAAAAGGAATTACCATTGATCAGGTTGCTCGTGTTTGTAAAGGATTTCGTGATGCCGGAATACTCGTGCATGCTTATCTCATGTATGGCTTTCCAACAGAATCAGATCAGGAAACGATTGACTCCTTAGATATAGTTAGACAGTTATTCCAGCATGGATTGCTACAAAGTGCACACTGGCATCAGTTCGCCATGACGGTGCATAGTCCGGTAGGCATGTATCCTGAAAAGTATGGAGTCATCAGGACAGGTCCGGAATTTCGCGGCTTTGCAAACAACGATTTGTATCACGAGGATCCTGAAGGTGCCGATCATGAGCAATACTCAGAAGGCCTGAAAAAAGCATTGTACAACTACATGCATCACATCGGTATTGACTGGCCATTGCAGAAGTTCTTCAAATTCAAAATACCAAAATCCAGGGTGCATCCGCTGACAATACAGAATTCCATCAAATCGCCACTACCCGATCCAATTGAGACCCCTGGATTCAGAATTGGTTGGTTGGATGTGAGTTATAAAGTCATTTCAAAGGGAAAAGAAAATACTGAGATGCAGTTTTTCAAATCCGGTAAACAACACAAGCTAACCTTACCCAACTCACTTGCAGAATTTCTTGAAACAAATTCCAGTCGTTTCGATTTATTTGACACCAACACCATTTTATTGAGCGAAGTGTTGAGTCATCTATCTACAAACATGAACATAGAACCCGAAGAAATCATCCGAAGTGAATGGTGGAAGAACTGGAGACAGGTAGTATGGGTAATAAGGGGGTAGTAGCGATTCCGTGCTTGCAATTATTGACTAACAAATGGGTCCGTGAATTTCGGATCACTCAATGTTGTATAATCAGTCAATGTTTTGAGAAAAGCCACTAGCGCCGCCTTTTCTTCACCGGTCATGAACATGCGTTGTGGCAATGTGCCCTGATCAAGCGGTACCAACTCAAATGGAATTAGCGGGCCAAGATGTTCGAAAGTAAGTCCACCCTGCTCACGCACCCTCAACTCTTCTGAAAGCTGCGGATGTGGCTGAATACCGCTGTTATAAAACTCAATCACTTCTTCCAGTGTCTTAAATCTTCCGTCGTGCATATAGGGACCTGTGAAAGCGATGTTGCGCAGGGTTGGGGTTTTGAAAAAACCATCACGCACCACGCCGAAATTATCCAGACCCGGCATTCCATTGTCGGCATAGTCAAAATCGAGCCCGATGTTTTTCGGCGCAGAGAGACTGCCATCAAAATTCACACCTCCATGGCACTGCGAGCATGCGAACTTCAGGAAGAAAACTTTCTTTCCCAGATTTTCAAGGTTTGAATAATTCGGAAAATCAATGTGGTTAACATTACCGGTAGCACCAGCATCTACAGCCATCTTCCTTCCAATGTCATATTTGGTGCTCACCGAAACAATCGACTTGACAAATTGAGCCAAAGCGCGACCAATCTTGTTGGTTGTTACTTCGGATGAACCAAAAGCTTCTTCGAAAAGCGGTGGATAATAGCTGATATTGCGCACCTTTTCTTCCATGTACAAGGTATCGTCTATTCCCATCTCAACGTGATTGGCGATTGGCTGCAAAACCATGTGATCCAGAACCGATTCGCGCAAATCCCAAAAGAACCCAACCTGTGTTCCGGTGTTCACTATACTCTGGGTATTGCGGCCGGTAAGAAGATTTTCAAAACCCGCAGAAAAATTCCGGTTGTCAGCAAACCCATTGATCTGCTTGTGACATGTACCACAACTCACGCGATTATTTCTGGATAACTGAACTTCGTAAAATAAGACTCTGCCCAATGTTGCGATTTTATTGTCGATGATTGAATCGCCATATGGTATGAAGAAGGTTTCATTCGGAGGAATGTTGTATGCATAAGCCACTTCAGGAAGCACCGGCAATCTTCTCTCGGAATCTACCTCATCTTTTTTACACGAAATGAAAGCCGTAATGAACATTACAGGCAACGCCAGAGAAATTATGGAGCGTAATTTCATGTTACAAATCATGAAGACAAATATCAGAATCTCACATTTAAAAACAAAGCAGTAGGTGCCATCACGACCCTTCTGCTTCCCTCATAATTGCGGATGGCATCGGCATCGGAGACATTGCTTACATCACTGTCGGTGCTTGTATAATTCGAAAAGCGCCATAAAAGTTCAGTACCAAGACTGATTCTGGGCGTAATGTGATACTGAAAATATGCGAATGGGCCAAAGCCGGATTCTTCTGTTTTGACTTCATGGGTGATTATCACCTTCTCGTTGTCTTCGTTCGTGAATTCGGTTTCAATCATATTTGATTCATTGGCAATGAAGTAATCAACTCCAAATCTGAAAGTCCACTTTGCCGAAGGCTGGATTTCCCACGCCAGCCCGATGCGTAAATCTGTGTAGCTTGAATCTGTGACAAGAGTGGTTTTACCGTTTACATCCGCAGGCAATTCCGTTCGTGAGCCGGAACGCCCTCCATATCCCAGTCTTAGTCCAAGTCTTTTATAGTGAATGCCTGCCGTTATGAAGTATGGATTCCAAACCTGAGGATCCGGACTGTCATTTTGGAACCCCAGTCCAATAAGCTTGATGGTGTTCACACCAATCTCTGCATAAACGCTATCGCTTTGTGCCCGAGAGTTCAGCGCGAAAGAAACTACAAGAAGTAGGGCAAAAATTCTTTTCATGAGGTAGTATTTCAATTTAGGTGATACGCCAGAATCTTTCAGGAAGTTCTGCTATCCAAAGAAAAAGGAATAAACACGAGGATATCCGACAGCTCATGGAGCAGAATAAACAGAGCGTTGTGTATTTCCCGTCACTTTTGTCTGAAATACAATCTTACAGGTATTCCCTCAAAATGGAAGTTCTCGCGCAATTTGTTCTCCAGAAAACGCGCGTAAGGATCTTTGATGTATTGTGGTGTATTGCAGAAAAATGCAATCGCCGGTGATTTTGTGGGAAGCTGGGTCACATATTTAATCTTTACATCCTTACCCTTATAAATTGGTGGTGGCCAATTCTCGATGATCGGCAGCATAACCTCATTGAGTCTGGCTGTAGGAATCCTTTGTTTTCTGTTGTGAGCAACTTCTACCGCCTTTTCCAGAGCTTTGAGGATACGTTGTTTCGTAACGGTCGAGGTAAAGAAAATCGGAACATCGCTCATCGGAGCAAGCTTTTCACGCAATTCCTTAGAGTACTTGTCGACACTTGTATGATCCTTTTCAACGAGATCCCATTTATTTACCAGAATAACCACACCTTTGTTGGCCTCGGTTATTTCTTTAAAAATCGAAAGATCCTGACGCGAAAGCCCTTCTGTAGCATCGATCAGCAACAAACAGACATCGCTCTGTCTGATGGCCTTAATCGTGCGTATCGAGCTATAAAATTCAATGTCATTCACTATTTGCTTTCTCTTCCGCAATCCAGCAGTATCCACCAGGATCAGCTCTTTTCCGAATGCTCTGAATTCTGAATTGACAGCATCACGGGTTGTACCAGCCACTTCGCTGACGATGCTTCTTTCCTTTCCGGTAAGCGCATTGATGAGCGAACTCTTGCCGACATTGGGTTTACCCACGATGGCAATTTTGGGTAATTCGTCTTCATCGTTTTCGGGTTCTTCGGGCATATCTGCTGCAATCTTCTCCATCAAATCACCCGTTCCATAGCCATTGTTGGCACTTATCGGAAAAATATCATCACTGATGCCAAGCTCCCAAAACTCGTTGATCCAACCTTCCTTATCGGAAGTATCCACTTTGTTGCATAGCAACATGATTTTCTTCTTCGCCTTTCTGAGTTTGTTGGCAATGTATCGGTCGCCATCTGTCAGGCCTTCTTTCCCATCAACCAAAAAAAGCACCAAATCCGCTTCTTCAATGGCCAATGTAACCTGAGACTTGATATCCTTTTCAAAACCTTCCTCATCCTCATCAGCTATACCTCCAGTATCAACAACCACAAAAGATTTCTTTCCCCAATCACCAATTCCATATTTGCGGTCACGGGTAACACCGGCAGTTGGATCAACAATGGCGTCATCCGTTCCAGTGAGACGGTTGTACAATGTTGACTTGCCGACGTTCGGTCTTCCGACGATCACGATGGTATAACTCATGCTGCAAAGATAGGCTCATGTGGTGTTGGCACAATCAAGAAACATGGGCAGCGACATTCATGTCTTTCTTGGTTGATGCGTGTTGTATATCACTTTGAATAAAACGTTATTGTGGCAGAAAAATCGTGACTTACATTTGCATTCCGGTTCAATCAAAAGCCGGCTTAATCAACTGACAATGACTCAAATCGGACACAAACCCGAGGATGCAAATCTTGACTACCTCGGACTCCAACACGTCGCTACGGCTTACTGGAATCTTCATCCTGCTGAACTGACCGAAGAAACAATCAGTTTAGGACAGGGAGTACTCACCAACACCGGCGCTTTGGCCATCGACACCGGAGAATTTACCGGGAGATCCCCAAAGGACAAATTCATCGTGGTGGACGATGTAACCAAAGACAACATCTGGTGGGGAGGTCAATTCAATCTACCATTTGATCCTGAAAAATTTGATAAACTTCATGCACGCATTTGCGCCTATCTCACAGGTCGTGATGTATATGTCCGCGATGTTTTTGCATGTGCCGACGATCGCTACAGATTAGGAGTTCGTGTGATCACAGAATACCCATGGAGCAACATGTTTGCATCCAATATGTTTATTCGTCCTACGCGTGAACAACTCTCGAACTTTTCACCGGAATGGAATGTGATCTGCGCACCGGGATTCATGGCCATTCCTGATGCAGACGGCACTCGCCAGCACAACTTCGCGATTTTGAATTTCACGAAAAAAATTGCCATCATCGGAGGTACAGGATACACAGGAGAAATCAAAAAAGGAATTTTCACCGTATTGAACTACGTGCTTCCTCAAGATAAAAACGTGCTTAGTATGCACTGCTCTGCCAACATCGGCGAAAAGGGCGATACTGCCGTATTTTTCGGATTGAGCGGAACCGGTAAAACCACACTCTCATCTGATCCAAATAGAAAATTGATCGGTGACGATGAACACGGCTGGACAGACACCACCGTGTTCAATTTTGAAGGAGGATGTTATGCAAAGACCATTGATCTGACACGTGACAAAGAACCTCAGATTTACGATGCCATCAAATTCGGAGCAATTCTCGAAAATATAGGTTTTGAAGACGATGGCGTAACGCCAGATTATACTAACTGCGAAAAAACAGAAAATACGCGTGTCAGCTATCCGCTGCATCACATCGATAACATCGTTGAACCATCTTTGGGTGGGATTCCGAAAAACATTTTCTTCCTCACCTGCGACGCATTCGGTGTATTGCCTCCAATTTCCAAGTTGACAAAAGGACAAGCGATGTATCAATTCATCAGCGGCTACACAGCTAAAGTGGCCGGAACCGAAGCGGGAGTTACGGAACCAACAACAACTTTCAGCGCATGTTTTGGCGCGCCTTTCCTCCCATTGCATCCTACCAAATACGCAGAAATGTTAGGTAAGAAAATGGAAGAAAGCGGTGCTACAGTCTGGTTGCTGAACACCGGCTGGAGTGGTGGCGCATACGGCACTGGTGAACGCATGAAGCTCAAGTTGACCAGAGCCCTGATTACAGCGGCCCTGGAAGGAAAACTTGACAATGCTGAATATGAAACGCACGAAATTTTTGGTCTCAAAATGCCAAAAACTTGTCCTGAAGTACCATCAGAAGTTTTGAACCCACGCAATACGTGGAAAGACAAAGCAGCTTACGATCTCAAAGCCACTGAGCTCGCAGAAAAATTCGTAAAGAACTTTGAGAAATTCAAGGAGTTCGCCAATGAAGAAATTCTTGCCGCTGCTCCCAAGGTGATGGCCAAAGCATAAATGAATAAGCGAATGAAAAAGCCCCGCAAATTGTGGGGCTTTTTCTTTTGTTGCCATGAACAATTCAAGCCTTTTGTGGTTTTCCGACATCATGATGAGACGCCTTTTATCATTCTTCTTCTTGCAGTTTATGGCTGTTGTTGCTTTGGCTCAAACCAGTACTATTTCAGGAAAGGTAACCACGCAAACGGGTAACGAGCCCGTGCCTTTTGTGCCCGTTGTGATACAGGGCACCACCATAGGAGGAGTAACTGATGACCTTGGTTACTACAAGATCAACGACGTTGCACCAGGCCTTTACAATGTTGAGTGTCTTGCAGTGGGCTTCAAGAAGTCAACTGTATTCGAAGTAGAAGTAACCAAAGACCGCCCTGCCACCGTGAATTTTGTTTTAGAGGAGCTAACACTGGAAACCGGTCAAGTTGAAATTGTGGCGTCGGGCATCTCAAACCAAGAGGAATCGCCTGTTTCTATTCGTACCATTGGCACCAACGAAATCAAACGCAATCCCGGCGGTAACCGCGATATTTCTCGCGTAATCCGAACACTTCCCGGAGTTGCTGCCATTCCTAGTTTTCGAAACGACATCATCATCCGCGGAGGTGCAGCCAATGAAAACAGATTCTACATTGATGGAATTGAAATACCGAACATCAACCACTTCGCTACACAGGGCGCGAGCGGCGGTCCGGTCGGACTCATCAACGTAGACCTGATCAACGAAGTTGAATTCTACTCGGGAGCATTTCCAGCAGCACGCGGCAACGCGTTGAGTAGTGTCCTCGAATTCGGATTCAAGGATGCCCGTCGCGATAAATACACTGCTAACTTCATCGTTGGAAGCAGTGATATCGGAATGACCGTTGAAGGGCCAACCGGACCGAATTCAGGAATTATACTTTCGGTTCGCCGGAGTTATTTGCAAGGACTTTTTTCATTGTTGCAATTACCGTTTTTGCCAACGTATAACGACTACAACCTCAAATGGAAATGGGACATCAACGACAAAAACAAACTCACCATAGTATCACTCGGAGCGCTCGATGATTTTGCACTGAACCTCAAACTCGACGATGATACGGCAAGCGAAAACTTCACACGCAATCGCTATCTGCTTGACAACCTTGTGATCAATCACCAATGGAATTACACCTTCGGCGCCAAGTGGGATCATTACAGGGAAAAAAGCAGGATATCGCTCATAGCGAGCAGAAACATGTTGCGCAATGAAGCTTTCAAACACCAGCAGAACAACGAAGATCTGCCGCGTACATTAGATTACGCCAGCACAGAACAGGAAAACAAGCTGCGTCTTGAGCACAAACTTTACGGAGAGAAAGGATGGAAAATTCTTTATGGAGCCGGATATGAATATGCTGTTTACGACAACTTTTCCAAACTCCGCGACTACAATCCATTCCTCGATACCATCGTAGACATCAGGTACCGGACTGACTTTACACTGAATAAATACGGTCTGTTCTTTCAGTCTAGCAAAACTTTGGCGTCCAACCGCCTTGTGCTTTCCGCAGGATTGCGCGCAGACGGAAACGACTTCAACGATGAAATGCGCAACCCATTCAACCACATCTCTCCGCGTCTCTCATTGAAGTACAACTTTGCTCCTCAGTGGAGCATCAATTCCAATCTTGGACTTTACTACCAGCAGCCTACCTACCTCTCCATGGGTTATCAGGAAGGAGGCGTATTGGTGAACAAAGGCATTCGATACATCCGCAACCAGCAGGCAGTGCTTGGCGTGCAGTACGACTGGGACAAGCGAAACAGCATCATTTCTGTTGAGTCGTTTTATAAATACTACGACAGATATCCGATCAGTGTCAACCGCGGCATCAGTCTGGCCAATTTGGGTGCCGAATTTGGCACCGTTGGAAATGAAACCTTGTCGTCCACCGGATTGGGGCGTGCCTATGGCGCAGAAGTATTGTTTCAGCAAAAGTTCTATAAAGGATTTTACGGCATACTTGCCTATACCTGGGTACGAAGTGAATTTACCGGAGCGGATGGCCGGTGGACACCATCCAGCTGGGACAGTCGGCATTTGCTGAGCGTAACCGGAGGAAAAAAATTCGGGAAAAACTGGGAAATTGGCGGTGTATTCCGCTACAGCGGCGGATTGCCATACACTCCGGACAACGAAGAAGTATCGATGCAGATTGCCAACTGGGACATACTAAGATTGGCGCAGGTAGATTGGTCACAGCTTAACAGCAAAAGAATTCCGGCCTTTCATCAGTTAGACATTCGCATCGATAAGAAATGGTTTTTCACCCGCTGGTCGCTCGACTTGTTCCTGGATATTCAGAACATCTACAACAATGTGACGCCCGTGAAACCAATCCTGGATGTCCAGCGCGATAATCTCGGCAACCCAATAGTAGATGCGACTGATCCATCGCGCTACCTGCCGAACTATCTCGACAACTCAACAGGCAGTGTGTTGCCGAGTATCGGGATAATTGTGGAGTTGTAAGGTCAGGCAGTTCTTTTGACTATCTTCGCTATGCCATGGCATCAGCATCAGGGTTGAGCATGGAAACATGCATGAAAAAAACGCTGTTGCTGTTGGTATTGTTTACGCTCTCCTTCCATTGGTATTCGCAGCAATGGGTTGCACTGAACTCCATGTCCGATATGAATTTCGTTGACGTTTTTTTCGTGAACGACCAAATTGGCTTTGTAAGTGGAGAATCCGGAACAATACTAAAAACAACAGATGCGGGCGCTACATGGAGCAATCTCAACACAGGTGTCAGCAACAGTGTTTATTTATACAGTCTTTATTTCCTGAATGAAAATGAAGGATTTGCTGTCGGCGATGCATCCACAATTATTCACACCACCAATGGGGGCACTACCTGGACCGCTTACAACACAAATGCCTCAGCCAATTTCAGGGATATCATTTTCTGGAATGAAAATGATGGAATTATTCTGGGTGGATCCAACGGGGTGTATCTTCTGACTTCGGACGGAGGAACTACGTGGGTGGTTCAGAATCCGAGCTTTCCTGAACCCGTAAGAGGCGCCAATCTCATCAACGATGATCTTTATTTCATTGGCTATTTTGGCACCATTTATCGCATGGATACAAACTCAATGGAATTTACAGATTTCGCAACAGATGCGCCATTTCTATTCAAAGTGGATGGCAGCGGGGATTTGCAAATTGCAGTCGGCAAAGATGGTTCAGTTGTCAAAACAAACGATGCCTGGCAAACATCTCAAATTTTACCTTGGAATTATCTGGATCATCTGTCAGACGTGAATTATTTAGCAAACGGCGACTTTATTCAGGTCGGTGGATTGGTCAATGAAAACATCGGCTACATACATACCTCAGCGGACAATGGCGTTAGCTGGGAAACTTATGTCTGGCCGGATGCGCGACTGTTCTCATCTTGTGAAACACCCGCCGGTGAATTGTTTGTAGCAGGACTCGATGGCACCATACTCAAAAGAGCAGCTGATGAAGTCATTTGCGAGACACCTGTTAACACAGAAGTGTCTGTTACATCATGCGACAACTATATCATAGACAGTGAAAATGTGCTCACCGAGTCCGGTCAATATGAGTTCTATTACACCACCGCAGACGGTTGCGACAGCATCGTCATGTTGAACCTCAGCATTGTAGCTTCACCCGAAATGGTTATTCAGCAAGAGATTGCAGAATGCGGCAACAGCACTGAAATCACCATTACTGTTGCTTCAGATGATGAGCATACTTTCCAGATTGCCAGTCTTGGAATGCTCAATACCAACGGATCATTCATTGTGCCATTTGGGTCCTATATTGTTGAAGTATCCAATCCATTTGGATGCGTCACGGCGCAAACGGTGACCAGTGAAGGCGAAATTTCCTGCCCAGCCGATTTCGATGGGGACAGCCTTGTGGATGTAGAAGATCTTATCCTTTTCACCGCAGCGTTCACATGTACCGGCGATTGTTGTCCTTATGATATCAATGGTGATGGCACTGTCTCTGTCATGGATCTGTTGGCCTTTATATCGGATTTCGGAGTGCAATGCGAGTGATTTTGAAGCTGAGTTAGTTTCACAATGCGCCGGCCGCGCATTAACTTGTCGATAACTGAATGACCGCTTGAATAATCTGAGCCATTCAAGTACTTTACTTTGTAAAACAATTCCGTAATCTGTCATGAAAAAATTCCTCAAGTGGATAGGCATCTCTCTTGGAGTAATCTTTTTACTTCTTCTTATCGCTCCTTTCCTTTTCAAGGGAAAAATTGAAGCCGCTATTAAAGACGCAGCCAATGAAAACCTCAACGCCAAAGTCAACTGGACTGATGTGAGCCTTTCACTCATCCGCAATTTCCCCAACCTTCGCGTTGCCATCGAAGGCCTTACGGTTGACAATACCGTAGCACCATTCGACAGCGTAAGACTCGCGCAGATTGGCAGCTTTGAAGCTGTGGTGGATATCAAAAGTCTCTTCGGCGACGAAATACAAGTAAAACGCATCGGCATCATCGACCCGAT
>JBEIHH010000010.1:0-45756 GCA_040381475.1 Crocinitomicaceae bacterium | reverse complement strand
GGTACTCATTTCATCTGGATAGCTGAAAGAGTAATGAACGTAATTGTACATAGTACCGAAGGATGGTTCCATCCGGGAAATTTGACTGGATGGAAATCCTTGTATGTATTCGTTTGAATGAAGATCGCTTGGTGTCCACTCATGATTGCAGTGAATAACTCCATAGCTATAAGTTTCGAAGCTGTTCTCCATGATGTCAAAATGGAACTCTATGGATTCGCCCGACATGAGACCAATGATTGGATAGCCCAGCGGATTTCCTGCAGGAAAAGCTTGTGGCGTATGCAGCAGGGTGGAGTAGGCCTGATTTTGCACAGTTTGCCCCATGCTGAATAAATTCAGGTACAAAGCGGTGAAAAAGAGAAACGTGGTTTTCACTGTGCAAAGATCGGTTTTATAACCCACAATATGTTTCCGGGCGGTTTCATCTTCCAAAGTGCTATAAAGATCGGGCCATTTTTAGACAATGACGGGTCATGATTATGTTTGCACCATGAAACCTGCGGTGTATGGTTTTTTTATTGTTTTGCTGGCTTTTGCCGGTATGGCGGGTTGTAAGCCGAAATATAATCCAATTGCCGGACGTTTTTACACGGGCAATCTCTTCGGCAATCCTTATGAAATCGATGCAGTGGGTGATTCAACAGATTTTCAGTTTCAGATTGATTCCATTATCAGAGTTTTCGAGTCGAATTTTGATCTGATGGATCCCAATAGTGTGTTGTCAAGATTTAATGCTTTTTCAAGAACGGATACAGTTTTTTCTTTTATTGATAGTTCTCTTGTATTCGGTATGGTATATGACCAGGCACGTGATCTAAATAGGGTTACATTTCAATATTATGATCCTACCATCGGGCCATTGAAAAGGGAATGGATTGTCGCCAATAGCATGGGTGCTTTAGAACCGAATCTCGATTCATTATTCGAATTTGTTGGGTTTGATGGAGCGAAAATGGATTTGAACGAAATCACTTCGGACGGTTATCAGTATCTGGAAAGTCAGTTGAGGAAGTCGGATCCACGGCTGGAAGCTGACTTTACCGGTATAGCTGTAGCCATGGCCCTCGACCAGATAGGATATATGTTGAAGAGCCGTGGATTGTCGCAATTCAGAATTCGCTGCGGGAAAAGAGTCATCAATTACGGAAATGTGATTGACTCATTAAATATTGTTCCGATTGGACTAGGCAATGAGTCAGTCGATCAGCAGATCCATCTGGTAAACAGAGCTTTTGTTTCGAAGAACAGCAGCGACAAAGTATCCATGATTGACCCGACGTATGGTTACCCTTCAGATAATGAAATGGCTTTTGTTGCTGTTAGCGCTCCAACACTCGCTGAAGCCGAAGTTTTCAGTGATGCTTTCATGTTGATGGGGCTCGAAAAAGTAAGTAGTTATTACAACAGCAATGATGAGACAAAAATTGAGTCTTTTATGTTTTATCTCGATGGTGATATGTTGCGCAAAGCGTCTACCAACGGTTTTGATGCCATGATCATAGCTACAGATAGTCTTAACATTGTGCAGCATCGCCAATGAATGAACGGCTTGTAAATGTCCCGGTCATTCTGGCCATTGAGTCCAGTTGCGACGAAACATCGGCTGCTATTCTTTCCGGAAGAAAGGTTTTATCGAATATCATCGCCAGCCAGAAGATCCATGAAAAGTACGGTGGTGTGGTGCCGGAATTGGCCAGCAGAGCGCACCAGGCGAATATCGTGCCGGTGGTTGATCAGGCTCTGAATGAGGCTGGTGTTTCACTTCGTAATTTAAGTGCTGTTGCATTCACTCAAGGCCCTGGATTGATGGGCGCACTGCTGGTGGGATCATCTTTCGCAAAAAGTCTTTCACAATCTCTTTCCATTCCACTGATTGCAGTGAACCACATGGAAGCGCATATCATGGCTCATTTCATACACAACGCGCAGGAGAACTATCCGGATTATCCTTTTTTGTGTCTCACGGTGAGTGGTGGTCATACCCAAATTGTGCATGTAAGATCTTCTGATGATTTCAGTATTGTTGGAGAAACTATAGATGACGCAGCTGGTGAAGCTTTTGACAAGGCCGCAAAAATACTGGGACTCCCTTATCCGGGAGGTCCCTTGATCGATAAAAACGCGGCTTCCGGCGACCCGAATAAATTTCATTTTACAACTCCAAGAATTGGAGGATACAATTTTAGTTTTAGCGGATTAAAAACAAATCTTCTCTATTTCCTTCGTGAGAAAAAGGCTGCGGATGCCGGATTTATTGAAAGGGAATTGAACAACATTTGTGCTTCCTATCAGTTTACCATTACCGAATATCTGATCAACAGATTTTTCGCAGCAGCTGAAGAGCTGAATATTCGGGATGTAGCTCTTGCCGGCGGTGTCTCCGCCAATTCTGAACTCAGAAGAAAATTTCAGGCTTTCTGCGTTGCTAAAAATCTCAGACCGTTTACTCCTTCATTCGAATATTGCACGGATAATGCTGCCATGATTGGAATAAGCGCTCATTATAAATTCCTGAAGGGCAATTTCGCCGACCTGAGAGTTGTTCCTTCTGCCAATATCCGGATGTAGCCCGGTCTATTTTTTTCTTGCCATTGAAGCCCATCTATTGAAAATAAAAATGCCGACGCACAAAGGCATCGGCATTTCATATTGTCTATATCGAATTATTCTTTGATCAGTTTGGCAGTTTTGTTTTGTCCTTGACCAAGAACAGTAATCGTATAAATACCGTTAGCCAGACCATCAATGGCAATAGTTCTTGTTGTTGATAGATTTTCAGAAATCAGAAGTTTGCCTTGCATATCGCGAATCTCAACTTTTGAATTTATATCTCCACCAGATATGCTTATGATATCGTTCGCCGGATTCGGATAAATTTCGAGTGATAAAGCTGTCTCGTTTTTTACTCCCACAAAGTACTCCGTAACCTGAATCTCAAACTCTCCACCTTCACCTTCCCATCCATCGGTATGCACGTAATAAGTGTTGCCGGATGTGAGCCCTGTTACGTTGAAATAGGAGGCGAATTGATTTCCACCTTCACAACCACCTTCCATATCATCATTGGCACCGAGATATGTCACAGAGCTAAAGTCTGCGCAATTCCCTACTTCACACACAGCGACCTGCGTATCAATAGAGGTTCCGAAACAAGTGCTTACTGTTACTCCTCCTGAAGGTGGAGCCGTGAAAGTGAACCACATCGTATTTTCTAATGACCCGTCGCACCAGGCGAATAAACAATCACTCTCCGGATCATTGCCACCAAGATTTACAGGACTGCTTTCGTTTTCCTGAACGCTTGCAAAAGCATTGTTGACAAGAACAGGTGGGTCATTAACAATCAGATTGGTGGCATCACAGATATCATCATTGTCGGGGAATGGACACATACCGGGAGTGAGCTCTTGAAACGTGCCTTCGAATTGATTCACAAAGTACACTCCGAAAGGTTGACCGTCTGAATTGGTGGATGGATTCATAAAGCCAGAAAATACTACGGTAAATGCCAGGCTGAGATCGGCAATGCCGTTCAGAGGAATACAGTAGTTCAATCCGAGGTCGTTTCCATCTTCATCTGTAACCATAAGGCTAAACGATTCACCATCGTTGACGATATATCCTGTTGAAGTGTATCCGCCATATTCCAGATCATTGACTATCACTTCAGAGGTCTCGCCATTCATCAGGTCTACTGTCGGGGCGTCTGTTACGCCGTGCTGGAATAAGACGTTGAGTGTGCCGGCCACCGGGCTGAATAAGAGCGCACCTTCATAAACTGCTATGGTAAGGGGTTGAGTCGGTGTGTAACCCGTCTCAGAAGAAATACCAACAATTGTCATGACGTAGTCTTCACTGCTGTTCAGTGTGTATTCCAGTGAGGCGAGAGGAGCACTGTCATCAATGCTTGTTGAAGGATTGATGGTGATGTTTGACAGTACGTCTGCCGGAACATCAATATAACCGGTGCACGTCTGAAACTCCAGATCATCGGAATACAATACGCCATTGATGCGTATATCGACTGCACTTATCGCGGCATCTCCGCTGTTGTGAATGAAATTAACTCTTGAAGAGGGCTGAGCGCTGAGTGCTTCGATTCCAACCATTCCTTCTTCACCACCGTATCCATCTAACTGAAGATAATATGTTTCTCCGGCGTTTAGTCCGTCGATAAGAAGGTAGGAAGAGTATGCATTCGAGTTATCACAGGCTTCAGCGATATCATCATTGGCAATAACAAATATGTAGCTGCTGTAATCGGCACAATCACTGGTTTGCCATATTGCCACTTGCGTGTCCACTTCATTGGTGTCTACACAAGTATTGATGATTACAGCCCCGCTCTCAGGGGCAACAAACGTGAACCACATGGAATTCTGAACTTCTGATTCGTCGTTACACCATTCAGTAATGCAGGTGTTGCCGATTCCCGTAACCGGCGGACTTACTTCATTTGGATCTGCTGAGGCATCTGAATTGTCAACGGCGACTATATCACCATCTAATTCAATTGCAAGGGCATTGCATGGTTGGTCGTTTGAAGGCTGAGCATATGCGGATAGCACACCGGTAACAAGGAGTAATAGAGTAACTAGGCTTTGTAATGATGTTTTCATGCGATAAAATAATTTTGACAAATATATCCTTTGAGGATCAAATTAAATTCCCAAAATTTCCCTTAAACGGCTGTAACCACTTCTACTCAGCGGGATGCTTTTCCCATTTTTTAGCAATACGACATGGCCGTTCTTTTCATATGGCTCAACCCTTGTAATTTGTTTCAGATTCACAATAAAAGAACGGTGTACACGGATGAAGTCATTGGAACTTAATGTGCTTTCATAATAGCTCATGGTTTTTTTCTTCAGGAAATAGTCTTTCTCGGTAAATATTTTTACATAGTCATCATATGCTTCAATGTAGAATACATCCTGTGTCGGAACAATGCTGATTTTTGAACCAAAGCGAACTGCTATCCTGTTTTGTTCTTCTGAGTGCTTTTGGGGCATGTTTTCAAACTCAGGATCTGTTGTAGTATCTGAACTGGTTCGCTGTTTGAGCCATTTTTCAATCGCTTTGTCAAATCGTTCTTTACTAAATGGCTTGAGCAAGTAGTCCACTGCATGACTATCGAAAGCCTTCATGGCGTATTCATCAAATGCTGTTGTGAATATTACTGAAGGCCGGGGCTCCAGGAGTTCGAGCATTTCGAAACCATTTAGTTTGGGCATTTGAATGTCTAGAAAAATAAGATCAGGTGAAATTTCAGAGATGGCTTTTACACCTTCAAATCCATCATTGCATTCTTTTACAATCTCAAATTCGGTGTGTGAAGCCAGATACTCTGCAACCAGACTTCTTGCCAAAGGCTCATCATCGATAATGACAACTTTTATCATGTGGTTTGTGGAATTTTTATGATGGTGATGAAGTGATGATCAATTGTATTTGTTGTAAGAAGATCATGCCTTGCGAAAAGCAGGTACAATCTTCTTCTCACAGAAGTTAGTCCAAAGCCGGTTCCGCTGTTTGGTCTGGCTGTAGCCGGATCAAAAGGATTGGTCACTGTTACCTCAAGCGTTCCGTTTTCTTCAGCTGCGGAAATGTCAATAATCACTTCTCCGGTGGTATCGTACAGCCCGAATTTTACCGCGTTTTCCACTATCGGCTGAAGCAACAATGAGGGGATGAGCATTTTTTCTGAAGGCTCGTCATGATGAAGACGGGCAAGAAGCCTGTGTCCAAATCTTACTTTTTCAATTTCAAGATACAATTGGAGGTGCTTAAATTCCTCATCCAGCGAAACCATTTGTTGTGGCTCTTTGCGCACTGTGCCCCGCAAAAAGTCGGATAATTGCTGAATCATCTTTCTTGCTTCCTCGGGCCTGCTGCCTGCAAGTGCACTGATCGAATTCAAACTATTGAACAGAAAGTGCGGCTGCAATTGCTGCCGAAGGCCTGCAAGTTCGGCTTCGCGAAGAAGTTTATCCGCTTCCATTTCACGCCGCTTGATGTTGCCGAGATCTTTGAGTTTGTTCCGTGAATGATAGTACAAGGTCATGAAAGCAATCATCAGCAGATAAAAACTTCCACGCAAAGGCATATATCTGAAATACTCTTCACCGTAAGATACATTGTCGATATTGATAGCCTTAAATGTGAATAGCAAAAGCCTTGCGGTTAGTAATGTGAGTATGATGACATAACCTACCACCAACCAGTTGTTTTGTGAAACGGGTCTGTAATATTTAAAGGTATTCGATATGATAAATCCTGCGATGGTAAGCGCAAGAGTGGTAATAATAGCTTCACTTAGTGAGGTCTCCCATGACATTCCAATGCGGTGAAAAGTCATTGTTTGTGCGATGAGCCAGAACAGCCACCACAATATCACAATAATAATATTTCGATTTTTGGAAATGATGCCTTAAAGTGTTAGGGTTAATTTGATTCAGTGTATCAAAGATCCGTTCGAGATGAGGATCAATAACTTTGCAACTCAATACCCCCGAAGACAGCATTGCCTTCCAGAATCAATACTTTGCCAGGATCTGGTTGAGCGTCACTGGCCATAGGTCGGTTGTCTTCTACACTTCCCATGACAGCTGAGATTTCTGATTTTACAGTCCAGTTAGGTGGAATAATCATTCTTACTCCTCCGAATACAGCATTTACTTCTAGTTGAATTTTACCTTCAAAATCGGACTTCATCAGATTGATTTCTGCTCCGCCAAAAACGGCATTGACATCTCCTCCCTTGAAGGTTTTACTGATGACATTTTTTTGAATCGAACCGAATATCGCGTTGTACTCAATCGAATCCTCATTGTTCGTGTTGTTCGAAGAATTGTTCCGATTTCTTCTATACTGTCTCCATTTCATTCTGCCCTCACAATGATCCCTTTTAGGCTTAAATATCATAAAGATGCCAACAAGAATGATCGCGCCCGGCCAAAAGAATTTTCCAATATGCAGCTCAGGAGCAAAATCTTTGATCATAAAAGCCAGTCCAACCAGAACAGTGATTATCCAGCCGAAACTTCTGAATGAGTGTTTTAATCCACTGAAAATACCTATTGCGATAACCAGCATTTGCCAGGTGAACAGCCACTCGGGCAGCCAGAAGCCCATTTCGCGAAGCAGAAATAGCACGCCTACTGCTATGATGAAAATACCTCCCAGGACTTTGCCTCTGCGCTGATCCTTATCCCATGCTTCCGCAATGTTTTGCTGATCAAAACCATCCTGATTACTGATCTTTTCCATTGTTTGTTTTTTTACAAATTTGTGGTGAACCCAAAAGCAATCTACATCAATATAAGGTATGTGAGTCCATAAGATAGGCGAACGGTTGTCTCTGGTCGGTAAGCCTATACGGCCCTGACTAAGCCCAGCTTTTTTCCCTCTTCCAGCATGAGTTGAAAAGCTTCTTCCTGATTGTTATGGATCAACCCGTCGAGTATGGCTTCTTTGATGGCGTTTTTAATCATGCCAACTTCCCTTCCTGGCGCAATGGCAAATGTTTTCATGATCATTTCGCCTGTTACAGGTGGTTGAAAATTGCGTACCCGGTCTTTTTCTTCCAACTCTGCAAGTTTCTGCTTCACAACTTCATAGTTGGCCAGGTATTTCTTGACTTTTAGTTCATTTTTAGAGGTAATGTCTGCCTTGCAAAGCAGCATCAGATCATCTATGTCGTCACCTGCCTCAAATAACAAACGGCGAATTGCGCTGTCAGATATTTCTTCTTTTGTCAGTGCAATGGGCCTCAAATGAAGTAGTACCAGTTTTTGAACGTATTTCATCTGATGGTCGAGCGGCAATTTGAGGCGGGCGAATATTCTGGGAACCATCCGGGCCCCAAGATCTTCATGGCCGTGAAATGTCCAACCGGTATTCTCTTCGAATCTTTTTGTGGGCGGCTTGGCTATGTCGTGCAACAACGCTGACCACCTCAACCACAAATTATCGGTTGTCTTGCAAATATTGTCAAGGACCTGAAGGGTATGATAAAAATTGTCCTTGTGTGCAATTCCATTTCTTTTTTCTATTCCCTGCAATCGCACGACTTCAGGAAAGAACTGATGCAGCAGGCCAGTATCGAATAATAATTTAAATCCAATGGATGGTCGTGCACACATCATGATCTTATTCAGTTCAGTCGTGATGCGCTCCATAGAAACAATCTTCAGGCGTTCAGCGTTTTTTCTGATAGCTGCAAAGGAGGTAGATTCTATTTCAAAACCTAGCTGATTGGCAAATCTGATAGCACGCATCATGCGCAGCGGATCATCACTATAAGTGATATCTGGTGACATAGGCGTTCGGAGTATCTTGTTTTCAATATCTGTGATACCTCCAAATGGATCTATAACTTCTCCAAAGTTTTCTTTTTGAAGAGAAATGGCCAGCGAGTTAATGGTAAAATCCCTTCGGTTTTGATCATCCGCAAGTGTGCCTTGCTCAACATCGGGATTGCGCGAATCCTGTTTATAAGATTCTTTTCGTGCCCCAACAAATTCAAGGTCCAGATGATGATAGCGAAAGTGAGCCGTGCCGTAGGTCTTGAAAATGTCAATTTTGTTCATGCCAAGAGCCTTGGAGCATGCTTTCGCCAGTTCGATTCCTTTACTGCTGGCCACAAAATCTATATCGGTGTTGGGACGATCAAGAAGAATGTCACGCACAAAACCTCCGATGACATAAACTTCAATATTCAGCCGGGCGGCTTCTTCTCCGATCAATCTGAATATCGGATCGCCGATGTGTTGTGCTAGGTTCATTCTTTTTACGGAGGCGCAAATTTACCCTTTCTGACCATATCACAACAGGTCATTTATCTGCATGCGATGCCTCGGTGTCGTTTTCGATGTACTCGCCAATCCGCAGTACATATCCATTGTTGTCGACAATGGAAAATTCACGAACATTCCAGGGAGTAGAAATTAATTCCTTATGAATGAAAACATTTTTGCGTTTTGCTTCCTGATAGATTTCCTCCACATTCGATAAGAAGAAACAAAGCTCCAGCCGGTGCTTCTGTCCATTGATCCTGGATACATGTTCCTTGTCTTTAACGAAAAAAAGACAAAGACCATCTCTGCTGATCCCTGAATCCGTAGGTGGATCACCCCAAAACCATTCATCTGTAAAGCGCAGTTTGTTTTTGTAAAAATCAATAGTCTCCCCGAGATCATTGACAGGAAGAAATGGCACACAGTGGGAATAATTGATACTCGACATATATCAGTGCCTTACAACTATGGGTATTTTGACTTCACCGTTATTAAAAATATAGTACCCCGGACTTAAGTTTTGTACTTCAATTGAGGAACAATTTTGCTGCTGAAGCACAATCCGGCCAGTTGCGTCAATTAAAGCAACATGAGCTTGTGTGCGACTAAAACGAATGACTTCATTGGCGGGATTTGGATACAGGATGAAATCCTTATTCCTGCTTTCATCTAGTCCAACCATTGAATTCGGCTGCGTTGGAGTAGGTGAGCTGGTTTCTGCCCAAATGGGTCCGCCATCAGCGGTTCGTTCCCATGCGACATTCGTCGCGGTGTAGATTGGACCTGTGAAGTCGCTCAGCCGTGGTTCACCACCTTCGGAAGTATATAGGTAGATAGTTTCACCAGGTGATAGTCTGAACGTTCCGTGCATATTGCCGTCGAACATGTCTCGGTCAAGCCAAACCAACCGGAATCCATAAGGCACAATATTCAAGTTGGGTAGAATAAACCGATCAGGATTATCAGACCGATCTGTCAGATATTTTCCATCAAGATTTATTGTTTGTGATGTCGCATTGTACAATTCAACCCAATCTTCATACTCGCCTGATTCGTCAGTGACGCCGCTACTGTTCGAAATCACTACTTCATTGATGAACAGACCATAGTTGCTTGCATTGTTCCACAGGAATCTCGGTTCACACGGATAAGAAGTATTGCCGGGCAATAGAATACGGTAGTAAATTTTGTCCTGCGTGGAAAATGGAAAAGTTCCGTTGTAAGTGTATACCTGGTCACCGGCTGTCATGTTCGGGCCTGAACCATCGCTCAGAGAAAAATTGCTCCAGCTAATACCATCAGACGAAAGCTGGAGTTGACATTGGGCAGCCAATTCGCCGGTGATTTTAGCGTCAATAACCAGAGTGTTCTCAATGGGTCGATGAGCAATCCAGTGAACAACGGCCTCGGAGGGTGTAAATGATTCCAATTGCGCAAGAGCTGACTCTCGTCTCATGTTCACATAAGGAAGAATGCCGAAATCAACGTGGCCGCCATAAGCTGAATCTCCTGCTATCAGAAAATCTTCATATGTGAAACCGAAATTCATGGGGTAGTAGGAATCTGTTTCAACAGCTTCGCTAATCAAATTTTGCCAGTAGTCGATTTTTGTCGAAATCGTTTCTTCATTGAAGAACTCATCGCAAAAAAATTGAATCTGTTCACTGAATCTATTTCGGTATGCCGGAATTGTCATCAAGCGTTCATACAGTGGTCTGGATTCTCCCTGCCACTGCCAGTTATAAATATCACGTTGTGTCCAGTCAATCTCCATCCAGTCGAGTCCCAATGTATTATCCAGATCATAAGGAATGAATCTGATCTGATTGGTGTATTCGTCTTCGTACAGAAAAAAATTATTCTTCAGAAAAATGTGATTATCCCAATGACCAAGCAAAATATCCATTGCGGCAATCTTGATGTAGTCTTCTATGTTGAAATACTTCGGCAGTGTGCAAGGAATTTCATCTTCGGACAAATTGTTAAGTATGTCAATAAGATTGGCTAGTTTGGTATAATCATCCATCCAAAGATTGTTCGACAGATCATATGTCCTTTCTCCTGACGCTCCGGTCTGGTAAGCCCCCGGATTGTTGCCTAGAAATTCGAAAGAGGCAGGATAAGTGCATTTGTATAAATTTCCATCACCCTGCTGATCAAAATATAGTTCTGCCATTTCCTCATCAATTTGCTCTATGTTGAGATACAATCCCATGTAGGCTTCGTTGATATATAATTTGGTATAAGATGTTCTGGCGTTTGCAATACCAAATTTCCTGTAGGCATCATGGCAGATTTTGGCGCGCATCATTGAAGGATCATTATTCTGGGGTACAAGATTCAGTTTTTCCAAACCAAACCAGTCGGCGTTTCCGTCGAATGCATCGAATTCAATTTTGAATGATTTTTTTGGAGCACTCAAACTCGTGTTTCCGCGTAACCGCATGCCTGCAAGTTCCATTGTGTCAAGCACAGACTGACTTTGAAAAACAAATTGAACCGGATACTCATGCACATTTTCAAGTGAATCCAACATTTCGGTAAGGCTGTCTGGATCAATAGTAATGTAGATATTCGTTACCTGATCTTGAGGAAACACCACACCAAAATCTGGCATAGGCTGCGCACGCGATTGCAGGACACAAAGCCCCAGGATGAAGACGAATGAATTTTTCATTGAATTAGTCACTAAAGACTTGATGGCTTTTTTCTTTTGTATTGATACAACTGCGCCGGTTTATGCAATACCCCTTTCTGCTTTTCTTCAAGAGGTTTCAGATTTTCCATCTTCAGCGCATTTTTGCGGAAATTACGTTTGTCAAGCTTCTTGTTCAATATGATTTCGTGAAGCTGTTGTAATTCTGTAAGGGTAAACTTTTCTGGTAACAGCTCAAATCCTATATTATCAGCTACCAGTTCGTGTCTCAGTATTTCAATCGCTCTTTCCACGATTTCATTGTGATCGAAAGCCAAATCGGGAATGTTGTAAACATCTACCCATCTGGCTTTTCCCGCAAAGCTTGATGCTTTGGGCTCGTAATCCTGCATCTTAACAAGCGAGTAATATCCAACTGTAATAACCCGGCGCTCTGGATGCGCGCGAAACAGACGCAACCAATCCTGATCTTTCAGGTTTTTTACTCGCATGGGATCTCCGAAAGTATAAAATTGCTTGAGATAGATTCCTTTTAGGCTTGTCAACTCCTTCATGACGCGTTTGGCAGCCTCATCCAGACTCTCACCTTCCTTTAGCAGATCGCCCGGAAGTGCTGTCTGAAGTTTTAGGATTTTCTTTTCTTTTCCCGCTTGTTTCTGTTCTATCAACAGCACTTTTAATTTCTTGTCATCAAACCCGAAGAGCACGCAGTCTACTGATACATCCATGATTTAGATTTTTTCGCAGGTGCAATTTACGAATGAACCTGCGTATTTTTTATTACTCATTACACGATATTCGCGGTTATGATCAAACCGTACTTGCGATCTTTTATTCAACTAACTTTTCTGCTGATGCCGCTCTGGTCAGCTGGCAGAACCGATACGGTCGCCGTTTATAGTAAGTCTATGAACAAACAGTCTTCCTGTTTAGTAATTCTGCCAGATTCTTACAATGAGAATGATGTGGAATTTCCTGTGCTCTATCTTTTACATGGCTATGGAGGTAATTATTTATCATGGCTGAATCTCGATAACGAGCTTCCCTCGAAAGCCAGCCTTTACAAGATGATCATCGTTTGTCCGGATGGTGGTTTCAGAAGCTGGTATCTTGATAGCCCAATCGACTCTGCCATGAGGTATGAAACGCACGTTATTCATGAAGTTATTCCATGGATTGACAGCGCTTACCGCACAATCAGGCATCGTCAGGCCAGAGCAATCTCCGGGCTCAGTATGGGTGGTCATGGAGGACTTTATCTTGCTTCAAGGCATATCGATCAGTTTGGCGCCGCAGGTTCGAGCAGCGGTGGTGTGGATATTCGTCAGTTTACTGCTTCATGGGAACTCAAGGAGAAAATTCTTGGAGATACAGTATGTTGCAAAGAGAACTGGGAAAAGCACACGGTGTATAATGTGATAGATAATCTTCTTCCTGACAATCTCTCTCTGATTATCGATTGTGGCCTGGATGACTTCTTTCTTGATGTCAATCGAAAATTACATGAGAAACTACTATCGCGTCACATCCCTCATGAATACATAGAAAGACCCGGGGAACACAATTCAGCATATTGGAAAAACAGTATTGACTATCAGTTGCTGTTTTTTTCAAAGTTTTTTAGGCTCAGCGGTTCATTGCATAAGTAAAGCCTGAATAGTTCTGATCTGCACGGGCTGACACGACTTGGTTTTTGTTGGTCGCGATCCCGGTGAACTTGGAATTCCGGATTGACAGGCGGATCGCTTGCTTTGTTTTCTTATGTTCCGATGGGAAAATGATCACAAAACAACTAAATGCGGGTATAGTAGGTGTTGTTTATTGGGTTTTGCAGTTTGTTTGTTGTCTCTGGTTGTATAGTTAATTGCCAGATAATTAATGGTTTAAAAGGGGCCGGAAGGTTATCGAGGTTTATCATTTGATAAAAAGAAATGACTTAGTGTAGAACATACACTTATATTTGTTGTCCAAGGTACAATAACTTCGCGTGGTCTTGGAAATAAGGCCATGAAAACAATTGAATATGAAAATCGGAGTGCTTACAAGCGGCGGTGATGCGCCGGGTATGAATGCAGCGATTCGCGCTGTTGTCAGGACTTGTGTTTATCGCAACATAGAAGTTCAGGGAATCTTTCAAGGATATCAGGGAATGATTGAAGGAGATTTCAAAAAATTGAATGAACGTTCTGTTGCAAGAATTCTGGGTCGGGGTGGTACTATTTTGAAGAGTTCACGAAGCAAGGAGTTTCATTTACCGGAAGGGAGACAAAAAGCTTATGAGAATTTCAAGCAGCATGGTGTTGATGCACTCATTACCATTGGTGGTAATGGAACATTTACGGGAGCACATATTTTCTACGAGGAATTTGGTATCCCGGTAATGGGTGTGCCGGGTTCAATCGACAATGACCTTTATGGCACAGATCATTGCATTGGTTTTGATACAGCCACCAACACCGTTGTCGATGCTGTTGATAGGATTCGTGATACTGCAACATCACATAACAGGCTGTTTTTTGTGGAGGTCATGGGCCGAAACAGTGGATTTATTGCCTTGAAAGCCGGCATAGCTACCGGTGCTATAGCCATCGTTCTTCCCGAAGATGAAATGAGCATCGATGATCTTGTTCAGACTCTTCGAGCGAGCGAAGAAAGCGGCAAATCAAGTTCAATCGTGATTGTTGCAGAAGGAAGTAAAAGTGGTGGAGCATACGAGATTGCTAAAAAAGTGAACGAGAAATATTCGGAATATGAAACGCGCGTTTCTGTCCTTGGTCATCTTCAGCGTGGTGGTGCTCCTTCATGTTATGACAGGGTTCTCGCGTCACGGATGGGAGTTGCTGCAGTTGAAGGACTTCTGGAAGGAAGAAAGGATGTGATGATTGGAATTGTGAATGATCGCGAAACTTACACTCCGCTTGCGGATGCCATTGGTCAACGCAACATGCCCAACAGAGATGAATTGCGCATCGCAAGAATCTTGTCTATTTAATCTTGAATTAATTGAATAAAAAATAAAATGAAAAAAGTAGCTATCAACGGTTTTGGAAGAATCGGAAGAATTTGCTTCAGAAATCTTGTGCAGAATGATGCTGTTGAAATCGTTGCCATCAATGATCTAACTGATGTGAAAACACTTGCACACTTGCTGAAGTATGACAGTGTGCATGGAAAATTTGCTGTGAAAATTGAAACTACAGATGATAGTATTGTTGTCAATGGCAAACCAGTGCGTGTCTATTCTGCCAAAGATCCTGCTTCCCTGCCGTGGAAAGAATTGGGGATTGATGTGGTGATTGAATCAACCGGAATTTTCACGGATAAAGAAGGTGCATCAAAACACATTGAGGCAGGTGCAAAAAAAGTTGTAATCAGCGCACCTGCAACCGGTGGCATCAAAACAATAGTTTTAGGTGTCAACGATGACATGATTAGCGCCGATGACACCATTCTAAGCAACGCTTCTTGCACAACCAATTGCCTGGCACCAATGGCCAAAGTGTTGAACGATAAATTCGGAATAGATAGAGGTTATATCACTACCGTTCATGCCTATACTGCTGATCAGCGCTTACAGGATGCTCCTCACAAGGACTTACGTCGTGCCCGCGCTGCTGCGTTGAGTATGGTTCCAACTTCTACCGGTGCGGCTAAAGCAGTGGGTGAAGTCTTGCCAGCTCTTAAGGGTAAGCTTGATGGAGTGGCAGTTCGTGTACCAACACCAGACGGATCAATCACAGATCTGGTAGTTATCCTCAAACGAGATGTCACCAAAGACGAAGTGAATGCTGCGATAAAAGAGGCTTCTGAAGGCAGCATGAAAGGTATTATCGAATATTGCACGGATCCAATTGTTTCCATTGACGTCGTAGGAAACCTTCATTCGTGTATTTTCGACGCCGCTTTAACTTCAGCGAATGGCAATCTCGTGAAAGTTATGGGTTGATATGACAACGAAGCAGGTTATTCTGCGCGTGTTTGCGATCTTGTAGGAAAAATTTGATTGATGATATGTCAGCAATGATCTGACCAACTATATATTGACCAAAACAATTGACTCTGACATGATACTTATTGCAGACAGTGGCTCAACAAAATGTGATTGGGCGCTGATTGATGAAAAGGGTACCCGGCTTGACAATTTTCAGACTATGGGACTCAATCCGTATTTCCATAGTCCTGAAGTAACTGAAAAGGTTCTTCGTGAAAATTCCGGTTTGATGAAGATTGCACCTATGGTGACACATATCTTCTTCTACGGTGCCGGCAGCAGCACAGAAGAGATGTGCTCAATTATGCATGCGGGTCTGGTACGAGTATTTACAAATGCATCCATTATTGTGGACCATGATCAGCTTGGTTCTGCTATGGCAACTTACGATGGAGAACCCTGCATTGCATGTATACTCGGAACTGGAAGCAATTCCTGCTTTTTTGATGGTCAAAATGTATATGAAGAAATCCCTTCATTGGCGTACATCTTAGGCGACGAAGCAAGCGGAGGATATTTTGGCAAAATTCTCCTGCAGGAGTATTTCTATAAAAAACTGCCGCAGGATTTGAGAGTAGCGTTCGAAGCGAAATACGCACCGACCAAAGACGATATTATCAATAAGATTTACCGAGAACCCAATGCCAATGTTTATCTGGCTTCATTCATGAAGTTTATTGGTGAACACAAGGATCATCCGCATGTACTAAATTGGGTTACCAAAGGCATGATTCATTTTATAGACATTCATGTCAAGTGCTTCAGCAACTACCGCGAAGTGCCCGTTCATTTTGTTGGCAGCATAGGCGAGATTTTTAAGTCTTGTCTGGAAGAGGCTGCTGCTCAAACTGGAATCAGATTGGGTAGAATTATCAGAAAACCGATCGACGGACTTGTAGATTACCATGTTCGTTACAAATTGCCAACATTGGTTCAGCAATGAGTAGCCCTGTAGAAAAGAAAATCTGTGTTATTGCGCATGATAAAATGAAACCTGCGCTCATCGCTTTTCTCAAAGAGCGGGAGCAATGGCTGTGGGGTAGAAAGCTCATAGCGACCGGTCTTACTGCCGAATTCATGAAGCACGAAGCACTCAAGGTCGAAATTGATCATGTGCATCCCGGTAGAGAAGGCGGATTCAGAGAGCTCACAGAAATGGTGAACAATGATGAAATAAGTGCTGTGTTGTTTTTTCGTGATCCGGAAATTGTACAGGATTACGAAGCCGACATCATTGCACTCGTCAAAGCTTGTATCAAGCACAATGTGCCTCTGGCCTCAAATCCGGCGAGTGCCGAACTCATGATCATCGGCATGATCAGAATGGAGGCAAGTAAAAAATAATATTCCTCACAATTTATATGACTATCAAGGCATGTTTATTTGATATGGATGGTGTCATTGTCGACACAGCAAAATTTCATTTCAAAGCCTGGCGCAGACTTGCAGATTCACTGGGAATTCAATTCAGTGAAGAACAAAACGAACAACTCAAAGGCGTGAGCCGTGTTGACTCGCTCGAAAAGATACTGTCATGGGGTAATCTTCAACTCAATAACAAAAAGAAAATTGAGCTGATGAATTTGAAGAACAAATGGTATCTGGATTATGTGGATGAAGTTAGCCCGTCAGACATGCTACCCGGAATTCCTCAGTTTTTAAACGAATTGAAAAATGAAGGGATTGATATTGGTCTGGGTTCTTCCTCGAAGAATTCATTGCTCATTCTCGAAAAATTGGGGATACTGGACTTTTTCAAAACTGTAGTCGATGGCAACAAAATCCACTTGTCAAAGCCACACCCTGAGGTTTTTCTTCGAGGTGCCCGGGAACTAAATTGCAATCCGGCTGAAGTTGTAGTTTTTGAGGATGCCAGCAGCGGAGTCGAGGCAGCAATCAGTGGAGGTTTCAAGTGTATAGGTATAGGCGATGCCAAATTTCTGGGTCAAGCCAATGCTGTTGTGAATTCTATGGAAGGAATGACAGTGCAGAAAATGCATCAATTGCTTGATGCATAGTTCTGATCATCACATTTTAAAAAAGCAAACAGAACTTTGAAACAGTTTTTGTTTTGAACGCTCTTTTCTTTTTGTGAACAATTGTCGGAAGTTTGACCTTTTCTTTTCAATTTCGGCCTGATGCCTTTTAACCTTTTAAATACACCACTCGACCTTGGTTTTACCACATTAAAAAACCGTGTTCTCATGGGGTCCATGCACACCGGACTTGAGGAGGAGAAAAGTGGATTGCAAAAACTCGCGGCTTTTTATGCTGAACGAGCACGAGGAGGTGTTGGTTTAATTGTTACCGGTGGAATTGCTCCTGATATTTTCGGAAGGCTCACGCCGGGAGCAGCAAAAATGACTTCAGAACGAGATGCGAAACGCCACAGGGTAGTGACCAGGGCAGTGCATGAAGCAGGCGGAAAAATCTGCATGCAGATATTGCATGCCGGGAGATATGCATTTCATCCCCTTGCAGTGGCTCCTTCTCCTATCAAAGCTCCGATTGCCCCGTTTTCACCGTGGTATATGCCGGGCTGGTTCGTGGAGTGCACCATCAATCATTTTATCAGAGCCGCTGTTCTTGCCAAGAAAGCCGGGTATGATGGAGTGGAAGTGATGGGAAGCGAAGGTTATCTCATCAATCAGTTTCTCGTACCCAGAACCAATCAGCGTCATGATGTGTGGGGTAAGAGTTTTGAAATGAGAATGCAGTTCGCGGCTTCAATCGTCAGCCGCATCAGACATGCAACCGGCCGCAACTTTATTGTCATTTTCAGATTGTCAATGCTTGATCTGGTCGAGAACGGTCATTCATGGTATGAAATAGAACTACTTGCCAAAAGAATTGAAGAAGTGGGCGCAACGATGATCAATACCGGAATTGGCTGGCACGAAGCGCGTGTCCCGACTATTGCCCAGATGGTTCCCCGTGCTTCTTTTACCTGGGTCACTTCAAAGCTCAAGTCAAAAATCAGAATACCACTGATCACAACCAATCGCATCAATACGCCTGAAGTTGCGGAGCAAGTGCTGAGCGAAGGTGGAGCAGACATGGTCTCCATGGCAAGGCCTTTTTTAGCAGATCCGGAATTCGTTAAAAAGGCCATTGAAGGAAGACAGGATGAAATCAATACCTGCATTGCATGCAATCAATCGTGTCTTGATAATATATTCAACAGAAAAACCGCCAGCTGTCTGGTGAATCCATTTGCCTGCCGCGAAACTGAACTCTTTGCTTTGCCAGCAGAAAAGCAATTGAACATTGCTGTTGTTGGCAGCGGACCTGCCGGACTTGCCTTCGCAGTTACTGCTGCCCGGCGGGGACATAACATTACACTAATCGAAAAAGAGGACCGCATTGGCGGACAACTGACGATGGCTTCTGTTGTGAGCGGAAAGGAAGAATTCAAAGAAACACTGCGCTATTTTTATCGTCAACTGCAATTGTGCAATGTAAAGTTGATGCTCAATTCACTTTTTAAAGCTGAAGATTCAGCGCATTATGATCATGTGGTAATTGCAACCGGCGTTAAACCACGCACCATTCAAATGCCTTCTGATGATTCCGTTGAAATTGTGAGTTATCCGGATATTTTGAGGAAACGGAAAGAAGTTGGCCGCCGCATTGCTATTATTGGAGCTGGAGGTATTGGCATTGATACCGCAATGTTCATACTGAAGGGAAGTGAGCCCGAAACGAAGGAGGTATTTCTGGAGAAATGGAACATCGATCCTCATACCAAAAATCGCGGTGGCCTTAGCCAAACCAAATGGAAACCGAAAGATGTACACGAAATTTTCCTGTTACAGCGTAAAAAGGGAAAGCCGGGTGCCGCGTTGGGTAAGACCACGGCCTGGATTCACCGCGAGGAACTCAAGAAATATGGTGTCAAATACATGGATGATCTCAACTATGAAGGAATCAGCCATGGTGCTCTTGTGATCAATCAAAATGGAACAATCAAAAGATTAGAAATAGATCAGCTCATTGTTTGCGCTGGCCAGGAGAGTGAAACCGCTCTGTATGATATTCTGAAGATGCACAATACGAATATTCACATCATTGGCGGAGCCTTTAAGGCTGGAGAACTCAATGCCCAGCGGGCCATAGAAGAGGGCACTTTGCTGGCGATTAAGCTCTGAAATATCGGCTTTGTGTATAAAGTACACTTTGGCTTATTTTCGACTTCTTTTTTGAATAAAATCGCATGATCAAATATCTCATTACTGATCCCTGGAAAATCATTGAAAAGGGATTTAGAAGAAAACACCATCGCTCGTCGGAAAGTATTTTTTCCATTGGAAATGGTAGATTCGGACAAAGGGCGAATCACGAAGAAAAGTTTACGGGCCCTTCTTTACAGGGCAGTTATGTAGCGGGTGTTTATTACCCCGACAAGACCCGTGTGGGCTGGTGGAAGAATGGATACCCTGAGTACTTCGCAAAGGTGCTGAACAGTGTCAACTGGATTGGAATCAATGTGTGGGTTGAAGGTGAACAAATGGATTTCGCTACTTGCATTACTTCTAATTTTTATCGCGAACTGAACATGAAAGAAGGTTATCTGCTGCGCAGCTTCGATCTGGAGATGCCGTCGGGTAAAATGGTCCATGTTGAAGCACAGCGATTTTGCTCCATGTCCGATGATGAAACTGCAGTAATCCGTTTTGCTGTCACGCCGCTCAATTTTACCGGAATGCTCAAGTTTCAGCCTTATCTCGATGGCGATGTGCAGAATCACGATAGCAATTATGAAGAGAAATTTTGGGAACACATTCATGCTGAATCGTCACCCGGAGAAGGATATGTGATAGACCGCACGAGAAAAACCGAGTTTGATGTAGCGGCCGGCATGAAGATTCAGGTAGTCCATCGTGGTGGCTTAGTGGAGCCTTCATACCATCACTCACACAAGGATTTTTACACGGAGAACAACTTTGAAAAGGGAGTCAATCAAGGTGAAACAATTACTTTGTTCAAGTATGTGTCCGTGGTTTCATCACTCAACTATTCGAAAGATGAATTACTGAGTGCGTGCAAGCGCGCCGTTTCAAGAGCGCATCAAACAGGGTTCGAAAACATGCTCAATGCACAGCGACAGCGCTGGGCGGAAATCTGGAAACTGGCGGATATTGTTATCGAAGGTGATGATGAAGCACAGCAAGCTATCAGGTTCAATATTTTTCATTTGAATCAAACTTATACCGGCGAAGATGCCCGCCTGAACATCGGGCCGAAGGGCTTCACCGGTGAGAAGTATGGTGGATCGACATATTGGGATACTGAAGCATATTGTATTCCGTTCTACATGAGCACCAAGAACCAGCAGGTTGCCCGACAATTGCTTGTTTACCGTCACAACCAGCTTGGAAGGGCCATAGAGAATGCTGAAAAGCTCGGATTCAGAAATGGTGCAGCTCTTTATCCCATGGTGACTATGAATGGTGAAGAATGTCACAATGAATGGGAAATCACTTTTGAAGAAATTCACCGCAACGGCGCTATAGCTTATGCAATATACAATTACATCAGATACACCGGTGATTCGGGCTACCTGCAGGAATTTGGTCTTGAGGTGCTGATAGGTATTGCAAGATTTTGGTCACAACGGGTTCACTTCAGCGAACAGAAAAAGAAATATGTGATGCACGGTGTCACAGGTCCCAATGAATATGAGAACAACGTCAACAACAATTGGTATACCAGTTACATTGCCTGCTGGTGTTTGAAATATGGAATTGAAGCGCTTGATTTTGTCTCAAAAAATGCGCCTGAAGAATATCAGCGTATCGTTGCGAAAACAAACCTCAAAGCAGGAGAGGAAAGTACTTTGTGGAAAAACATTTGTGACACTATGTATTTCGGGGTCAAGGAAGGCACCGGAATATTTCTTCAGCAGGATGGATTTTTGGATAAAGAATTGAGACCAGCAAATTCCCTTGACAATTCCGAACGCCCGATCAACCAACATTGGAGTTGGGACAGAATATTGCGCTCGTGTTTTATCAAACAGGCAGATGTGCTGCAAGGAATTTATCTGTTTGAAGATGATTTCGATGAAAAAACCATTCGTGAGAATTTTGATTTCTATGAACCAATGACCGTGCATGAAAGTTCTTTGTCGCCCTGCGTACATTCTATTCTCGCGTCAAAACTGGGCTATGAAGAGAAAGCTTATGAAATGTACATGCGCACTGCCCGACTCGATCTGGATGATTATAACCACGAAGCTCACGAGGGTTTGCACATTACCAGCATGGCAGGAACGTGGATGAGTATCGTTCAGGGATTTGGAGGTATGCGTGTCGAAGGAAATGAATTGTCATTCAAGCCGATTTTGCCTTCCCAATGGAGCGCTTACTCCTTCAATGTTCTTTTCAGAGGAAGGGTGGTCAACGTGCGTATTGATAAAGATGGTATGAAGATCACAAAGCAGTAATTTTTGCAGAAAAAAAAAGGGCTATTCAGAAAGACGCAATACTGACTGGAACCAAAAGGTTCAAATAAATGATACTGCGTTTCTCCGGATAGCCCTTTTTGATTAGTGGCTGTTTACCACTTTTTCTTCTTGCCACCTTTACGGAACGAGCTATCACCCCTCCCTTTGTGTCGGTCTTGTTCGCGAGACTTGTAATTGCGGTCACCGCCAGATCTGTTGTCGCTGCGAAGTCTTGTTCTTGGAATACCTGCGTCCCGGTTGCCACGTGATTCAACACGCACTGTTCTGCCTCGGTACTGAGCACCATGAATCGCATTCATGATTTTATCCATCGATTCTGTGCGCACTTCAACAAGCGAGAAGGTATTCTTTACATCCGTCCAGGTTACATCTTGCACGCTGATTTCTGAATTTTCTGCAATGAATTCTTTAAGTGTGTTGAAATCAAAGCCATCCAATTGTCCAATGTTCATGTAGAGTTTCACAAGACCCGGAGTTGTCTGACGTCTTTCGTCGCGTTGTGAATTCAAATTGAGGTCTGGCGCGTTGCGGTAATATTCTGCAAACCTGTTGAACTCAATTGAAACAAATCTCTTGATGATATCCTCACGCGACAATTCTTCCAGTTCCTGAAAAACCTGCGGCAGATAACGTTCAATGGTTTTTTCATCAACGTCAACATTGTGGACCTTTTTCACAAGTGCCATCAATTGTTGCTCGCAAACTTCAAAACCCGTTGGAATTTGTTCCTGACGGAATTTGCTCTTGACGATTTTTTCTATTTCACGGATTTTATGCATTTCCTTGCTGTGGATGATAGCAATGCTCACTCCGGATTTTCCTGCACGAGCAGTTCTTCCGCTGCGGTGTGTATAGCTTTCAATTTCATCCGGCAAGTTGTAATTGATCACGTGTGTTACATCATTCACATCGATACCACGCGCTGCAACATCCGTTGCTACCAGCATTTGCAGCGAACGGCTGCGATAACGCTTCATCACGAAATCTCGCTGTGCCTGTGACAAATCGCCGTGCAATGCATCGGCGTTGTATCCGTCTTTGATGAGCGCATCAGCAATCTGCTGTGTTTCCGCTTTCGTACGGCAGAATACAATGGCAAAAATTTCGGGATTGAAATCAGCAATGCGCTTCAATGCGAGGTAACGGTCTTTTGCATGAACAACGTAGTAAAGGTGTTCAATGTTTTCATTACCTGAATTCTTTTGACCTACTGTAATTTCAGCCGGAGACTTCATATAATTGTTGGCGATCCGTTGAACTTCCTTTGGCATCGTTGCCGAAAAAAGCCATGTGTTTTTTTGTTGTGGTGTTTGCGACAAAATGAGATCAAGATCTTCTTTAAAGCCCATGGTCAGCATTTCGTCAGCTTCATCTAGTACAACGAATTCGATTCTGGAAAGATCTACAACACCACGTTCTATCATGTCTACAAGCCTGCCCGGAGTGGCTACAACAATCTGTGGTCCCTTGCGCATATCGCGTATCTGGCCTTCGATGCTTGCACCGCCATATATGGCTGTAACATGAGCACCCGGTGTATAGGCTGAATACTTTTGAATGTCACGCGTAATTTGCATGCACAATTCTCGCGTTGGAGCGAGTATCAGTGCCTGTGTGTGGCGTTCCTGAAATTCAAGAAGCTCAATTAAAGGTAATCCAAATGCAGCGGTTTTTCCGGTGCCGGTTTGTGCCAAAGCAACCACATCTTGATTGCCACCTAGCATGACGGGTATAGTTTGCTCCTGCACAGGAGTGGGCGTCTCAAAGCCGAGTTCGGCAATGGCACGCAACACGGGCTTACTCAACCCGAGAAGTTCGAAATTAATCATTGAAATAAAATGGTTTTAACGCATTCACTAATTTGAATTCGACAACCATTTTCGAGGAAACTCCGCAGGACACGCGGGACAATTGAAGATGTGAAGTAAAACCCGCCTCGGTGAAGGCGGCGCAAAAGTAGTGTATTTTCTTCTAAATCAATCAATAAGTTTTTTTCAGATCAATTTAGGAGCCATTTATACAGTCGTCAGCATGTACATTTGACCGCTTTTTTTCAAGGAATATTGGGAAAAGCATAATCAAATTTCACAATGAATTACGAACAGTTAGAGGAAACAGTAGCCTGGTTGAAGAACAAAGGCATTCAGGCGCCTGAAGTGGGTATTATACTTGGAACTGGTCTTGGAGACCTTGCAAACAACATACAGGCTGAGAAACAATTCAGCTATAATGTCATTCCTAATTTTCCGATTGCAACGGTCGAATTTCACTTCGGTAAATTGATCTATGGCATGCTCGAAGGAAAGAAAGTTCTGGCATGTCAGGGCAGATTTCACTACTATGAAGGCCATGACATGGATGAAGTGGTTGGGCCGGTGCGTGTGATGAAATTGCTTGGGGTAAAGTATGTTCTGCTTTCCAATGCTGCCGGAGCAGTCAATCTAAATTATAAAAAGGGTGATCTGATGATGATCGATGATCATATCAACCTTCAGTCGGAGAATCCACTAAGAGGTGAGAATTTTTCTGAATTGGGCCCGCGATTTCCTGATATGTCAAGACCATATTCTCCTTTGCTCAACGATAAATTGAGAAGCATTGCCAAGGCGAAATCAATGACACTTCATGAAGGAGTTTATGCTTCGGTTCCCGGTCCCAATCTCGAAACAAGAGCCGAATACCGCATGCTGAGAATGCTCGGTGCGGATGCTGTGGGAATGAGCACTGTGCCGGAAGTAATTGCCTGCAATCACATGAATTTGCCCTGTTGTTGTATTTCTGTGATTACCGATATCTGTGATCCGGATAATTTAAAACCACTTAGCGTTGAAGAAATAATTGCCATCGCTCAGAAATCGGAAGTTCACCTTTCTGAGATATATAAAGAGCTTATACGCAATCTGTAATTTGATCTTCTGAATTTGAATATATCTTTCTATGAGATTGAAGGAAAAGTGTTAACTTGCTTCCATTAACCCTTAATACTTCTTCTCATGAAAATCTTAAAGTACTTACTTATTGCGTTGGGTATTCTTTTCGCAGTTTATCTTGTTCTGTGTGCGATAGGCCCTAAGGATATGAAAGCAAGTCAATCCATGCTCATCAATGCCGCTCCGGACGCTGTTTTTGAAGAATATGCGGATTTCTCTAAATGGATGGGTTGGAGTCCATGGCATAAAATGGATCCGGGGATGAAATCGACCGTAACCGGTGAACCTGGTACCGTGGGGCATAAGCAGGCCTGGACGAGTGAGAACCAAAGTGTCGGCAATGGTAGTCAGACATTTGTGGAAATACGACCTAACCAGTATGTGAAATCAGAAATGCGTTTTATGGGCGAAGATTCTGATCCCGCCTATGGCGAATTTACACTCAAGCCGGAAGGGGGAGGTACCATGGTTACGTGGGCAATGGATGGCGGTGAAACTCCATTCATGATGCGCGGCATGATGAAACTCATGAACTTTCAGGCAATCATAGAAAAGCAGTTCAACGATGGTTTGACTGATTTGAAAAAGATAGCTGAGGCAAAGCCGAAGACCGCTGCTGTGCAATTCGAAATTGTTGAAATGGGTGATCAGTTTTATCTTGGGATCATGCACCCGAAAATGAACACAAAAGACATCACTCCGGATATTTTCGCTAAGGATTATGGAATGGTTGCTGAATTCATTGGCAAGGCAGGCAAAACTCCGGGATTACCGATTTCAATCGCTCACAATTACAGCGACGAGACCAAAATCATGGATATGGAAAACGGAATGCTCACCGAAGTCGAAATGAAAGCCGGTGAGAGCATGACGAGTGGTAAGATTCCTGCCGGTAAGGTCGCGAAATTTGTTTACATGGGACCGTATGAAGGCACAGCTGCTGCATGGGGCACTTTCATGGGCACATTGATGAAAGAATACAAACCACGTTGGTCTGGTTACGAGGTATATGTAAATGATCCGGAAACAACCACTCCGGATAAATATGAAACCTGGTTAATGCAGCCAATAGATTAATTCCTCGTAAAACAGGATAAAGGCCATCAAACACGATGGCCTTTTTTTATGTTCCTGGTTTAATTGATTTCGAATTAATCTTGCATCAATGATGATGCGAAAACTGAGGGCAGGAAACAACGGCGAGGGTGTGTACTTTATGCTGATCAGTGTGTTTTTTTTCGCGATCATGAATGCCACGGCTAAATCGTTGCAGCATATTCCTGTTCATGAACTTGTTTTCTTTAGATCGCTGATAGTCTTTGCTGTTTCATACTATTATATCAGGAAACTTCATTTGCCTGTAGCAGGTAACAATAAAAAGTGGCTGTTGATTCGCGGTATCTCAGGACTTGTTGCTCTCCTTCTTTTCTTTACAACGCTGAAAAAATTACCGCTGGCAAGTGCAACTTCACTACAATATTTATCTCCAATATTTACGGTTCTTTTCGCGGTATGGCTGAATCATCAAAAGGTCAGGTCTGTTCAATGGGTCTATTTCAGCCTGGCCTTTGTGGGCGTCATTCTCATAAAGGGCTTTGATAAATCTATTGATTTGCTTTGGGTAGGAGTGGGTGTGCTTTCCAGCATTTTCGCCGGGTTTGCATACAACTCTATTATCAGGCTAAGACATTCTGATCATCCATACACGATTGTCATTCATCTCACATTCGTGAGTATTCCTGTTACTGCAGTCTGGTTGATTTTCGACTTTGTAATGCCTGTCGGCAGCGATTGGTTGTGGTTGCTGCTGATGGGGGTGTGTACTCAAATCGCACAATACTGTGCAACCAAGGCTTTGATATCTGGAAAAGCTGATCAGGTTACACCTTGGAATTATACCGGTGCTATATTTTCCTTGATCATCGGTTATTTCATATTTGATGAAATAGTCTCGTGGATGGCCATTGCTGGCATCGTTCTGATTGTTGTTGCGCTACTGCTCAATTCACGTTTGCGTGAAATTGCATCGCTAACAACTAAAGAATAGCACTATTTTATCACTTCTATTACAGCACCCAGCATGTTGGTGTTGCTCAAATCTGTTTCAACCTGAACTTGCATTCCTCCCTGCATACGCACAGACCCGTTATTGCCAATAACTGCATTCAACTTTTCAATATAGCTTGAACCTTGCGAAGCGCTGAGTTTCGTCTTCATCGCTTCGTAGTCGATAGGTTCGTTGGTGATTACAAAAGCGAAGTAATCTGCGTTGCCTTGGTCATCTGCATACAGCGAAAAGTCACGAGGGAATAATCTTCTTCCTGTGATTCCGCAAAATGGCGAGTGTTTTTTGGTATATGGAAAAAGCACATAAGTGCTGCCGTCTGTCTCCATGCCAAACACGTATACATAACACGCAATATTGTTGATGATTTCAAGCTTGAAATCTTCATTTACCGGCATTTTAGAACGAATGCGGAAAGAGTTCGGACCTGTCTGTTCTAGACGAAGATTTTTACCATCTTTATTCATGACGACACCGAGTTGTGCCTGAAGCACTGTTGTCGCCGGAGCAGCGGCATCGGCCATAGGATAAATGCCATATGCTTCTTTGCCGAAGAATTCGAAATCATCATAGCTCACCCACGCAATGCCATTGACACCCCATTCTTTGCCCCATGAATTCATAATCTGAAAGCCGCCCATGTTCGGCGCAAATTTGTAATCATCATATCCGATGATACACATGGCATGACCTCCGAATCCATTCATCTGCCTGTCTGCATCAGTGGACTGCCAGGTGTCTTTACCCATCATGTTCTGCATAAATGAACCTCCCACCATCATGCCGATGACAACAGGTGCTCCTTGCGCTATGTTTTGTTTGATTGCCAGCATATTTACACTGCGCGTATCTTCACCATTGCGTCCACCGGTGAGTCTGTTGTAACCAGTAATTTTATAGTCTTCAGCACTTCTCAGTGCCATATTGTTGGGTTTCGAACTGCAGTCATTTTCGTCGTATGGCATTTCCTTGTATGGAGCAAGGCCTTTGTTGTGCATTACTTCCATCGCGTTTTTCAGATATGAACCCTGACAATTTTCCAATGCGATTTGGTTGTACAAGAAGGCTGGAGAAAAGGTATTGTTGTTCGGATTCTGTCCATTTGCCCTTGTCTCCATAATACTTCTTGCAGCATATGCCGACGCCCATGCAACACAAGAGCCTTGTTGTCCTTGATTCAACCGATCCGGTGCATATTTCTCTAATGAAACTCTTTCGGGTAACGGACTTTTTTTGTTGTCGGCAAGTGGTTCGAATATTTCAGTAGCCGCATATTTTTTTTCGTCAAAACTTGCTCCTGTTGAGAAAAGATTGCTGATTGTGTTGTTGTCACTGCCGGCTTCACTAATGCCGGACATGCATCCTTTACCACCCATGAAATAAAAGATCGCGCCGATGATTGCGACGATTAGTAGCAACTTGGGATTGCGTCCGAATAATCCTATAAGGATGGGAATCAGGTTTCCGATTCCAGCACCGCCACCGCCACCACCGCTGCGTGGTGAATAGTTTCCCTGGTGCTGATCTTGTCTGATGCGAATAGGCATGTTTCTATATCCTTTTGATTATTCTTAATGAATGAGTGTAAAGGCCGCGGGAGGCATTGAAGATACCCTGATGATCCAATAAGTCTTCCCGCACCATTCCGGAAGCATGAAGAATATGTGTTTTGTCCTTGTGTCGAACGACGAGCCCAACATGTGTTATTCGTCCTTCTGTATTGTCAAAAAAAGCAAGATCGCCATTCTGACATTCTTCTATGAACGATATTGTGGTTCCTTCTTCGGCCTGCTGGTAGGCATCACGTGGAATTTTTTTTCCAAAGACTTTGGCAATGGTCTGGGTATAACCCGAGCAGTCGATACCAGCCACTGTCCTTCCACCCCACAAATAGGGAGCGCCCAAAAATTGACGCGCATATTGAACAATGTCAGTCGGGGATGCTGTACAAACTGAATCTGGAGCATCAAAATGTCTGCCTCCAATTTGTAACACACTTGATGCGATAGGTATCTGAGCGCCTGCCGGCAACCAAATGCGATCTCCGGTTTGGTTGGTTAGCTGACACATCGGCTCAACAATCATGCATGTTTCAGGTATAATTGCTTCAATCAGCTGTTTGCGGTCAATCCATCCTTCATAACTGTCCTCCATATTTCTGACCATTACCCATTTTTCTTGGGTTTCCAATGGATGAAGTCTCTCTCCATAAAGTATCTGAGAAGTCATTTCACTTCTATCAGATGGCTCTTTCCTCAAGGGAACGGCGCTTAATTCAATAGTTTGGTAAGAATGGCTCATGAATATGCTCCGAATTTATTGATAGTGTCACTCTTTTCTCAATGAATTTGTTTTTTTAAGTTGTTGAGAACGAGTTTGTATTTCGAGTGTGTTTACTGATAAGTGGAAATTATTTGTTGAAAAATTAGGTTTTGACGATAAGATTCGTATATTTGTCTAACGAAAACTGAATTACGTCTAAAATCGATCATGAGAGCACCAAAAATGCTTTTTAACGGATTGCTTAAAACAACCACCATGAAATTCAAAACTATTGACTCAGATCCTTTGGTATCCATAACAAGGTTTTTGTATTCTTTGACCGCTGTGATTTCAGGTATGGCTAAACTAAACCATTGTTTTCAGTCAATTCCTACTACACATATAATACATCCATACCTGAAGCATCGTCCAGCTTCAAAATTTTCCTCACGTAATTTTTAATTCTACATATTACTTAATTCTGAACAAAATGAAAAAACAAGTCATGTCAGATTTCAAGGGTAAGCAATTACTCATGTTTGTTTCACTAATCTTTGCAGGGATTCTTTTCTCTGCCGGGATGAATGCTCAGGCCAAACCTGGTGCATCTCTTTCTTCAAATGGCGTTTTGCAGCTTCCTACGAATGTAGCGCTTGCTCCTGCTTACGAGTTCAGTCTGAGCTCCTTTGGTTTCGAAAACCAGGATGAAGCGACTAATTATTTTTCATCTAAACAGTACAACGGATTCTTTATCCGTCCGAGCTACGCTCAGGGAAAGGCTGTTCTGATGTTGAATACAAAAATGAATCCGGGTTGGACAGTTTCTGATTGGAACAATCTGCTCAACGCTCAGACTACAACAACTCCTTTGCTGAATTAATCAAAACTAAAATCTAACGAATTAAACAAACAAAATGAAACAAGTTTATTCAACTTTGAAAAGCTTCTTCGTAGCACTGGTTTGCTTTTTACCGGTTCTCGCTGGAGCTCAATTGAACGTGAATAGCGGCGCAAGCGCAGAAGATCTTGCCAATGCTATTCTCGGTTCAGGCGTTAGTGTATCTAACGTCGAATTAGACTGTGGAGAAGGTGCCTCAGGTATATTCTCAAATGGTGGTTCTACCAACATCGGTCTTGGTAGCGGTATCCTGCTCACTTCTGGTCGTGCCTCAGACGCAATTGGACCGAACAATGATGGTGGTACCACTTTTAACCAGCCAGGTGCATTTAACGGTGATGATGACCTCAGTACGCTTGTAAGCGGATCAATCCAGGACGCTTGTCGTCTTGAATTTGATTTTGTTGCTGAGAGCGATTTCATCACTGTTCAATATGTATTTGGTTCTGAAGAATACAATGAGTATGTATGCTCACAGTTTAACGATGTATTCGGATTTTTTGTTACAGGAAATATTCCAGGTGGTGGAAATTACAATGGCGCAAACGTTGCTCTTGTTCCTAGCACGGCTCTTCCTGTATCTGTAAATACAATTAATCTTGGTGTTCCGGGTGCTAATGGTTCTTTCTCGAACTGTGTATCATTGGATAACACTGAGTATTATGTGAACAACGCTGGTGGACTTTCTATCCAGTATGATGGTTTTACGGTTGTTCTTACCGCACAGGTGGAAGTTATTCCTGGTGAAACATATCACTTCAAATTCGCCATTTCTGACGTTGCTGACAGCAACCTCGACAGCGGTGTATTTATCCGTTCTAACAGCTTCTCTATTTTCAACTGTCAGGCTGGTGTTATTAATTTCGCTCCGGGTTCTGCTATTGAATTCTGTTCTAATGATGATGTTGCTGACCTACTGCAGGTAGTTACTAACTCTACTGCAACAGGTGATGAGTATGCTTTCCTTTTAACTGACGTTGACGGAAACATTCTTGCCATCAGCAATGATGGTAATTTCAATCTTGGCTCTTATGCTGATGGAAATTATCTTGTGTATGGAATTTCTTATGATGGTGACGTAAGTGGTATTGAGGTTGGCCAAAATCTCAGTGATATTTATGCTGAAGAAGGCGATGGCTGTTTTGATTTGTCACTTCCATTACCGGTTCGTATCGAAAATTGCATCTCTTTCGAATTGATTGCCTGCGCTCCTGAAGTTACAGTTGAGTGCGGTTCTGATCTTACTGATTACGATGTAACCGGCATGCCTCAGATTGAAACAAATGCTGCGGAAGGTGAAGTGGTTTTCACTTATGCTGATGTGATCATTGCCAGTTCTGACTGCAATTATGTTATTTCACGCACATGGACAATCACTCTTGGTGATCTATCTGTTTCTTGCAACCAGATCATCAATGTAGAAGATACCCAGGGTCCGGTTCTTTATGGAATTGAGTCTCCAATCAACGTTCAGTGCCTCGAGCTTATTCCTGGTTTCGCGGACGTAACTGCTATTGACGCTTGTTCAGGTCCTGCGCCGGTTGAAAACTTCGCTAGCCAGACTGGTACTAAAGAGTCTGAGTGTGTGCTTTCGACTGCGTTCGGTCCTGGTGCTGACTGGGCTGTTTGGTTGCCTGTTCTTTCTTCAAGCAATATAACTTCAAGCGCAAACTTCGTGTTTGACGCCAATGGTGGTCAACTTGACCAATTTATTGATGGTACTGCTCACCTTTATGGCACTGTTGTGAACACTTTGAATGCCAACGAAATTTTCGTTGTTGATCTGTGGCTGAACAACAAAGCTGATTGGGCTACATGGTCTGGTCTTGGCAGAAACTACAAGAACGACCTTGGTCTTGCTTGCGCTACTGCTGATCACATCAACTGGGCTTATTATGAATTGGTGGGTGGATTCTCAACTTTGACTGGTGCCGGCGACCTTGCTGGTGATGTTTTGTATCTATACCACATGCCAGCTAATTACTACTTTGGTTTCCAGTTGGGTATCGGTGCTAACAACAAGAATTGTAACTCTGGTCTTTCTGGTTGGTTCAGCTACGATGGTTTCGTAGATGGCGAAGCTATTGAAGGTCACGGTGACGTGAATGTTGACACACAGTGTGAGCCGATTATTGAAAATGACTGTATCCACAATACGTCTTTCACATATTTCTATCGTTCAGAAGACGTGTGTGGTAATGCTACTATCGGTTCACAGCAAATTATTGTTTTGGATACTACTGCTCCTGAATTCGTAAACTGTCCTCAGAGCATCACAATCGAATGTTCTGATGAAGTTCCTGCCGTAGCTGAAGGTATTACGGCAATAGACAATTGCTCTGGTGATGTTCAAGTGGACTATCTGGGTGCTGATACTACAGGTAACGCTTGTAACAAAGTAATTACCCGCACCTGGGAAGCTAAAGATTTTTGCAATAACCGCAGAAGCTGTGTTCAAACGATCACTATTCTTGATACTACAGCTCCGGTATTGAATGGTCTGCCAGCGGCTGAGATTACAGTTGAGTGCGATGCCGTTCCTGCTGCTGCTACAGTTACTGCTACTGATAACTGTCAAGAGGTTGTTGAAGTATTGCCAAGCTCTTCTATTGAGCAAGGTTACTGCCCTGGCTACTATACTATTACAAGATCTTGGTACGCTGCTGATAGCTGTGGTAACAGTGTTTCGTTCACTCAGACTATCCATGTTCAGGATACTACCGCTCCGGTATTTGATGATTACGAATTCTACGCTCACATCGAGTGTGATGAAATTCCTGCTTTGTTGACTGCTACCGACAATTGTGGTTCTGCTACAGTTGAAGTAATCTATGAAATTCTTAACTCTGGTGGTTGTCTTGGCGTTTATCACCGCATTTACCGTGCAACGGACGAGTGTGGAAATACTGCAGAAGCTGAGCAATATATCGCTATTCAGGACAACACTGCTCCAGAAATCTTAGGGGTTCCTGCTGACGCAACTGTTGAGTGCGACCAGGTTTCTGTTGGTGACGATGGTTATTACTACGGTATTGACGGAGTTTACGGTGTAGATAACTGTGAACTTGAAGTTTCTATCGAGTATTCTGAAGAAGTTGTTGAAACTGATGACAACTGTCCTCAGTCTTATGACATCATCCGCACTTGGGTTGCTACTGACTACTGCGATAATCAGGCTACTGAAACCCAAACCGTGCATGTTGTTGATACTACTGCTCCATCACTCGAGATTCCGGCTGACTACGAAGCTGCTTGCGATCAGGAATTGTGGTACGATGATGCATCTGCATATGACAACTGTGGTATTGCCACTATATCTATTGAGGTTGATACTATTGAAGGCAACTGTCCTAACAACTACATCATCACTCGCACATTCGTTGCTACTGACGAGTGTGGTAACTCTTCTGAGCCACAAACTCAGTCGATCTACGTATATGATTGGTATGCTCCGGTATTCAATGAAGGACCAACATCTTACACTTATGAGTGTGACGAAGAGGTGCCTGTTATTCAGCCGGTTGCTACTGACAACTGTAGTGATGTAATCACTTATGACTATGATGACGTGGATTTCTGGGGTAATTCTTGCTACAATGGATTCACCCGTGTTTGGAGTGCTACTGATGAGTGCTTCAACGTAAGCTACTTCTATCAGTATATCTACATTCAGGATACCAAAGCTCCAATTATTTCAGGTGCATTGGCTATCGAGCGTCCTTGTGACGACTATGAAGGTATCTTCGTAACAGGCACAGACAACTGTGACAATGGTGTGAATATCACTTACAGTGACGAACATGCTTCTGGCTCTTGCGCTGGTAAAATCATCCGCTATTACACTGCTTCTGACGATTGCGACAACCAGTCTCCCGAATTCGTTCAGATCATTACTTTGATCGACAACGTAGATCCGGTTATCGATTCTGAAACTGCTGACTTCGAAGTTGAGTGCGGTGATGACTACGCTGTACAGGCTCCATCATTCTCTGACAACTGCGATGATGAACTCGATGTAGTTCCTGGTTTCAGCTCAGAATCTGATGGTTGTACTACTGTTGAAACTTACACATGGACTGCTACAGACCATTGCAACAACTTCATCGTGTCTACTACAGTTGTTACAATTGTTGATACCGAAAACCCATGGTTCGTGAACTTCCCTGCTGATGCTGAAGTTAGCTGCGAAGATGAACTTCCTGCGGTTGTTTATCCACAGGCTTATGACGCTTGTGATATGGATGTAGAAGTTGAACTCGCATTGGATTCAGCTGCCGGTTCATGTCCACAGGAGATGTTTTACTACCGTGTGTTCCGTGGTTATGATAACTGTGGAAATCAGGTTGTAGAGACACAGACAATTCACGTTTACGATTATACTGCACCAGTATTCGGTGAGCAACCAAACACTTATACGTATGAGTGTGACGAGGTGATTCCTGTAATCGAGCCTTCTGCTACTGATAATTGTGGTGATGTTGAATTGACATATGCCGATATGGATCAGTGGACTCAGGGATGCTATAGTGGATTTACCCGCGTATGGACTGCAGAAGATGAGTGTGAAAACACTTCTAACTTCTATCAGAGCATCTATATCCAGGATACTACAGCTCCAGTTGTAAACCCATTTGAAGTCGAAATCGATATGCCTTGCGATCAGATCAATGAGGCAGTATTGATTTCAGCAACTGATAACTGTAACGAAGTAACTATCACTTACAGCGATGAGCATGTTTCAGGCGGTTGTGCAGGTAAAATCATCCGCACTTACACAGTGCGCGATGAGTGCTTTAACTACACTGAAGGTACAATCCTGCAGATCATTACATTGATCGACAACGTAGCTCCACAGGGCAATGAGCCACAAGACATTACCGTGTCTTGCGACGAAGAAGTTCCTGCTTTCGATCCTCAGTTCACTGACAACTGCGCTGAAGAGCTCACGCTCAGCCAAAGCTTGCCATTGGCTAATGGATACTGCAACGTTAGCGTTACAGAAACCTGGACTGCTACCGACGAGTGCGGTAATACAACTACCATCGATCGTGTGATCACTTTCGTGGATAACGTAAACCCATGGTTTACTTATGTTCCTGAAACTGCAACATTCGAATGTACAGAAGAAGTAATCTACGAATCTGCAGAAGCTGCCGACAACTGTGACCTTGAAGTGGAAATCACAGTTTCTGTTGACACTGTTGAGGGTCCATGCGCTTCTACCTACCAGATCGTTCGCACTTTCACTGCTACTGACGAGTGTGAAAACACTGCTGTAGCAACTCAGTACATCTACGTTCAGGATACTTACGCTCCTTATTTCAGCGATGACAACATCAGCCAGTTCAGCTATGAGTGCAATACCCAGGCTCCTGTAATTGAGCCTGTCGCTGATGATGCTTGCAGCGAATTTGAATTGACTTATGAAGACGGTGCTGAGTGGTCAGATGGTTGTGCTTATGGCTTTGTTCGCGTTTGGACTGCCCTCGACGAGTGCGGTAACGACAGCGAGTTTGTGCAGTACATTAGCTTCAACGACACTACTGCTCCAGTTGTGAATCCGTTTGACGTTTTGATTGACATGCCTTGCGATAACATCAATGATGCTGTATTGATCACTGCTACTGACAACTGCAACGATGTAATCATCACATTCACAGATGAGCACGTTTCAGGTGGTTGCGCAGGTAAAATAATCCGTACGTACACAGTACGTGACGAGTGCTTCAACTACGCTACCGGTCTTTACCAGCAGATCATCACGCTGATCGATGAGACTGATCCGGTGATTACTAATGCTCCTCAGAACCTCATCATCGAGTGCGGTGACGAAGTACCTGCATACGTTCCAGTTTGGACTGACAACTGTGATGATGAGCTCGTTCTCAATGCTGTTTCAGGCATCACTTTCGATGGCTGCAATCAGATCATCAGCCAGATTTACTCTGCTGAAGATGCTTGCGGTAACGAAGCTGCTGTAACTCGTGTTATCACCATCGTTGATACCACTAATCCATATTTCACTTCACTTCCTGAAGATGAAGACCGTGATTGTGGTGATGAAGATTTCGTTGCAGAAGTTTCTGCAGACGATAGCTGTGATGATGAAGTTGTGATTACTCACACTGATGCGATCATTCCTGGTAACTGTCCGGCTGAATACACCATCGAGCGTACTTTCCGTGCGACTGACGATTGTGGAAATCAGGCTGTGCACGTTCAGAATATCTACGTGAGCGACAACACTGCACCTGTATTCAACCAAGGTCAGACTATGAGCTACACTTACGAGTGCGGTTCTGATGCTGATCTGATCCAGCCAGTTGCTACTGACGATTGCAGCACTATTCAGTACTCAAGCGTTGACGGTGAGATCTGGATTGACGACTGTGAATCTGGTTTCACTCGCACTTGGTTCGCTACAGATGCTTGCGGTAACGAAAGCCTTGGTTTCGAACAGTACATCAACTTTGAAGATACCACTGAACCTGTGCTCAATGGTTGTCCTTCTGACCTCGTGTTGGCTTGTGATTCTGAAATCCCTGCTGCTGCTGTGGTAACAGCTTCTGACGTATGCGATGAAAACGTTGATTTGGATTATGAGCAATACATCTTGGGTGATATGCCTGCAGAAGGTTCTATCGCTGATTGTGACCTGATCACACCGGTGCGTCCAGCGAACAACCCATGCGTATATCCTTACGACTGGGCTATGGCGCTTTTCGCAATGCCATCTGCTCACCGTTGGTACTCTGTATCTGAAGGTAACCTCGTTCAGTATCCGAATGGTTCTGTACACGTAACTGCTACTATGAACAACGTTCTCAATCCATCTAACGGTTGGTTCGTTGACGTATGGTTCCAGGGTGGTTTCGATTGGGCTGCATGGTCTTCTCAGAGCTTCCCAACGAGCTTCAAAGCAGATTGTGGTGGAGAAGCTGTTAACCATGAAGAGTGGTTGTACTTCTTGCTTCAGGCTGGTGAAGGTGCTGAGTTGACAGGTTTCGGTGGTTATGCTGGTTCAGCTTTGAACCTCGTACACGCTCCTGCAAACAACTACTTCGGATTCCAGTTGGGCGATGGTGCTAACAACTACAACGGTGCTGACAATGGCTTCGGTGGATGGTTCAGCTACAGCGGTACATTCCGTCCAAGCACAACTGCACAGTTCACCAACGTAAGTGGTGCTGGTGACTTCGCATTCGAACTCGATTGCTGCCCAGACTACTGGATCGTACGTCAGTGGACTGCTACAGATTGCTCTGGCAACTCTGTAACCTGCTCACAGACTATCACTTTCGAAGGAACTGTGATTGTCGACGACCAGCCAAGTATCTCTGAACAGCCTGAGGTAGAGGTTTCAAAAGAAACTGCTACTGTATCGGTTGCTCCGAATCCGGCCAACGACAACACGGTGTTCACTTTCACTGCGCTCAATGCAGAGAAGACAACACTTGAAATCTTCGACATGACTGGCAGTAAAGTTGCCGACGTGTTCGTTGGAGTTGTTGAAGCTGGTGTAGAATACAAAGTGAGCTACAACGTGAACGCTCTGGCTACAGGTATCTATACCTTCCGCCTGACCAATGGTCACGATGTACAGGTTGATCGTTTGATCATCAACAAGTAATATTCTAGGTAAATAACCTAACTTTAAAAACCCCGACCATTATTGGTCGGGGTTTTTTCTTTTCTATTAAACTCAATAATATACCCATTAATCACTGTAATTGTTAGACGAATAAATTTTTGGACTATATTTGTGACACTTAAGCAAGAACTAAAACTAAACAAATTGAATCAGGGATTTCGCATTTCTCTGGTAGCAGTGGTGATACTGTGTACCGATCATGTCTTAGCGGTGACCGATGTTTTACGTCGGGGCGTTAGGCCGAATCACACTTCCCTTAATCAAGAAGATCGTGATGTTTCTTTAATCCGACTCAGGTTCAGCAGCTCCAACGGCAGTAGCGATGAATGTGTCTTGCATTTCTACAATGAAGCTACTAACGACTACGACTGGATGTATGATGCATTAAAAATGGAGAGCCTCGTGGTCACTGCAGCTGAATGCGCTTTTATCTCCGGGAACAACTATGCCTTGTCTATTGATTCAAGACCTGTTCCGGACCTATCTTCCCAGGTAGAGATTATGGCTGACCTTCCCGTGATGTCGAATTACACCTTGCAGGTAATTGAGGCATCTGGTTTACCGGATGGATTTTGTTTTATGCTGCATGATGTTGTTACTGGTCAGGAGATAGCGGTGGCTGCAGGCGAAAGCTTGGCGCTTGATGAGTCCGGACCTTATCACGGAAACCGCTTTATTCTGAATATGACGAAAGTGGTCAATCAGAGTACAACGCAGCCAATTTGTAATGCTGAATCATTCGGAGAAATATCTTTTGAATGCGAAAGCAATGACTGGATTGCTACCTTGTACCAGAATGGTCTCGAGTTGATGCAACTGAACCAAATCAACGGTGCATTTAGCGATCTGGCTGCTGGTGTATATGATGTTGTTTATACTTCAATGACCGGCAATTGTCAGGCAATGATGATCAGCACACAAATCATCGCACCACAACCTATTCAAATGGAATTGCTTGAATTTGCTCCAGATCATTGTAACAGTTCTTCGGATGGTTATGTTTTGTTTGGGATTGAAAATGCTTCTGAATACAATTTTGAACTCATAGACGGCGAGGGTAACATTGTCGTTCAAGCCAATTCACTAAATGGAGATCTTCTGCTCGAATCATTGGATGCAGACATATACACCATCGAAATTGATGGTCTGTGTGGAAGCCTTAGTTCAACTTTCGATTTAAGAGATCCCTTGGCTTTGAACGCAGTGATAGAGCCGGGTGATATTAACTTACTTCTTTCTCCGAATTATCCTGGAAATTTGGTGCCGTATACTGATGTGCCGGACAATTGCATGATCCATTGGTATTACGACGGAACTTTAATTGGTGAAAGTGAGGATTTGACTCATTCTGTTTCAGAGCCGGGCAATTATGAACTGGTACTCATTGCTGCAAATGGATCTTGCGAATCAAGAGATAGCGTCTCAGTGGAAGTCGCATTGATGACTTCTATCCGGGACGAGAATTTGGATGTGCCCTTTTCAGTCAATTTGTCAAGACACATGCTCACCATAACAAATTTTAAGTCTGATAAAACACCTGTTGAGTTAGCACTGATTGATATGCAGGGCAGGGCAGTGTGGCAGGCAAGGGTTCCTCAACATGCAGGTGCATCAATTGAAGCTTCTTTTGGAAATTTACCTGCAGGCCAATACATACTTCACGGCAACAAATCCGGTCGGCTGATTTTTTCTGAAAAATGGATAATCAGATAATAAAAAAAGCCACCCTGGTGGGTGGCTCTTTATGAATGAAACCCGTATTATTTTTTAGGTTGTGCTGTAACCGCAGGCTTTGCCGGTTGAGCTTGAGGAGCCGGCGCTGCAGTACCTTCAACTGGCTCAACCTTGATGAGTTCAACTTCGAACACAAGTGTTGAATTGGCCGCTATTTTTCCCTGTGCTCTGTCTTTATAGGCAAGTTCAGAAGGAATATAGAATGTTGTTTTTCCTCCTTCTTTCATTAGCTGTAAACCTTCTGTCCATCCCGGAATTACCTGATTCAAACCAAAGGTTGCCGGCTGACCACGATCCACTGAACTGTCGAATACTGTTCCATCGATGAGCGTTCCGTGATAATGAACTGTTACTTTATCGTTAGCATCAGGATTAACACCTTTGCCTTCTGTTGTATGCTTATACTGTAACCCGCTTGCAGTAGTTTTTACCCCTGGTTTGCCGGAATTTGTTTTCAGATATGCCATTCCTGCGTCTTTGTTGGTCTGAGCAGCGGCAGCAGCAAGCTTTTTGGATTCTTCACGGAACAATTTATCCGCAGCACCGGCTTCCATTTTTGCTGTGTTTTTCAAATGTGCTGAGATTGCCTCAGTGAAAATCTTTTCGTCAATGTCTTTGACACCGCTCTTCTTGAGGCTTTCGGCCATGCTCACACCCATTGCATATGATATGCTGTCGCGATGTGTTTTCAGGTCTTGAGCGAATGATGAAACCGCAATGATTGCGGCACTAAGTGAAAGAATGATTTTTTTCATGTTCATTATTTATGTTCTTATTGGAAGATTTGCAAAACAAGTGATTAGTTTAGAAATGAAAAGTTAAAATTGACTTTCTATCGGGCAAATACATACCGCGTTTCAGACGATAATTTTGGCTGAAACATGTAACGGTCTTCATTAAATGCTTTGAGATGCGCTGCATTGGTAATCTTTTCTTCTATTAAAAACCTTGCCATTTTTCCTCTTGCGAGTTTGGAATAGACGCTGGGTGAAGATAAATGACTACCTTTTTTTTCGAAAAAATCGCATTCGATTATAGTGCGATCTAAAACTTCCGTGTTGATGGCTTTAAAGTATTCCCCCGAAGCAAGGTTGATCAGAACACCACCGGGAGAGAGATCTTGTCGCAGGTGATTGGTGATTTTTTCTTTCCAGAATTCGTAGAGGTTTTTATAAGCTGTTCCAGGACTGAATTTGGTGCCCATCATCAACCTGTAAGGCATTGCGAAATCAAGTGGTTTTGACACACCATATAGTCCGCTGAGTATTCTCAGATGCTTATTTGCAAATTCCAATTGACTTGCGTCGAAATGTGTGGAATCCAAGCCGCGGTACACTTCACCCTTGAACATGAGAATTGCGGGATGTGCGTTATGATGTGTAAACGGGAGTGACCAACTTTGAAATTGCTTTACTGCCTGATCAGCCAATGGTTTACTGATGGACATTAGTTTTTGTATGTCCGGTGAGGAAAGTTTGCGAAGCGATTGAATCAATGTCGATGCCTCCTTTGCAAATGCAGGCTGGGTGCACTTGTGTTGAGGATAATGCGTCTGGTCGTCAATTAATTTGGCCGGTGAAATAACGGCCAGCAGGGTGGTTTTCATCTCGCATATTTGCGGTCAAGATAGTCACCAAAAGCTTCACGAAAAGCAAGTGTCATCAAATCTGCCTGTAATTCATAACCCTTTCTGCTGAGATGAATTTTGTCTGCGGCGGCGAGTTGTGCATGCTGCCATTGTTTGATGGATCCCAGACCACCCATGATTTCGAACAAATCGTAAACGGCACCGTCGTATTTGGCTGCCAGTCTATACATGGTGTCCTGAACTTTCAGTGCATTTTTATTCGGATATTTTTTTTGATAGTAAGTGTCGTTGTTGGTTACAAACAATACACAGGCGTCAGGATTGGCGTTTAGAAATGCTGTAATCAATGTGTCATAACGTGCTTCATAAAGAGCAGCATCGAAATCTCCTTCAGGAACGTTAGCATCATTGACACCAATACCAAAAATGGCCAAATCAGGCTTGAGAGTTGCCAGTTGTTCGTCGAACAAATCGCATCGTAGATAACTACGTGTACTGGCACCGTTTACGCCGATGGCGTTATAGGTCAGACCACTGTTGCCGGATCCCAGGTACATTCCCTGAAGCGTGAACCAGGAAGGTAGTGAATCTGTGGTGTGGTATTCGAAATTGAGCGTGCTGACATCCGGACTGAAAGAATACTCGCTGAATCCGCCAGCAGGATCATGAAATTCTCTGTGAATTGTCAGAAGGGTGTCAAGCCCGATCTGCACATTGGGACTGCATTGATAGTAAATGCGGACGGTGCTATAAGAATATGGAAGGCTGTCGTATGAATAGGCAGTTAGAGACAACGACGCTGATGGGTCATAACAAGTGGTGCTGATTCCTGAAACACCCCAGGAACAGTCATCTTTGCTTACGCTGTTTCTGCATCCTGTCCAGTTGCCTGTCCATTTTGCTTTAATTGATTTGGGGCTATTGGATTTAGCCATTTCGTAGGGAAAAATAAAACCGCGTTCGCCTCTTGCGTTATAGACCAATGAAGTGAAGTTTTCCCGCATTTTGTCAGTCAGAAATCCTCCCTGAACGTGCGAACCTCCGATGTGAACCACGGAAATTTTGCCTTTTCCCTGAAATGCCAGATTCTCGAACTTCTCGAACAGCCTATCCCATTTGCTGGTTGCTGGTTGTATGTCGAGTTTGTTTTTATCGTATTTGATGAAACTGAATTCCTCGGCCATGGACAGTGGCTTGACGCTGCGCAAGTTCTTGTTGCCCGGAGATATCATCCAGGCAGAAGATGCGAAAACGCATAACAAAAGAAAATATATAAGAACCGATTTCTTCATGACAGGGTATGCAGTGCACAACGCGGGCCAAACTACTTTATTACGCAATGTGAAGCACTTTCGTTCTGTTTTGTGCTAAAAAAATACCGGGACTCAGGGATGAACTCCCTCTTAACACATTAGAAGTTGGGTTTAAGCAGATATTGCGAGTAGAATTTGTCAATTTCTTCAACCGCCTCCTGCGCTGTATCCACCAATGCGAAGAGAAACATGTCCTGAGCCGAGATATTCTTTTCTTTCTCTAAAAGAACTTCTTTTATCCAATCAACCAGACCGCCCCAGAAGGACTTTCCAACAAGTATAATTGGAAATCTGCCAATCTTGTCGGTCTGTATGAGGGTAAGCGCTTCGAAGAATTCGTCGAGCGTACCAAAACCACCGGGCATTACTACAAACCCCTGACTGTATTTAACGAACATGACTTTCCGAACGAAAAAGTAGTCAAAATTGATGTTTTTATCGGAATCTACGTAGGGATTACCGTGTTGTTCAAACGGAAGCACAATGTTCAGACCTACTGAAGTACCGTCTCCTTCTTTGGCCCCTTTGTTAGCAGCCTCCATAATACCCGGACCTCCGCCGGTTATGACGCCGTAGCCTTTCTGGGTCAGATTGTATGCTATTTCCTGAGCTATCTGGTAATATGGATTTTCCGGCTTGGTGCGGGCTGAACCGAAGATGGAAACACAAGGACCGATCTGTCCCATGCGCTCATATCCCTCAACGAATTCACCCATTATTTTAAAGATCGACCATGAGTCATTCGATCTTACTTCATTCCAACTGCGCTGCTTGAATTTGTTGGCTATTCTGCTGTCTTTTTCTTTCATATTCAATTTAATTCGGACCGGAAAGCTAAGTCACCGGATTGATATTTCTCTATTTATTTCCCTTCAGCTTCTTTGCTGTCCGCTAGAAAAGTCTGCTTTTTCTTCTGCTTGTTTTGCCTCCAAGACCAAGCACACCCAAAATGCCACGGGCCAGCTCGCGAACAACAGTATTGCCAACTTGTCGTACCATGGTGTTTTTTGTCATTTTTTCCAATATACCCGGTTCTTCTTTTTCTTCACGAACTTTTCTTTCTTTTGTTTTTACCTCAACTTCTTCTTCTTCGCTTTGGGCTTTGGCATTTTTGATTTTCGCCTCAAGAATCTCGTGAGCGCTTTCCCTGTCTATTGTCTCTTGATACTTTAGCACAAGCAAAGAAGAATTCACAACTCTGTCGAGCTCTTCCTGATTCAGAACTCCCATTCTGCTCATCGGGGCTCTCAGGTGTGTAGCAGCAAGGGGAGTCGGTATACCTTTTTCATTGAGTGAGGTAATCAGCGCCTGGCCTATACCAATGCTTGTGAGCAGCTCATCAGTCTTATAGAATTCCGATATCGGATAATTCTCAGCAGTTTTACGGATGGCTTTTCTGTCTTTTTCAGTGAATGCCCTCAGAGCGTGTTGAACTTTCAGTCCGAGCTGTGCCAACACATCTTCCGGGATGTCATAAGGATTCTGTGTGCAAAAAAAGATACCTATACCTTTTGATCTGACAAGTTTGATAATCGCTTCAATCTGATCCAGCAATGCTTTCGATGCTTCGCTGAAAATCAGGTGAGCTTCATCAATGAACACACACAGTTTCGGTTTGTCCAGATCGCCTGCTTCTGGAAAAGAATTGTAAATCTCGGCGAGCATCTGGAGCATGAACGTCGAGAAGAGTTTGGGCTTGTCCTGAATATCCGTGAGACGCACGATATTTATGATACCTCGTCCTTGCTGATCACAACGCACAAGGTCGGAAACTTCGAATGACTTTTCGCCGAAGAAAATTTCTGCGCCCTGCGATTCGAGCTCAATCACTTTGCGCAGAATGGTCGCAACAGATGATTCCGATATTTTACCATAGTCTTTTTCAATCAACTCTTTGCCTTCAGCAGTTGAGTATTGAAGCAATTTTTTGAAATCCTTCAAATCCAAAAGTGCAAGATCATTGTCATCGGCAAATTTGAATACAATGGCAACGATGCCACTTTGTACATCGTTCAGGTCTAGAATTTTCGAAAAAAGTACCGGTCCGAATTCACTTACAGTAGCTCTCAGTCGTACCCCTTTTTCCGATGAAAGTGAAAGCAACTCAATGGTTGAACCGGAAGGCGTATATGGTATGCCAATTGCCTGATGTCGCTCTTCGATTTTGGGATTGGAGGCGCCGGGTGCTGCAATACCACTTAAATCTCCCTTTAGATCCATCATCAAAACCGGTATGCCTTTGGCGGCCATGTTTTCAGCGATGATCTGAAGAGTTACAGTTTTTCCCGTTCCAGTTGCACCGGCAATCAGACCGTGCCTGTTCAGTGTTTTGAGTGGAATATTGACTACACACTCTGGCTGAGGCGTACCATCGAGTATCGCACCGCCAAGTGTGATGTAGTCTCCTTTGAAGGTGTGGCCATCATTGATGTGCTTTTTAAATGATTCTATGCGATCCATGGAAATTTTTTCTAATTGCAAAAATAGGCCGTTGGGTATTTTCTAATGACGATAGAATTTGGTCCGGCTTACGGCCAAATACAACGAAAAATGTTAGATCAAATTATTGAATTCGCAAAAAAATCAAATGAGTCAGCAGGTAAAGGAGCGGCACGGACTTGACGACAACCAGCAAAACGAAGTTTTCAGTATTGCTCAGTCATCGCTTTTTGAATCAATCAAAGGCCAGGTAACAGGTGGTAATCTGAATCAGATCATGGAGATGTTCAATGGAAAGGCAGATGCAGATCAGGGTGCGGTTTCTGGCGCCATGCAAAATAACCTTGTACAAGGCCTCATGGAAAAATTCGGATTTGATAGCGATAAAGCTGGTGGCATAGCCCAGTCAGTGATTCCTGTATTGGTCAAAGATTGACTTATCCAGAAAGAATGTTGCAAAGGGCAGCAATGACGCAAGTGCTGCCCATGAGGCATGCTTAAACCGAAGCGATGCTTTCATCATTGCGTGAGCAATGGAGCAAAAAAACAGAATGAACAAAAGGCCATGAACGCTTCCGGTTAAACGGACCGCCATAGGCATGTCGGCGAAATATTTCAATGGCATGGCCACAAAAAGCAGCACCAGGTAAGAAACACCTTCAATGATTCCTGTGATTCGCATCAGGTTGAGAGGTCCTGCTAATTTTCGTTGCGTCGTGTCGCTCATTTTTTCTTGTATATCTGTTTAAATTGTTTGCCGGGTTTCTTTTTTGAACTAGTAGTCGACTTTTTTTTCGGAGGTTCCTTTTTCTTCTTGGTTTCTTTCTTGGGCTTGAATTTTTTCTCGTGAAAGGCTCCTTTGAATTCCGGATTTTCTAATCGCTTTTGCCTGTCAATTTCTCGCATCTGTTCCTGAAATTCAGGCTTAGGTGTTTCAAAAATTTCTATTCCATCCGGAATCG